>CBDDSA010000044.1:0-3727 GCA_965233185.1 uncultured bacterium
CGCGAAATTCATTACCTCCACTGGCGGTGCCTGGAACGCACACATCATTTTCATGGACAAGAAGCGCTACGACCGCCTGCCGAACTGGGCCAAGCAGGTCCTCGACAAGATCGGCCAGGACATCCGCGATCAGAGCTTCAAAGTCGACGGCGAATGGATGGCGAAGCAGAACAAGATCCTCGAGGGGAAGGTGAGGGTATACAACCCGACCCCGCGCGAGCTGCAGCAGTGGTACAGCGGCGCGCCGGCGGCGTGGATCGCGGTGAAGGGCACCTACGATCCGAAGCTCGCCCGGCGCGTGCTCCAGGACCAGGGGCAGGACGAGCTTATCAAGCAGCTCGAAGCCGCCAAGGCCCTGTAGTGCGGATTTGGGAAACCAGCGCGAAGAGCGCGAAGGCGCTGGGGGCACTCGCGGCGCGCGCCAGCGCCGCGCAGTGTCTGGTCCGCGAGGACAAGGCCGGCAGTTTCGTCTTCTGCGAGCGCGGCGATCCACCGCCCGAGGTGCTGGAGAAGCAGGTCACGGAATTGTTCTCGGCCGGGCGTTGGGGGCCCGACGCGGGTTCATGGGTGTTCCGCGTCGGCATCTGGACGCCCAAGGACTGGCGTTCCGAGTTCACCGCCTGGTACAAGTGCGAGCATGGGCCGATCCTGCTCGAGTGTCCCGAGTGGGAGGGCTTTCAGTTCTTCGAGACGCCGTCTGGGCGCGGCTGCCAGTTCTACGTCGCGCACTATCTGTCCGACCGCAGCGCTCTCGACTCCGAGTGGCGCCGGTTGTCGCGCTCGACGCCCTGGTTCAAGCGGCTGGCGAAGAACGAGTGGTTCGATGGGGCGTTCGAGCGCGTGCTGTGCCGCAGGTTCGAGCTCCGGCGGCAGCGCCAGTCCGGCGCACGGAAGCACAAGCCGAGCGCAACGCAGGCATAGCCGACCGGCGCATGCCCCCGGCCGGCGCCATCGCGATGCGGAAGAGTCTTCCGGGCCGGTAGCATAGCGCCCTGAAGGGAGCACACAGGATTCCGTTTTCCGCGGATTTGCTCGCGCCTGCGCTGGTGGCCGCGCTCGCCGGCGCAGTGCGCGGCATCACGGGCTTCGGCGGCGCGATCATCATGGCACCGCCGCTCGCTCTGCTGCTCGGGCCGAAGGTCTCCGTGCCGGTGGTGCTCCTTCTCGAGGGTCTTGCCGGGGTGCCGCAGGTGCTGCAGACCCGCAACCTCGTGCGTTGGCGGGTGATGGGTCCGATCCTCCTCGCCACGTGCGTCACGGTGCCGCTGGGCGGCTATCTGCTCCTCACCACCGATGCGCTGACGCTGCGCCGCGCGACGGCGATGATCGTGATCATCTTCTCCCTGCTTCTGCTGCGGGGCTGGCGCTACGCCGGGGCGCAGCGTACGGGCACGGGCGTGGGCCTCGGCGCCCTTGCCGGCGCGATGCTGGGGGCGACCAGCATCGGCGGCCCCCCGGTGATCCTGTACCTTCTCGCCGGGCCCGATCGTATCGACACGACGCGGGCGAACATGACCCTCTTCACCGCCATCGGTTCGCTCGCCGGCCTCAGCATGCTACTGGCGAGCGGCGTGCTCGACCTCGATGCCGCATGGACGGGCCTCGTGCTCGCGCCGGCCTACTACGGCGGTTTGGTCGTCGGCACTCGGCTATTCTCGCGCTTCAACGACGCGCGCTTCCGGCAGCTTACGCTGCTCCTCATAATCGCGGTGTCGGCCGGAATCCTTCTCGCGTAGGGCCTCTCGCAAGGGATCGATGCACTTGCTTGCCGAATCATACAGTCAGGGTGGAGTCCTGTTGCTCGCCGCGCTGATCGGCGCCGTCGCTGGCATCGTGCGCGGCATCACCGGGTTTGGCGGCGCGATGGTCATGGCGCCGCCGCTCGTACTGCTGCTCGGGCCGAAGCTCGCAGTCCCAGTGGTGCTCCTCCTCGAGTCGCTGGCGGCGGCGCCGCAGGTGCTGCAGACGCGCTCGCTCGTGCGCTGGCGCGTGGTGGGCCCGATCCTCGCCGCCACTACCCTCACCGTGCCGCTCGGCGGCTACCTGCTGCTGACCACCGACGCGCTCACCCTGCGCCGCGCCACCGCGCTGATCGTCATCGTCTTTTCCGCGCTGCTCCTGCGCGGCTGGCGCTACTCGGGCTCGCACAAGATGCCGACGGGCATCGCGCTCGGCGGGCTCGCCGGCGGGATGCTCGGCGCGACGAGCATCGGCGGCCCGCCGGTGATCCTGTACCTCCTCGCCGGCCCGGACCGCATCGACGTCACACGCGCCAACCTCACGCTCTTTGTCGCCGGCAGCTGCATCGTGGGGCTGGTGATGCTGTGGACGCAGGGCATCCTCGATCTCACCGCCGCCTGGACCGCGCTCTGGCTCGCGCCGGGCTACTATGGCGGCCTGGTCGTCGGCACCCGCCTCTTCTCGCGCTTCAACGACGCGCGCTTCCGGCAGTTCACGCTGCTGCTCATGATGGCGGTGTCGGCCGGAATCCTTTTCGCCTAGGAGCCCTCATGCAATTGAACGGAAAGTCCGCCCTCGTCACCGGCGCCGCGAGCGGCATCGGCGCCGAGATCGCCCGCGTCTTCGCCGCGGCCGGGGCCAGGGTATGCATCGCCGATCTCGGCGCCGAAGCGGCAAAGCGCAAGGCAAGCGAAATGAAAGGCGCGATCGGCGTGCGCATGGACGTGACCAGCGAGGACGAAGTCGAGCGCGGCGTCGCGGAGATGGTGCGGCAGCTGGGCGGCGTCGACATCCTCGTCAGCAACGCCGGGGTGCAGCACATCGACAACATCGCCGACGTCTCCTTCGAGAACTGGCGCAAGGTCATCGCCATCCATCTCGACGGCGGCTTTCTCACCACCCGCGCCTGCATGCGGCAGATGATCGAGCAGAAGCGCGGCGGCTCGATCATCCTCATGGGCTCGGTGCACTCGAAGGAGGCCTCCCCGCAGAAGGGCCCCTACGTCGCGGCGAAGCACGGCCTCGCCGGCCTTTGCCGCGTCGTGGCGAAGGAGGGCGCGGCGCACGGCATCCGCTCGAACCTCATCTGCCCCGGCTTCGTGCGCACGCCGCTGGTGGAGAAACAGATCCCTCAGCTGGCGAAGGAGCTGAATATTTCTCCGGAATCCGTGGTGAAAGACGTCATGCTGAAGAACACCGTGGATGGCGAGTTCGCCACCGTGGGCGATATCGCGCAGGTGGCGCTATTCCTCGCCGCCTTCCCGACCAACGCGCTGACCGGTCAGTCCATCACCGTCAGCCACGGCTGGCACATGGCCTAGAACTTTACGAATCGAGCGTAGAGCTCATCGCCGCGGCAGCCCGCCGCAGGACCGGAAGATAGGAGAGCGCGCGCTCGAGCGGCATGCGCGACACCGGGGCGTGCACGGCGAGCGCGGCGCAGGCGCGCTTCTTCCCGATCACCGGCACCGCGACGCAGACCAGGCCGGCGTGGAACTCCTCGTTGTCGGTGGCGTAGCGGTTGCCGCGGATGCGCGCGAGCTCGGCGCCGAAGCGCCTGGGATCGGTGATGGTGCTGTCGGTGAAGCGGTTGAGCGGTAATTGCGCCGTCAGGCGTTCCCTGCTTGCCTTGGGCAGGAGCGCGAGGAGCAGCTTGCCGCTCGCGGTGCAGTGGAGCGGCACGTGCGAGCCCGAGGTGAGGGTCATGCGCAGCGGCCAGGCCGTCTCGACGCGGTCGACGTACACCACCTGGGCGCCGTCGAGCATG
>CBDDSA010000045.1:0-30271 GCA_965233185.1 uncultured bacterium
AGCGAAAAAGTGTTAAAGATCGGCTAGCGCGGACACCGCGGCGCCGCGCGCCAGCGGCGGCATGCGCGGCGCAAGCGCTTCGTAGAAGAGCGCCCAGAAGACCGATGCGCCGTAGTTCGCCGCAAAGCCGGTCGCCGTGTACTTGAGCGAAGCCCCGTCCTCGCGGGCGGCACGCTCGCCCCACAGGAAATGGCTGGTCGCGTTCAGCGGCGCGGCCGAAGAGCCGGTGGCGCGGCGGCCCGCCACCGCCACCACCAGGCTGACCGCCGCGGCCGCGATGCTGCCGGAAACCAGCGCGCGTTCAAGAAGGCTCATGGGGAGGACGGGAGCAAGTCCCATTCCGCAGCAGGCGGCACAGCTCCTCGTCGTTCGGCAGGGAAGAGTCCTCGTAGCCGTCTTCCACGGTGCGCCCTCCGCCAGCTCGCGCAGGCACAGCAGCTCGTCCACTTCCCTCGTCCACAGGATGACGATTCGCTGCATCGCGGCGCCCGGCGCAACGCCGAGCTCGGCGGGCGGCATGCGCACGAGCAGCACGTCGAGCGGCGCTTCCAGGTTGCGGGCAATCTCCAGGGGCGACCGGCACGCCGCCGCGCGGCAGGGCCAGCATCAGGGTGTCATCGCGTCCGGCGTAATGCTGCAAGCGGCCGGCAAGCGCGCGCCCGGCGGCCGCACGATCGGTGAACTTCACGGCTGGCTGCTATCGGCCCCCGGTTCTTTTCTTTCGGGCAGGGCGGGCGGGCGCGCCGCGCCGGTCGGTGTCCTTCAGGCCATGGCGCACATCGGCCTCGGCCTGCTTGACCACGTCGCGTGCCCCGCGCGTGGCGGCGAAGCCCCGGATGGTCCTGGAAGTGCGCTTCTGCCGGGCGATCATAGCGGCGTCTGCTGGTGGAAGGCGAGGCGCCAGGCCTGGCCGTCGCTCACGCACGCGAGCATCATTGCCCCCGGTGCGAGGCGCCGCCGGTAATAATCGGCGCCCTCTTTCCAGAAGCGCTCTTCCAGCGCGAACAGGTGGTCCTGCAGCTCGGTGGGTCGCATGCCATTCACGTGCAAGCCGGGTGCCGGGCGCGCCGCTTGCTCGCCATCGGCAACCAACCCCAAGGAGGTGAACCATGCGTGTTTCCGAAGCGATGACCCGCAACGTGCGCATTGCCGATCCCGGCCAGAGCATCGCCGACGTGGCGAAGATCATGGCGGAAATCGACGCCGGGGCGATGCCGGTGGGCGAGAACGACCGCCTGGTCGGCATGATCACCGACCGCGACATCGCCATCCGCGGCGTCGCCGCCGGCAAAGGTCCGTCCACGCCGGTGCGCGAGGTGATGACCCAGGACGTGAAGTATTGCTACGAGGACGAGGACCTCGACCACGTGGCGCAGAACATGGCGCAGGAGAAGGTGCGGCGCTTGCCGGTCATGAACCGCGATAAGCGCCTGGTCGGCATCATCGCGCTGGGCGACGTTGCGGTCACGGACCAGAAGCCCGCCGGGAAGGCCGTCGCCGGCGTATCGCGGCCGGGCGATCCCAACTCGCAATCGCGATAGCGGATCTTCAGGTAGGAAAGGGCTGGCGGCGCCGGTCGTAGAGGCCGTGGCGCCGCTCGTTCGCCACCGGCGCACGCGGCGCGTTGCGCCGGTCCCCGGCGGTGCGCCGGCGCTCGCCCGCCTGCTGGCGCCAGCCGAAAAAGGCCGCGGCGGCCGCGGTGCCCAGGTGCAGCCACACATCGTGGCCGTGCAGCGGGAGGACGCCGAAGCCGGTGTTCAGTCCGGGGATGAGTCCCATGATGCCGAGCGCGCCGAACAGCACCGCCAGGCTCTGCGCGTAGAACTTCGGGCTGGCGTTGCCCATGTAGGCCCACAGGCCCCACGCGCCGACCACGAGGTGCACGGCGGTATGCAGCATGTTGACCGCGAAGAGCCCGAGCACCACCCCGTACATCACGTCGAAGGCAAGGGGCGGCGCATTGGGCGGCGGCGGCGCAAGCATGCCGGGCATGAGCCCCAGCAGGCCTGCGCCCAGGTACAGGATGCCGGCGATGAGCGCGAAGCTGCGCGCGGTCACGGCGCCTCCGGGCTGCCAGGCTGCGGCGAGTCGTAGTCGCGGCTGAGCCGCACTTGGCCGCCGGGCTCGAGCACGGCGACGCGGCAGCGGCGCTTGGCGCGCGCGACCCGCACGGCGTGGCGCATGGCGCCCCATTTGCTGGGGAAATACGCCACGGCCACGCGGCTTGGACCGCGCTCGTTCACGCTCCACACGCCGTCTTTCGACAGCACGACGGAGAGCAGCGCCGGCTCGCCTGCCATCAGCTGCCTTTGACTTTCAGGTTGTTCTTGACCGTCGAGACGCCGTCGACGCCTTGCGCCACGGACTCGGCGCGCTTCTTGGTGGCTTCGCTGTCGACCATCCCGTTCAGCGTTACGGTGGTACCGGCGCTGTCGACGTCGATGTTCCAGGTCTTCAGGCCGACGTCGGCGGCGAGCGCGGCTTTCACCTTGCCGGTGAGCATGGCGTTCTTCGAGTCGCGCTTGATCTCGGACTCGCCGCTCGCGCCGCTGGAGGCGCGCTCGGAGCTGTTCGGGTCGCTGGCGCAGGCGCCGAGGGCAAAGGCGAGGGCGGTAGCACTGACGATGGCGGTGACTTTCATGAGGTACTCCTTTGGTGGGTTGAATCGGTCTTGGGTTTGGGTGGGTTGGGCTCGCACGCAGCGAGAAACAGGAACGAAACGGCCGTCAGCAGCAGAGCCAGGGCCTTCATGGCTAGAACACCAGCATGCCGAGCATCACCCCGAACACCAGGATGATGAGGAAGATGGCGAGGAAGATGAAGAACAGCACCCTGGCGATGCTGCGCGTCCCCGAGGCGATGTTGGTGAAGCCGAAAAACCCCGCGATCAGCGAAATGATGAAGAAAATGATGGCCCACTTGAGCATCTCCTCAGCTCCCGGAAGGCGCCTGCGCGTGCACCGTTTGCGGCTTGTCGACCGGCGGCCGGCGGATTTCCTGCTCGAGGCTCTGGCGCGCGCGCTTCTCGAACGGCGCGAGCTCCACCGGGCGCCCCGACTCGGCCGACTGGTACAGCGCGCGGATCACGCGCACGTCGGCGAGGCCCTCGTCGGCCGACGGCTCGGGGTCCTGGTTCTTCAGCACGCAGTCGGAGAAATACAGCAGCTCGGGCGCGAACTGGTCGCGCTTGGCGAAGCGCCGCTCCTTCACCTCGCCGTCCAGGGTCAGGCGGTGCTGCAGCGCCATGGCGTACTCGTAGGCGGGCTCGACCGCGAGGTCGCCCTTGGTGCCCACCAGGCGGTACTCCGACACGTCGGCCGCGCCGAAGCTGCAGGTAAAGCTCGCCAGCCGCTCGTGCGCGAAGCGCAGCGTGCAGCTGATCGACTCCTCCACGTCGCCGATGGAGCCGCTGGCCGCCGCCCGCGCCTCCAGCGGCTCGTCGCGGAACAGCCCGCGCGCCGCGTTGATGCAGTAGATGCCGATGTCGTAGAGCACGCCGCCGCCGAGCGCGCTTTTCACGCGTATGTTCCCCGGCACCACGTGCATGCTGAACGTGGAGCTGAACAGGCGCGGCTCGCCGATGCGCCCGGAGCGGGCCACCTCGATCGCCTCCAGGTTGGCGCGCTCGAAGTGCAGCCGGTAGGCGACCATCAGCTTGACCCCGGCATCGCGCGCCGCGCGCGCCATGCGCTCGCATTCGGCCTCGGTGGGCGCCATGGGCTTTTCCACCAGCACGTGCACGCCGGCCTCGGCGGCGCGCACCGCGTAGTCGCAATGCAGGCTGTTGGGCAGCGCGATGTAGACCGCGTCGATCGCGCCGCTTTTCAGCAGCGCGTCGTAGCCGTCGTAGCCGCAGCGATGCTCCACGCCGTACTTGGCGCCCAGCTCCTCGAGCTTGACCGGGTCGCCCGAAACCAGCGCGGCCAGCTTCGAGTTGCGGCGCGAGTTGCCGAACGCGGGCAGCACCGCCACCTGCGCGATGTGGCCCAGCCCGACCACCGCATAGCGGATCTGGCGCCTAGGCATGCGGGCTTGTAACGCTCATCCGGGTCATGCCGCGCGCCGCTTCGCCTTATGCTGGCGGCGCGGCCTTTCCTTTTCGCCCTTTTCCTGCTTGCGCTCCACGCTTTTCTTGAGCAGCGCCATGAGGTCGATGACTTCGGCGCCGGCGGACTCGCGCTTGCCCTTCTCGGGCGGGGTGATCTCCTCGGTCTGCCCGGCCTTCACCTTCTCCTCGATGCGCGCCAGGAGGTCGTCGCGGTACGTGTCCTTGAACTTCTCCGGCTTCCACTTCTCGGCCATGTCGTCGATCAGGCGCAGCGCCATGTCGATCTCCTTGGCCGTGGCCTTGGCGTGCAGCGCGCTCGCCGGGATGCTCAGGTCCGCGGCCGCCTTCAGCTCGTCGGCATAGCGCAGGGTGTTCATCATGAGCACCTCGTCCTGCGGCATGACCGCGGCGAGGTACTGGCGCGTGCGGATCACCACGGTGGCGACGCCGGCCTTGCCGGACTTCTTCAGCGCGTCGCGCAGCAGCGCATAGGCCTTCTCCCCCCGCTTGCCCGGCGAGAGGTAATAGGGCGTCTCGAAGTACGCCGGCGGGATGTCCTTCAGGTCGACGAACGCCTGGATGTCGACCGTCTTGCTCGCCTCCACGTTGGCGCGGCGGAAATCCTCGTCGGACAGCACCACGTATCGGCCGTCCTCGTACTCATAGCCCTTGACGATCTCGGCCCAGGGCACGTCCTCGCCGGTGGACTTGTTGTACCGCTTGTAGCCCACCGGGGCGAGGTCGCGCTTGTCGAGCATGGTCAGGTCGAGCTCGCTCGAGCGCTTCTCGGCGGAGAACAGCTCGACCGGGACGTTCACCAGGCCGAAGCTGATTGCGCCTTTCCACAGGCCTCGAGCCATGCCGCCTTACTTCGTGCTGCCGGCGCTGGAGCGGCTCTCGCCGCTGGACGCGGAGCGCTTGGGACGCTCGCCGCTGTCCTGGCGCTGGGCGTACTGCTTGGAGATGGCCGCCTTCGCCTGGTCGTGCTTCGCCTTCGCCTGCTTCTCGCAGGCGTCCTTCTGCTCGCCCTTCTGGTCGTCGCACTTCTGCTTGGCGACCTCGTATTCGCCCTCGGCCTTCGCCTCGGCGACCTTGCGCTGGTTGCGCTGGGACGGGTTGGATTTCGCCGCGAGCTCGGCCTTGGCGACCTTCTCCTGCGCCTTGGCTTCCTTCTCGCACACGTCCTGCGCGTTGTCCTTCATCGCATCGCACTTCTCCTTGGCGGCCTTGTACTGCGCCTCGATGCGCTCCTCTTCCGCCTTGCGCGCCTTGCGCTCGTCGGCCTTGCGGTCGGTGGTGGCGCCCGCGGACGCCGCAGGCGCCTTGGAATCGGTGCGCGGGGTCTGGGTCTGTTGCGCCTGGGCCGCGCCGGCGAAAGCCAGCGCGAGCGCCGCGGCCATGGAGCAAAGTTTGAGTGTCATGAGTCCTCCGATTAGGGTCGGCGCAGCAGGCCGGCGACCAGCGATACCAGGAACAGCACCACGAATACGACGAACAGGATCTTCGCGATTTCCGCCGCTCCGGACGCGATGCCGGTGAAGCCGAAGACTGCGGCGATGATGGCAATGATGAAGAACGCAAGCGCCCAGCTAAGCATGGCTTACTCCTTGATGAATGAGGTTGACGCTGCAGCGCTAGCAGCAAACATCGTGCCCGTGTAAAAGCGTCGGGGAGTTGTAGAAAAGGTCGGAAGGCAAGCCTTGCCGAAGTAGAGTTTCCGCTACATGGCATCGCAGGCACGGCCCGTGCAGCAGCCTGGCAAGCATGATGAGCGATCTGCCGCTGGCGAAGGCGAGGACCGACGAGCCGCTTCCGGTGATGCTGTGGCGCGCGCGGCCCGACCTGTCGTGCGAGTACCTCAGCCCGGAGTGGCTGGCGTTCACCGGCTGCAGCGAGGAGCAGGCGCTCGGCGAGGGCTGGTCGCGCGGCGTGCACCCCGAGGACCTCGCGCGCTGGCTGGACACCTGCGTGCGCGCGTTCGATGCGCGCCAGCCCTTCGAGGTGGAATACCGGCTGCGCCGCCACGACGGCGAGTACCGCTGGATGCTGGACCGCGGCCAGCCGCGCTTTTCCGCCCAAGGCCTGTTCGAGGGGTTCGTCGGCGCCTGCGTGGACATCCACGAGCGCAAGCGCGCCGAGCAGGAGATGGCGCGCGCCCTGGACCGCGAGCGCCGGCTGCGCGCCGCGCAGGCGCGCATCCTCTCGGGCCTGCTGGACGTCTCGCGGCCGCTGCTGACCGGCGTGCGGGTGCTCATCGTCGACCCCGATCCGGCAGAGCGCGACACGATGAGCCGGATGCTGGCGGTGGCCGGCGCGCACACGCGCGCCGCCGCCACTGCCGACGAGGCGCTGCAGGCGGTCGGTGTCTTCCATCCCGATGTGATGCTCTCCGAGGTGGGCGCGCGTAGCGGGGACGGCTACGGCCTCATCCGCTCGGTGCGGGCGCTACCCGTGGAGCGCGGCGGCTGCCTGCGCGCGGCAGCGCTTACCGTGCCGGCGCAGCCCACCGCGGGCATGCGGGCGGTCGCCGCAGGCTATGACGCGCAGCTCGCCAAGCCGGTGGAACCGGTGGCGCTGCTCGCCACGGTGGCGCGCCTCATCCAGCCGGCCGCCGTGTAACAAATTCCTTGTAGGGCAAAAAGTGCAGGCGGCACGCGCTTTGCAAGACATCCGGCGTCCATCACTACAGGAGGCAACATGAACTGGGATCGCATCGGCGGCAACTGGAAGCAAATGACCGGCAAGCTGAAGGCCAAGTGGGGCAAGCTCACCGACGACGAGTTCGACCAGATCGACGGCAACCGCGACCAGCTGGTGGGGAAGATCCAGGAGCGCTACGGCATCGCGAAGGACGAGGCGGAGCGCCAGGTGAACGATTGGGAGCGCGGGGCGTAGGCATGGCCCACGAGAAGGACAAGTGGCCTTTCGACCCTATGGAGCCCGACAAAGAGCACCCCGAGAAAGAGCAGCAACCCCAGAAGGAGCGGACGTGATGCATGCATCCAAGAGAAACTTTCTCGCCGCCGGCGCCGCGGCCCTGTTGCTCGGCCTGGGCGCCTGCGCCTCCGACAGCCCCACCCAGCGCAGCGCGGGCGAGTTCACCGACGACGCCGCCACCACGGCCAAGGTGAAGACCGCCATCGCGACCGACGCAGGCGCGAAGACCGCGGCGGCGGTGAACGTGGAGACCTACCGCGGCACGGTGCAGCTCACGGGCTTCGTGGACTCCGAGGACCAGGCGAGCCGCGCGGTCTCGGCGGCCAAGAAAGTGCAGGGTGTGCGCTCGGTCAGGAACGACATTCGCATCAAGAAGTAGCCTGATCGGTAGCCTGCTGACGGCCGCGCTATTTGCCGGCTGCGCGCTGCCCTCGCCGGAGGACATGCCGGCGCGGCAGCACGCCACCCCGGCTGCGCGGCCGGTGGGCGGGAACGAGGCGCGCATGCTCATCGACGGCCCGAGCACGCACGACGCCATGTTCGCCGCCATCGCGCGCGCGCGCGACCACATCAACCTGCAGACCTACATCCTGGACGACGGCGAGGCCGGCGAGCGGCTGATCGCGGTGCTGAAGGACCGGGTAGCCGCCGGGGTGACCGCGCAGCTCCTCTACGACAGCATCGGCTCGATCGGCACGCCGCGCGAGTACTTCGAGCGCCTGCGCGAGGCCGGCGTGCGGGTGTGCGAGTTCAACCCGGTCACCACGCGCGTCGACAAGGTGAATAACCGCGACCACCGCAAGATCCTGGTGGTCGACGGCCGCGTGGCTTTCACCGGCGGCATCAACATCAGCGACGCCTACGGCTCGAGCTCGGCGCGCGCCCGGCGCAATCCGGACCAGGAGGAGAACAAGAAAAGCGGCTGGCGCGATACGCAGGTGAGGGTGGAGGGGCCGGTGGTGGCCCAATTCCAGCGCCTGTTCCTGGATGCCTGGGCGCTGCAGGATTGCGGGCCGTTCGCCGATGCGCGCTACTACCCGAAGCTCGAGCCGCGGGGCGACCAGACGATGCGCGTGGTGGCGAGCGACCCGGGCGCCGATCGCAGCGAGATGTACGCGGTGCTACTCGAGCGCATCGACGCCGCCCGTTCCAGGGTCTGGCTCACGGTGGGCTATTTCGTCCCCGACCCGCGCCTCAAGCGCGCCCTGGCCGAGGCGGCGCGGCGCGGCGTGGACGTGCGCCTGGTCCTGCCCGGGTTCACCGACTTCTGGGCGCCGGTGGACGCCGGCCGCTCGCACTACGCCGAGCTGCTGGCGGCGGGGGTGCGCATCTTCGAATGGCACGAGGCCCTCATGCATGCCAAGACGGCGGTGATCGATTCGCAATGGAGCAGCATCGGCTCGACCAACCTGGACTGGCGCAGCTTCGTGCACAACTACGAGGCCGACCTGGAGGTGCACGACGCGGGCTTCGCCGCCGAGATGGAGCGGCGCTTCCGGCGCGACCTCGCCGCCGCGGTCGAAATCGACGCGGGACAATGGCGCCGGCGCCCCCTGAGCCAGAAGCTCAGGGAATGGCTCGCGCGCCAGTGGGAGTACCTCCTGTGACGCTGAAGAAAATCCTGGCGGTGGACGTGGGCGGCAGCAAGGTGAAGTTCCTGGCGAGCGGCGAGACCGAGCCGCGCAAGATCCCTTCGGGGGCCGAGCTCACGCCGGCCATTATGGTCGACGAGGTGCGCCGCGCGGCGCGCGGCTGGCGCTACGACGCCGTGTCGATCGGGTTGCCGGCGATGGTCGGCCCCAGCGGGCCGCTGGCCGAGCCGGGCAACCTGGGCCACGGCTGGGTGGGGTTCGACTTTGCCGCCGCCTTCGATTGCCCGGTGCGCATCGCCAACGATGCCGCGATGCAGGCGCTGGGAAGCTACGAGGGCGGACGCATGCTGTTCGTGGGCTTCGGCACCGGGCTGGGCTCGGCGCTCATCGCCGACCACGTGATCCTGCCCCTGGAGCTGGGCGAGCTGCCGTTTCGCCGCTCCACGTTCAGCAGGAAGCTCGGGCGCGAAGGGCTCGAGAAGAAGGGCCGCAAGGCCTGGTGCAAGCTCGTGCTGCGCACCTTGCCGGCGCTGCAAAAAGCCTTCCTTGCCGACTACGTGGTGGTCGGCGGTGGAAACGCCAAGCACCTGAGCAAGGAACTGCCCGCCGGTGTGCGCATCGGCAATAACCTCAACGCCTTCCGGGGCGGATTTCGCCTCTGGGGCATCGAGGAGGTCCGGACCTTGCATGAGGAGGGGACTGCCCCGAAGCCCCCGCGCCGCCCCGCGCGCAAATCCGCGAACGGCGAGTGGCGCGTTCTTTAGAGGAGACCGATCCATGGCCACTGCCGCCGCCAAAGCCGCGCAACCGCTGCATTTCGACCTGCCGCCGTTGCCCTATCCCGAGGATGCGCTCGAGCCGGTGATCTCGCGCGAGACGCTGAGCCTGCACCACGGCAAGCATCACAAGAAGTACGTCGACACCATGAACGAGCTATTGCAGAAGGAGCGCATGCAGGCGCGCTCGCTCGAGGAGGTGGTGCGCTCCAGCCAGGGCAAGCTGTTCAACAACGCCGGCCAGGCGTGGAACCATGACTTCTACTGGAAGTCGCTTTCACCCGAGAAGCAGCGGCCTTCGGGGACGCTGCTCTCGCGGCTCGAAGCCGACTTCGGCAGCTACGAGCGCTTTGCCGAGGCTTTTGCCGCCGCGGCGCTGGCGCAGTCCGGCAGCGGCTGGGCCTGGCTCGTCGAAAACCGCGGCAAGCTGGAAATCCAGACCACCGCGAACGCCGACACTCCCATGGCGCACGGGATCCGCTGCCTGCTCACCATCGACGTCTGGGAGCACGCCTACTACGTGGACTATCGCAACCAGCGGGAGCGCTACCTCTCGGCGGTGATCGGCGAGCGGCTCAACTGGCGCTTCGCCGAGCAGAACCTGGGCGGCTGAAGCTTATTGCCCGCAGCGCGCCAGGTAGGCGGCGCGCTCGGGACCCTTGAGCCCCTTGGCCGCCGCCTCGCGGCTGCAGCGCTGCCGGGAGTTTTCCTTCGCCGCCGGCTTGCCTGCCTTGCCCAGGCACTCTGCCATGTACTGCTGGCGCTCGGCGCCCTGCAAGCCTTTCTGGCCTGCCTGCACCCGGCAGGAGGCTTCGCGCGGCGATTTCGCCTGGGCCGCTGCAGTGTGCGGCAGCACGAGGATCCTTTCTAGGCTTCCAGCTTTTCCAGCAGCACGTCCGGGTCCACCGGCTTGACCAGGTGCAGGTCGAAGCCCACGGCGCGCGCGCGCCGGCGGTCTTCGTCGGCGCCGTAGGCGGTCACCGCGATGAGCCGCGCCGCGGCAGTCTCGGGGTCGCTGCGCAGCGCACCGGCCACCATGAACCCGTTGCTGTCGGGCAGCCCGATATCGCACAGCACGACCTGCGGGCGCAGCAGCCGCGCCGCGCGCAAGCCCTCCTGCCCGGTATGCGCGACGCTCACTTCGTAGCCGGAGAGATCCAGCAGGCGGCGCAGGCTCTCGGCCGCATCGTGGTTGTCCTCCACGACCAGCACCCGGATGTTGCGCCGGGGCTGCGCCGCGGGAAACTGTCCCCGGGTCAAGGCGCGCGGCTCGCCCTGCAGGCGGCGCCGCTCGAAGGCGCGCGTCTGATCGCGCAGCCGCTGCGCCTCGATGGCGCCCAGCCGGGCGCGGAACGCGGATAGCGCGTTGGAGATGCGCAGGCGCAGAAAATCCAGGCCGGAGATCGAGCCGGCGTCGACCGCCTGGGCGCCTTCGCTCGAAAACAGCAGGATCGCGTAGCTCCTGATGCCGCGCATCGACACCCGGCACTCCAGGTCGTCGACCGCGGCGATGGCGAGATCGCACAGGCGCTCGATGCGCGCGAGCGCCTGCGGATTTTCCTTGCCGCCGGTATGCGCGACAAACATCTCCAGCAGCGCGGCGTGCAGTGCGCGAGCTTCGTCGAGGTCTTCGAAGTCCATGAGCCCGCGCAGCATACGCCAGTTCCCATGGTCTGGCTGCCTTCCCCCCCTCTGTAGCCGGGTGGCTACAGAGCGCTGTGCAGAATGTCCTGCAGGAGCTCTGCGGGGTCGCGGCGCACCGCGAGCGCCGGCTGCAGCGCCTGGTCGTCCCAGCCCCCGCAGCGCAGCCCGATGAAAGCAACCCCGGCGCGCGCCGCCGCCTTGGCGTCATACGGGGTATCGCCCACCATCACGCAGCGTGCGGCGGGGAGGCGAAGCTGCTTCACGGCCGCCTGCACGATGTCGGGATCGGGCTTGGACTGCCCGGCGTCGTCGGCGTCGGTCTGCGCCTCGAGAAACGGCTGTGCGCCTGCGACCGCCAGCAGCGCGTCGAGCTCGTCCTTGCCGGCCGAGCTCGCCACCGCCAGGCGCAAGCCCCTGTCCTGCAAGGCCTGCAGAAGCGCCTCGACCCGGGGAAACGCCTTCAGCTGCGGGAGGTAACGCTCCCTGAAAAGCGCCTTCTTGCGCTCGGCGAGCGACGCGTCGTAGCGGCCGATGAGCGCGGGGATGAGCTTGTCGGACCCCATGCCGATGAGCGGACGCACGCGCTCGAAGGGCAGGCCCATCACTTCGGCGAACGCGCGCGCATGCGCGTCATTGCTCTCGACGAGCGTACCGTCGACATCGAGGATCACTGCCTCGAAACCCCCCGC
This sequence comes from uncultured bacterium, assembly GCA_965233185.1. Taxonomy (GTDB): domain Bacteria; phylum Pseudomonadota; class Gammaproteobacteria; order Burkholderiales; family SG8-39; genus SCGC-AG-212-J23. Next base: position 11,687 of record CBDDSA010000045.1, read on the forward strand.
TCGCAAGTTCGCGACCCCTTCTCAGGGGGTCATGAGCGGTGCGCGAGGGTCGAAGTCCTTCCAGCCGTTGCGCCAGTCGCCCTCGGCGCGGCCTACGTCGCGCGCGCCGAGCTCGCGCAGCACCTTGACGGCGCGCTGGTCGGTGCCCGGGCGGTCGGCCTTGACGGCGATCATGCGTCCGGCCTTGGGCTCGACCGGGTGCTCGACGCTCGCCTCGGTGCGGCGGCCGCCGCGCACCTTGTTCATCGCGCCGAGGAAGGAGCCGACGTAGGCGCCGAGCGCGGCGCCGAACAGCAGCGCCGCGGTGCGATAGTTGTCGGCCACCAGCCAGGCGACCAGAAAGCCCAGCGCCGCGCCGGCGAGGGCGCCCAGCACTGCCCCGACCCAGGCGAAGCGCGACCCGGCGCTCGCATGGCTGTCGCCGCCGACCGCGGTCATGTCGTGCTGTCCCGGAGGCGAGACGTAGAAGCAGTCGAGCTCATCGCGCGCGAAGCCCTCGAGCTTCAGGCGCTCGACCGCGGCGTCCGCGTCTACCGTGGCATCGAACCTTCCAGCGATGATTTTGGACATTCTCCTTGTCTCCTTACCGTCTCATGTCGGCGCGCCGGATGTCGACGCTGGGCAGGCGCATAAGCGCCCGGTACTTGGTGATCGTGCGGCGGGCCACGCGCAGGCCCTGCTGCGCGAGCAGGCGCGCCAGCTCGGCGTCCGACAGGGGCGCGCGCGGGTCCTCCGCCGCGATCAGCTCCTTCATCACCGCGCGCACCGCGGTGGCGGAGGCGGCGCCGCCGCTTTCGGTGGCGAGGCGCCTGGAGAAGAAGTGCTTGAACTCGAACAGCCCGCGCGGCGTCGCCATGTACTTGTTGTTGGTGACGCGGCAGACCGTGGACTCGTGCAGCCCGAGCTCGCCGGCGATCAGCTTCAGCGTAAGCGGCTTCATCGCCACCTCGCCGTACTCGAAGAAGCCGCGCTGGCGCGCGACGATGGCATCGGCGACGCGCTGGATGGTGGCGAAGCGCTGCTCGATGGAGCGCAGCAGCCAGCGCGCTTCCTGCAGCTGGCGCGACAGCGACTGGTTGGAGCTGCGGCTCTGGATGGCGTCCGCGTACGCGCGGTTCAGGCGCACCCGCGGCAGCGAGGCCGGGTTGATGGTGGCGGTCCAGCGCTCGCGCAGCTTGCGCACCAGCACGTCGGGCACCACGTAGCGCGCCTCGGGGGCGCCGAAGCGGTGGCCGGGCTTGGGGTCCAGCGTGCGGATGAGCGCGCGCGCGGTATGCAGCGCGGCCTCGTCGCAGCCGATGGCATGCTGCAGGCGGGCCCATTCGCGGTTGCCCAGGAGCTGCAGGTGGCGCCCGCGCACCATCGCGAGCGCGCAGGCGCGCCCCGGCGTGTCCGCGTCGAGCGCGGCGAGCTGCAGCTCGAGGCATTCCTCGAGCGTGCGCGCGGCCACGCCCGCAGGGTCCAGGCTCTGCACCAGGCGCAGCGCCGCTTCGAAGTCCTCGGCACGCACGTCGTGCTCCGCCGGCACCATCGCCGCGAGCTCCTCGAAGTCGGCCTTGAAGTAGCCGTCGTCGTCCAGGCTGTCGACGATCATGTGGGCGAGCGCGCGGTCGCGGCTGCCCATCTGCGAGATCATCAGCTGCTCGCGCAGATGGTCCTGCAGGGTGGGCTGCGCCTCGGAGGCGCCGGACCATTCCTCCTGGTCGCGATCGGAGATGCCGGGCGAAGCGGGCTCCTGCGGCACCACCACGTCGTCGACGGCGCTGGAGGTTTCACGCGGCGCGGGTGCCTCGCTGTTGTCCTCGAGGAACGGATTGCTCGTCAGCGCCTGCTCCATCTCCTGGGCGAACTCGAGCGCCGACATCTGCAGCAGGCGCAGCGCCTGCTGGACCTGCGGAGTGAGAGTAAGGTGCTGTCGAAGCCTTAGCGCAATGGCCGGGCCCATGAATTCTCCTTTCATGCGGCATGTCTGCAAGGCCTATGCCAGAGCCCGGGCGCCGATAGGCACATGAAATTGGCTGTAATAGTTTCCGTGCCTGTAGCAATTACCGGGCGGGCGTGCGCTTTGCTGGTAGCGATGCGATGAACGACCGCCTGGGCCGCTACCGCGAAATGCGCGACTTTTCCGTCACGCCGGAGCCGCGCGGCCGGCCGCTGGCGGCAAAGCCCAAGCAGCAGTTGCGCTACTACATCCAGCGCCACGCGGCGACGCGCCTGCACTACGACTTTCGCCTCGAGCTCGAGGGCGTGCTGAAAAGCTGGGCGGTGCCCAAGGGGCCGAGCTTCGATCCCGCGGACCGGCGCCTCGCGGTGCAGACCGAGGACCATCCGCTGGACTACGGCGAGTTCGAGGGCGTGATCCCGGAGAAGCAGTACGGCGCGGGCGACGTGCTTTTGTGGGACCGCGGCGCGTGGACGCCGGAGGATCGCGATCCGGCCGAGGCGCTGCGCAAGGGCCGGCTGCATTTCCGTCTGGATGGCGAGAAACTGGACGGCAGCTGGATCCTCACGAGAATGAAAAACAACGAATGGCTTCTCATCAAGCGGGACGACGATCGCGCGCGCAGCGACTACGACGTGGTGCGCGAGCGCCCCGAGAGCGTGAAGCGCGCACCGGCGCCCAGCTCGCGCGCGAAGAAAGCCGAGCTGCCGCAGTTCATCGCGCCGCAGCTCGCCACCCTGGTGAGCGCGCCGCCGAAAAGCGGCGACTGGGTGTACGAAGTGAAGCACGACGGCTACCGCATGCTGTCAAGGCTGGAGAAGAAGGAGGTACGGCTCTTCACGCGCTCCGGAAAGGATTGGAGCTCGAAGCTGCCGCATCTTGCCGCCGCTTTGCAGAAGCTCGGCCTCTCCGGGACGTGGCTCGACGGCGAGATGGTGGTGCTCGCGGGCGACGGCCGCTCGAGCTTCCAGGCCCTGCAGAACGCATTTGAGCTCGGGCGCGACCGGGAAATCGTCTACTACGTGTTCGACGCGCCCTTCCTTTCCGGCCGCGACCTGCGCCGCCTGCCGCTCATCGAGCGCAAGAAGCGCCTGGAGAAGGCCCTCAAGCCCTCGAAGGCGGTGCGCCTGAGCGAGCACCTCGAAGGCGAGGCGGGCGAGGTGCTGGCGCATGCCTGCCGGCTCGGCTTGGAGGGCCTCATCGGCAAGGACACCGGATCGGTCTACGTCAGCGGCCGCGCGAAAAGCTGGATCAAGCTGAAGTGCCGCCAGCGCCAGGACTTCGTCATCGGCGGTTACACCGCCCCCGGGGGATCGCGCCACGGGTTCGGCGCGCTGCTGGTGGGGGTGTTCGACCGTGCCGGCAAGCTGCAATACGCCGGCAAGGTGGGCACCGGGTTCGACGATGCGCTGCTGCAGAGCATGACGCAGCGCCTCGCGGCGCTGAAGAAGCCCGACGCGCCTTTCGAGAACCCACCGCGCGAAAAGGGCGTGACCTGGGTGCGTCCGAACCTGGTCGCCGAGGTCGCCTACACCGAGCGCACGCACGAAGGCATCCTGCGACAGGCGTCGTTCATGGGCCTGCGCGAGGACATCCCGGCCAAGTCGGTAGGCGAGGAGAAGGCGCAGCAGCCTCCGTCCTCGGGCAACGAGATCCTCGGCGTGAAGATCAGCCATCCGGAACGCCTCGTCTGGCCGAAGCTCAAGTTCTCGAAGCTCGAGCTCGCGCGCTACGTCGAGGCAGTGGGCGAGCGGCTGCTCGCGCATGTGAAGGACCGGCCGTTGTCGCTGGTGCGCTGCCCCGACGGCGCGGAGGGCGAATGCTTCTACCAGCGCCACCTCACGATGGCGCGCAGCCCCGGCAGCCTGCAGACGGTGAAGCGCGAGCGCTCCAGCAAGGGCGCCTATATCTACGCCACCGACCTGAAGGCCATCGTGAGCGCGGTGCAGAACGGCGCCATCGAATTCCACACCTGGGGCGCCACGGTTCCCGACATCCGCCACCCCGACCGCATCACCATGGACCTCGACCCGGACGAGAAGCTGCCGTGGAAGACCCTGGTGGAGGGCACGCAGCTCACCAGGACGCTGCTCGAAGGCCTGGGGCTCGCCTGCTTCCTGAAAACCACCGGCGGCAAGGGCCTGCACGTGGTCGCGCCGATCCAGCCCGAGCTCGACTGGGACACGGTCAAGGACTTCACCCGGCGCATCGCCGAAATGCTGGCGAAGGCGCGCCCGGATCTCTTTACCGCCAAGATCGCCAAGGACCGTCGCCCGAACAAGATCTTCGTCGACTACCTGCGCAACTCCGAGACCGCCAGCGCGGTCGCCGCCTTCTCCCCGCGCGCGCGTGCGGGCGCCGGCGTGTCCATGCCGCTGCACTGGGACGAGCTCGAGGCGAAGACCGACCTGCGCGCGCGCTTCGACGTGCGCAACGCCGCGCGCCGCCTGCACGAGCCCGACTCCTGGGCCAGCTACTGGACCACACGCCAGTCCATCACCGCCCAGATGAGGAAAGCCGTCGGTACATAGCCATCAAATCGGGGTCAGAGCCCGATTGCCTTTTCGGGCTCTGACCCCGATTTCAGGGGGGCTTCCTGAGGACGGTGACCTGGCCGTCGGGCTCGATGTAGGCCTTGGCCACCTCGCCGGGGTCGGTGACGCCGTGCTCGCGCAGCTTGGTGGCGAGCTCGCTCTCCGACATGAGCTCGATGCGCAGGTGCTTGCGCAGCACGCGACCGTTGTCGATGAGCAGCAGGGGCGGCGGCTCGAGCAGGTCGCGCAGCGCGCTGAAGCGAAACGCGAGCCAGTCGATCAGCATGTTCCAGCCGACCAGCGTGCCCACCAGGATGAAGCCGTCGGTAATGGACTGGTACTCGCCGGCCATGCCGTTTTGCGCGGCGTCGGCGACGATGACCAGGATGAGGATGTCGGCCATGCCGACCGAGCCCACGCGGCGCTTAACCACGACGCGGAACAGCACGAACAGGAAGAGGTACATCGCACTGCCGCGGATGACGAGCTCCCACGGCGACACGCTCAGGCCGAACAGCTCGCTCCAGTCCATGGACGGCCTCTGCAAGCTCCGAGCCGGGCGCAGCAACGGGGGAGGAGGGGGAGGGTTCGCCACCACGCCCGGCCGGAGCCTTTGGGCATGCGAGTGGCGTGCCTGTCGCCGGGAGAAGACGCATCCACCTGCGCAGCCGGCTGCGCCGCGCTGTCACGCAACAGGTCCGAACGGCGCCTTTACGCTGGATGCTCATGCACTTACGGTGGACGCATGCGTGCGACAGGAAATTTTTACCAGCCTTGGTATGCACATTGCGTGCTGGAGGAATTACACGCAAGCGGTAATTCCTGACCTCTAACTCCCACTATCCAATGCCCCATCTCCTCCTCGTAGACGACGATCCCGAAGCCATCGAATGGCTCTCGGAGCTCGCCAAAGCCGAAGGCTTCACCGTGTCCGCCGCCGACAGCCTGCGCTCGGCACGCATCCACATGTCGCGCCTGCAGCCCGACATCATGCTCACCGACCTGCAGCTGCCCGACGGCAAGGGCGTCGAGCTGGTCGCCGATCTCGAGACGCGCGCCGCCACCGAGGTGGTGATGATCACCGGCCACGCCAGCGTCGAGAGCGCGGTGGAGGCGCTGCGCCTGGGTGCCACCGATTACCTGGTGAAGCCCGTGGACGTCGAGCGCCTCAAGGCGATCCTGCGGCGCGTGCCCAAGACCGGCGAGCTGCGTGCCGAGATCGGCGAGCTGCGCGACGAGCTGCGCAAGCTCGGCCGCTTCGGCCACATCCTGGGCTCCTCGCCGCCGATGCAGAAGCTCTACGACCAGCTCGGGCGCGTGGCGCCCACTTCGGCCACGGTGCTGCTGATGGGCGAGAGCGGCACGGGCAAGGAGCTCGCCGCGCAGACCATCCACGACCTGAGCCGCCGCAAGAAGGCGCCGTTCCTGCCGCTCAACTGCGGCGCGGTGTCGCCGCAGCTCATCGAGAGCGAGCTGTTCGGCCACGAGAAAGGCTCGTTCACCGGCGCCGACCGCCAGCACAAGGGCTACTTCGAGCGGGCGCACGGCGGCACGCTGTTCCTGGATGAGATCACCGAGATGCCGCAGGAGCTGCAGGTGAAGCTGCTGCGCGTGCTGGAGACCGGGCAGTTCATGCGCGTGGGCACCACCACGCCGATCAGCGCCGACGTGCGCCTGATCGCCGCCACCAACCGCAATCCCGAAACCGCGGTCACCGACGGCAAGCTGCGCGAGGACCTGTACCACCGCCTGAACGTGTTCCCGATCTCGATGCCGCCGCTGCGCGAGCGCGGCAACGACATCGAGCTCTTGGCGCAGCACTTCCTCGAGATGCTGAACAAGCAGGAGTCGGCGACCAAGAATTTCGCCCCGGCGACCCTGGCCGCGCTCTACGCGCACACCTGGCCGGGCAACGTGCGCGAGCTCAAGAACTACGTGCAGCGCGCCTTCATCCTCGCCGACGACGTGATCGAGGCCGACCTCGCGCCGGCCGCGGTGACGGCGCCCGAGTCCGCCTCGCTCCTTACGGTGCGCGTGGGCAGTACGCTCGACGAGGTGAGCCGGCGGCTGATCGAAGCCACTCTCGCCGAGTGCGGCTCCAAGCGCAAGGCGGCCGACATGCTCGGCATCAGCCTGAAGACGCTGTACAACCGGCTCGCCGCGTACAAGGCGAACGAGCCGGCCGACGAGGACGACGCGCCCTCCAAGCCGGCACCCTCCGACGAGCGCCGGCACGCGGCATAAAGTTTGCTAACCCCTACGGCGTAAATTCCCCAAACGGAGAGAGAGATGGCGAGCACCACCGGCAGCACCGGAACCCAGAAGCAGCAGATCGACCAGCTGAGCGAGAGCGCCCATTCGGCGGTGGACCGCGCGACGCAGGCGGCGGCGCAAGCCGCCGATCGCCTGGGCGAGAAGGGCGAAGAGTGGCTCGCCATGAAGGACGATTACGTCGAGCAGGCCCGCGAGTACGTGAAGGAAAACCCGATGATGGCGCTGGGCATCGCGCTCGCGGCGGGCTACCTCTTCGGGAAGATCACCAGTTGGCGGTAACCGTACCGCAGGGCCTGGGCGCCGCGCTGGGCCAGCTCGTCTCGGATACTAGGCAGCTCGCCGCGGATCTTGCCCACCTGGCGGTTCTGGATGCGCGGCGCGCGGGCGTGCGCCTCGCCATGCTGCTGTCGGCCGGGCTGCTCATCGCCATCCTGCTGATCACCGCGTGGATGGGGTTCGTCGCGGCCGGCATCGTCTGGATGTTCGACCGGGGCGTGTCGTGGCCGCTCGCCATCGCCATCGCCGCCTTGATCAACATCGCCGGCGCTGCGGGGCTCGCCTGGTGGGCCCGCCACCTCGTATCGGAAATGCCGTTCACCGCCTTGCTGCGCCAGCTGAGGGGCGAGCCGCCGCATGAAGAGCATTGACGCTGAAATCGCCGCGGTCGAGGAGCGCATCGCCGCGCGCAAGGTGCTGTTGCGCCATACCGCAGCCACGGCGAAGCAGCGCGCCGCGAAGCGGCTCGGACCGCCGGCGGCGATCGCCGGCGCCGTGGTGCTGGGCCTGGTGGCCGTGCGCATCGTCCGGGGAAGGAAGCAGAAAGCCGAGCCCGGGGTGGCTGAACCCATGGTCGCCGAGGACACCAAGGAGCAGACCAAGGGTTTCGCGCTCGGCACGCTGCTCATGACCGGTGCGACCTGGTTCCTGCGCTCGCAGTTCGGCGGGCCGGTCGGGCTCGCCCAGTTCGTGCTGTCGAAAGTCCGCGAGCGTCGTTCCCCGGCGACAGCCGAATCGGCCGACATTCCGCCCCAGGTCATCCGATAGAAGTCCGCCTCAAGCGCGGCTAGGTTGGCGGAAGGCATGCCCTCGACCCTCCTGCGCAGGCTCGGCCGCGTTTCGCGGACCGCTTACGGCCTGGCCGCGGTCATCTCCGTGCTCGCGCTCGCCGGCTGGGTGCTCGACGTGCCGCGACTGCGCGACCTGGGCGCGGACTTCGCGCCGATGGCGCCGGCGGAGGCGTTCGCCTACCTGCTGCTCGCCGCGTGCTTCTTCGCCTCCTATCACGACGACTATCGCAGCCGGCGCGCCGCCTATAGCGCCGCGGCCGCGGCCGCGGCCATCGCGGTATTCGCGCTGGTCGAGGCACTCACCGGCGAGCCGCTGGGCATGCGCTTTGGCGCCGCGCTCCTTTCGCCCGCCACCTGCATCGTGATCCTGGTGCTCGCGGTGGTCACCCCCATGGCGCGCGACGTGCGCGTGTTCGGCGTCTCGGCCAACGGCCTGGCGGCCTGCGCCATCGGCGCAGCGGCGCTGTTTGCGCTGCTCGGCGCGAGCCTGCGCCTGCTGCGCTTCGACATCGGCGCGCCGCTGCTCGATTTTTCCGGGCCGGGCGCGGTGGCGGCGCTGCTCGCCGCCTTCGCGCTCGCCGCCGGTCGCCCCGGGCCGTGGCTGGTGGAGACGCTGTCCAGCCGGCGCACCGGCGCGGTGGTCACGCACTGGCTGCTGCCGCCGGCAATCCTGGTGCCGATGACCGTGGGCTGGTTTCGCCTCCTTGCCGAGCGCGAAGGCGTGTTCAGCGAGGCCTTCGGCATGTCGCTTTTCACCCTGGTGATGATCGCCACCTTCAGCGCCCTGGTGCTGTGGGTGGCGCGCACCCTGGACCGCATCGCGGCGCAGCGCGCCAAGGCCGAGGAGCAGGCCGACGAGCAGCGCGAATGGCTGCAGGTCACGCTCGCGAGCATCGGCGACGGGGTCATCGCCACCGACGCGGCGGGCCGCGTGCGCTTTCTCAATCCGGCGGCGCAGCGCCTGACCGGGTGGCGCGCCGCGGAGGCCGCGGGCAGGCCGGTCGACGAGCTGCTGCCGCTGTTCGACGAGCGCGACGGCGCGGCAGTGGCCAACCCGCTGGACGAGGCGCTGCGCCGGCGCAGCGCGGTGGCCGCTAGCGGAGAGCCGGCGTTGCGCGCGAGAGACGGCTCGGTGCATCCGGTGGACATCAACGCCGCGCCGATCGTGGATGCGGCCGAGGGCGTGGCGGGCGCGGTGCTGGTGCTGCGCGAGGCGGCGGTGCAGCGCCAGGCCGAGCGCGCGATGCGCGAGGCCTACACCGAGCTCGACCAGCGCGTCATGCGCCGCACCGCCGCGCTGGAGCGCGCCAGCGCTGCGTTGCGCGAGCGCAACGCGCTGCTCAATGCCATCACCATGAGCACGCCCGACCTCATCTGCGCCAAGGACCGCCAGGGCCGGCCGCTGATGGCCAACCCGGCGTGGACCGAGGCGATGGGACGCGCGGCCGAGCCCACCGGTCTGGACGACAAGGAGCGCCTGGTGCTCGAGGGCGGCGAGCCCATGATCATCGAGGAGACCCTGAGCTCTGCGCGCGGCGACAGCACCTACCTCACGACCAAGGCGCCGCTGCGTGACGAGCAGGGCCGCATCATCGGCGTCATCGGCGTGGCCACCGACATCACCGAGCGCAAGCAGGCGCAGCGCGAGCTGGAGAAGCTGGTGGTGGCCGAGCAGCGGCTGCGCGCCGAGGCCGAGCGCGCCAATCGCGCAAAGGACGAGTTCCTCGCGATCGTGTCGCACGAGCTGCGCTCGCCGCTCAATGCCTTGCGCGGCTGGAGCCATCTCCTCGCCACCTCGCGGCCGCTGGAGCCGCAGCTGGTCGACCGCGCGGCCAAGGCCATCAAGCGCAACGTCGACCACCAGACGCGCCTGATCGACGACCTGCTGGACACCTCGCGCATCGTCAGCGGCAAGCTGAACATCGAGCGGCGCGTGGTCAACCTGGCCGAGATCGTCAACGCCGCGCTGGAGGCCTCGCGCCCCGGCGCGGCCGCCAAGGAGATCGAGCTGCGCTTCGCGCCGGGGGACGCAGGCATCATGGTGGTGGGCGACCCGGGCCGGCTGCAGCAGCTCGTGTCCAACCTGCTGTCCAACGCGGTGAAGTTCACGCCGGAGCGCGGCCACGTCCAGGTGACGCTGCTGAAAAACGGCGAGCGCGTGCAGCTCCTGGTGCGCGACAACGGCCTGGGCATCTCGCCGGAATTCCTGCCGCACGTGTTCGACCGCTTCACGCAGGCCGACACCACTTCGGCGCGGCGCGCCGGCGGCCTGGGGATCGGCCTCGCGCTGGTGCGCCACATCGCGCTGCTGCACGGCGGCCAGGTGCGCGCCGACAGTCCCGGGCTGGGCAAGGGCGCGATCTTTACCGTGGACCTGCCGGCCGCGCCCCTGTCCGCCGCGCTCGCCGCCATCGGCGCGCCCAGCCCGGAGCGGCGGCGCGAGCTGCTGGAGGCCGAGCTCAAGGGGGTGCGCGTCTGGGTGGCCGACGACGACCCGGATGCGCACGAGGTGGTGGCGCTCACCCTGCGCCAGAGCCGCGCCCTGGTGCGCGGCTTCGGCTCCGGCCGCGAGCTGGTCAAGGCGCTGGAGGCCGCGCTCGCCAAGGAGCCGCCCGACATCCTGCTCCTCGACCTCGCCATGCCCGAGGACGACGGCTTCGAGACGCTGCGTCGCGTGCGCGCCCTCGAGCTGGGCAAGGGAATGGAGCAGCAGATTCCCGCCATCGCGCTCACCGCGTTCACCCAGATCGAGCGCGAGCGCCTGCGCGCCGCCGGCTTCACCGACCGCGTCGACAAGCCGGTCGACGCCGACAAGCTGATCGGTGCCATCCGCGCGGCCGTCAAAGAACGCGGCCCGCGCGCCAAGACCGCCTAATCGGGGTCAGAGCCCGAATTCCTATTCGGGCTCTGACCCCGATTCAGGCTGTGGGTGCCCAGCGGAGGGCACACCTCCTCCAGCGGGCGGCGCTCGGCGTCGACGCCGATTTTCCAGGCGACGAAGGCGGCGATGCACATGAGGCCGCCGGCGAGCGCGTAGGCGGCGAACAGGCCCTCGCGGCTGCCGCCTTCGATCATCGCGCCGTACAGCGGCGGCCCGGCGAAGCCGCCCAGCGCGGTGCCGAAGGCGTAGAAAAGCGAGATAGTCACCGCGCGCATCTCGAGCGGGAAGATCTCGCTCACCGTGAGGTAGGCCGCGCTTGCCGCCGCCGACGCGAAGAAAAAGATCACCGACCAGCACAGGGTCTGGGTGATTGCACTTAGCAGTCCCTGCTGGAAAGCGAAGGCGGTCAGGATCAGCAGCACGCCGGACACGGCGTAGGTGGCGCCGATCATGGCGCGCCGGCCGACGTGGTCGAACAGGCGCCCGAGAAGCAGCGGGCCGAGGAAATTGCCGATGGCGAAAGGAAAGATGTAGTAGCCCACGCGCTCCTCGGCGATGCCGTAGAAGCGCGTGAGCATGAGCGCGTAGGTGAAGAAGATGGCGTTGTAGAAAAACGCCTGCGAAGCCATCAGCGTCAGGCCGAGCGCCGAGCGCCGGCGGTAGCGCACCGCGAGCACGTGAGCCACATCGGCCCACGGGATGCTGCGCAAGGCGCGCATGCTGAGCGCCGCATGCTGGCCTTCCTGCACGCCCACCTGGCGCTCGATATCGCGCACGATGGCCTCGGCCTCCTCGGCGCGCCCGTGCATCAGCAGCCAGCGCGGGCTCTCGGGGAGATGGCGCCGCACCAGCAGGATCGCCACGCCCAGGATCCCGCCCATGAAAAAGGCGATGCGCCACCCGTACTCGGCGCCCACCCAGCCCGGATGCAGCAGCACGATGCTGAGCGCCGCGCCGAGCGCCGCGCCCACCCAGAAGGTGCCGTTGATGGCGAGGTCCACGCGGCCGCGCACGCGCGCCGGGATGAGCTCGTCGATCGCCGAGTTGATGGCCGCGTACTCGCCGCCGATGCCAAAGCCGGTGAGAAACCGGCAGAAGGCGAAGGACCACAGGTCCCACGTGAACCCGGTGAGCACCGTGGCGACGAGATAGACCGCGAGCGTGACCAGGAACATGCGCTTGCGCCCGAGGTGGTCGGCGAGCCGGCCGAAGAACAGCGCTCCCAGCACCGCCCCGGCGATATAGGCCGAGGCCGCCCAGCCGATCTCGGTGGCCGACAGGCCCAGGGTGTCGTCGCGCTGCAGCGCCGGGCCGAGCGAGCCGACCACGGTGACTTCGAGGCCGTCGAGCAGCCAGCTCACCCCGAGCGCGAGCACCACTTTCCAGTGCCAGCCCGACCAGGGCAGGCTGTCCAGGCGGGCGGGGATGGTGCTCTCGATGGTGGGGTGGTTTACCATGGCTGCCTGCCGAAGGAGGACCCATGAAGCTTTACATGCACCCCGTATCCATGACCAGCCGGCCGGTGCGCCTGTTCATCGCGGAGAACAACATCCGGGTCGACGAGCAAGTCGTGGACCTCATGAAGGGCGAGCATACCCAGCCGCCGTTCACCACCATCAACCCCAACCGCCAGGTGCCGGTGCTCGAGGACGAGGGCTTCCGCCTCACCGAGAGCTCGGCGATCCTCAAGTACCTCGCCGACAAGGTGAGCTCGCCGGCCTATCCCAAGGACCTGAAGCAGCGCGCCAAGGTCAACGAGATGATGGACTGGCTGAACACCCAGTTCTACCGCGAGTACGGCTACGGCTTCATCTACCCGCAGATCTTCCCGAACAACAAGCGCCCGACCGACGCCGCGCAGCAGGCGTGCCTCGACTGGGCGAAGGGCAAAGCCACCCAGTGGCTGCAGATCCTCGACCAGCACTGGATCGGCCCGCGCGCCGGCTACCTGTGCGGCGACAAGATCACCATCGCCGACTACCTGGGCGCGGGTTTCGTGTCCGTCGGCGAGATCATCGGCATGGACTTCGCCGCCTACCCGAACATCCGCCGCTGGCTGGACAACATGAAGAAGCTGCGCAGCTGGCCCAAGGTGAACGAGGTGTTCTACGGCTTCCGCGACGCGGTCAAGGAGCAGAAATTCGTCACGCTATGATCAAGGGCCTGCACCACAACGCCTACCGCTGCCGCGACTCCGAGGAGACGCGCCGCTTCTACGAGGACTTCCTTGGCCTGCCGCTCACCCAGACCCTGCGCATCCGCGAATCGATGAGCGGCCGGCGCACCGACGCGCTGCATACCTTCTACCGCATGGACGACGGCTCGTGCCTCGCGTTCTTCGAGGCGCCCGACATGCCCTTCCAGTTCAAGCCGCAGCACGACTACGACCTGCACATCGCGCTGGAAGTGAAGCCCGAGGCCCTCCAGCCCATGATGGAAAAGGGCAAAGCCGCCGGCATCGAGACGCGCGGCGTCTCGCACCACGGTTTCATCGACTCCATCTACTTCCGCGACCCGAACGGCTACGTGATCGAGCTCACCGCGAAGCGCGACAACCACGAGCGCGAGATGGACCCGAAGCTCAACGAGGCCCGGCGCAAGCTGGCTGATTGGCAAACCGACAAGAATCGGGGTCAGAGCCCGAATTCCTAATCGGGCTCTGACCCCGAATTCGGTTCAGCGGCGTAATTCCGCCCGCTTGGCGTAGTCCTGGTAGGCCGGCAGGGCGACCGCGGCGGCGATGCCGCCGGCCACCAGGAGCGGCACCAGCCACACGCCGATCAGCACGCCCAGGCTGTTGGGCGGCGTTTTCGCGCCGTAGCGGTTGGCGCCGTCGGTGCCGGGAATAAACCAGAAGGCCAGGTTGGCGAGCGGCACGAGGCACAGCAGCGCGAACCAGCCGCTCATGCCGAAGTCGTGGCTGCGCTGGATGGTCAGCATGACGCACAGCACGACCATCGCCACCCAGCCGGCGACGGTGAGCGCGAGGCCCGCGGCGCCCGCGAAGGCGCTCACCAGGCCGGCGCAGAACATGATGAGCATCGGCAGCGCCATGGTGTAGAGGATGTAGCGCACGCGGCCGATGCGTCCCGATACCGAGAAGATGCGCACCGGCTGCACGGCTTCGGCGGCGTCCGCCACCGCGGCACGCGGCGCCACGTAAGGATTGTGCGTGGTCATGGTCGTCATGGTGATTTCCCCTTGCGCTCCCTTTATGCGCGGATGATGCGGCGCCGTGCGATCCCGGCCCTGTGCAAAAGCGCACAAAGCCGGGTAGATTTGACGAATGCACATCGTCGAGCGGTTCGCCGCCTGGGCCGAGGACGCCAGAGCCGCCCGCTTCCCGGATGAGGTCGTACACCACGCCAGGCGCGCGGTGATCGACTGGCACGCGGCGCTGTTTCCCGGCTCGGTGCTGCCCCCCGCCACGCTGCTCGAGAAGGCGCTGAAGGAAGAGCGCGCCGCGCCGCGCACCGCGGCGCTCATCAACGGCACCGCCGCGCACACCGCCGAGGTGGACGACATTTTCCGCGACGGCATCTACCACCCGGGCGCGCCCACCATCGCCGCCGCGCACGCCCTGGCTTTCGGCAAGGAAAGCTTCCTGCGGTCGGTCATCGTCGGCTACGAGATTTCCACGCGCATCGGCGCGGCCATGGGGCGCGCGCACTACAAGCACTGGCACAACACCGGGACCATCGGCTGCTTCGGCGCCGCGGCGGCGGCGGCCGAGGCGCTGGGGCTGGATCGCCGGCGCTTCGCGCACGCGCTCGCCACGGTGGCCACCTTTTCCGCCGGCCTGCAGGAGGCCTTCCGTACCGACTCGATGTCCAAGCCGCTGCACGCCGGGCGCGCCGCCGAAGCGGGGGTCACCGCGGCGCTCGCGGCGCGCGAAGGCGTCACCGGCTCCCTCGAGGTGATGCACGGCTACGGCCGCGCGATGGGCGACGACCCGGACTGGGACAAGGCGCTCGCCACGCTGGGGCGCGAGTTCCACATCACGCGCATGACGGTCAAGAACCACGCCTGCTGCGGCCACACTTTCGCGGCCATCGACGGCGCTTTGGCACTCAAGCGCCGCATGCAAGTTTCGGCCGATGACATCGAAGCCGTGGAGGTCGGCACTTACCGCGCCGGCGTCGAGGTGGCCCGCTTCGAGGACCCGCGCACGCCCGCCGAGGGGCGCTTCTCGCTGAAGTACGTGGTGGCCACGGCGCTCACCCACGGCAGCGTGCGCCTGGCCGCTTTCGATCCCGCGCGGCTGAACGACCCGGCGACGCGCGCGCTGCTCAAGCGCATCAAGGTATCCATCGATTCCGAGCTGGATGCCGCGTTCCCCGGCCAGCGCGCGGCGCGCGTCGCCATTCGCGCGCGCGGACGGCGCGAGGAGCACCTGCAGCCCACGCGCGTCGGCGACCCGGATGCGCCGCTGTCCGACGCGCAGCTCGAGGCGAAGTACCTGGAGCTCGCCCTCCCGGTGATCGGCGAGGCGAAGGCACGCGAGCTGCTCGGCGCCCTGTGGCGCCTTGACAGCCCGTAGCATGGACCTCGCCCAGGCGCTGTTCGCGCCGCGCGCGGTGGCGCTGATCGGCGCCTCGGGGGATGCCGCCAAGAACACCGCACGCCCGCAGCGCTACCTGCGCAAGCACGGCTACGCCGGGCGCATCTTCCCGGTCAATCCCGCGCGCGCCGAGGTGCTGGGCGAGCGCGCTTTCGCGACGCTGGCCGACGCTCCGGGCGAGGTGGATCACGCCTTCATCATGGTCCAGGACGTGGAGCGCGCGCTGGAGGATTGCGGCGCGAAGGGCGTGGCGGTGGCGAGCATCTACAGCGACGGCTTTGCCGACCGGGGAAATTTCGAGAGACAGCTTGCCCTGGCGAAGCGCGCGAAGGCCCTCGGTGTTCGCCTGCTCGGCCCCAACAGCATGGGGGTGATCGACATCCCCGGGCGCCTCGCGCTCACGGTGAACGCGGTGCTCGAGATGGAGCGCCTGCCCGCGGGCGGCGTGAGCATCGTGTCGCAGAGCGGCACCATGCTCGGCACCGTGCTCTCGCGCGGCGCGGCGCGCGGCCTGGGCTTCGCCAAGCTGGTGTCGGTGGGCAACGAGGCGGACCTGGGCGTGGGCGAGCTCGTCGAGCTGCTCGCCGCGGACGCCGGCACTCGCGTCATCCTGCTCTTTCTCGAGACCATTCGCGACGCCGCCCGCCTGGGGCGCGCGGCGCGCGCGGCGCACGCCGCCGGCAAGGCGGTGGTGGCCTACAAGCTCGGCCGCTCGGCGCTCGGCGAGGCGCTGGCCCGCTCGCACACCGGCGCGCTCGCCGGCACCGATGCGGCGCTGGACGCCTTCTTCCGCGACTGCGGCATCGTGCGCGTGGACCTGCTCGAGACGTTGATCGAGTCATCACCCCTATTGGAGGGGAGGGGTCCGCCAAACCTCGCCCGCCCCGGCCGGGTCGCGGTGGTGAGCACCACCGGCGGCGGCGCGGCGACGGTAATGGATCGGCTGGGCCTGCGCGGTGTGGAGCTTGCCGCGATGCACGACCTCACCATGGCCGCCACGCAGGACGGCTACCGCGCCACGCTCGAGCGCCTGCGCGACTCGCCGGACTGCGACGCGGTGCTCGCCGTAGTCGGCTCCTCGGCGCAGTTCCATCCGCAGCTCGCGGTGCAGCCGATCCTGCAGTGCGCGCGCTCGGCAAAGCCGCTCGCCGCGTTCATGACCCCGCACGCCGAAGCGTCGCTCGCGTTGTGCGCGCAGCACGGCGTCCCGGCGTTCCGCACCCCCGAAGCCTGCGCCGATGCGCTTGCGGCGTTTCTTTCCTGGCGTTCTCCCGCCGCGCACGCGGCGCCTTCGTTGCCGCAGCCGCTCCCGGAAAGCGCCTTCGAGCTTTTTGCGGCGCTCGGCGTGCCGGCGGCCCGTTCGCAGCTCGCCACAGCGCCGGCCTATGCGCATACGATGCCTTATCCCGTGGCGCTCAAGCTGGCGGGCGTCGCCCACAAAACCGACCAGGGCGGCGTGGTCCTGGACGTGCGCGACCGCGGCGCGTTCGACGCCGCGCTGCCAACCTTCGAGGGCAAACCGGTGCTGGTGCAGCGCATGGAGGCAGGTTTGGGCGAGGCGATCGTGGGCTACCGCGACGACCCGGTGGTCGGCCCGCTGGTGCTGGTCGGCGCGGGCGGCGTGCTGGCGGAGGTGTATCGCGACTTCTCGGTGCGCATGGCGCCCGTATCGGTGGAGGAGGCGGCGGCGATGATCGCCGAGGTTAAGGGTTTCGCCGCCCTGCGCGGCTACCGCAACCTGCCGGCGGGCGACCTTGCCGCGCTGGCGCAAGCGATCTCGCGCGTATCGTCGCTCGCCGCGGTGGCCGGCATTGCCGAGGCTGAGATCAATCCTCTGATCATCAAGGCGCAGGGCGTGGTGGCGGTCGACGCCCTCGTCGCGTACAAGGAGCGGCCATGGACTTCCGACTGACTTCGGAGCAGGCGCAGTTTCGCGACGCGGTGCGCGGCTTCGCCCGCAAGCACCTCACCCCCGGCGCGCGCGAGCGCGCGCATGCGCCCGGCTATCCGTGGGACGTCGCCAAACGCATGGCCGAGCAAGGGCTTCTGGGCATCACCATGGCCGAGAGCGACGGCGGCCAGGGGGGCAGCCTGATGGACGCGGTGATCGCGATCGAGGAGGTCGCCGCCGCCTGCCCGCGCAGCGCCGATGTCGTGCAGGCGGGCAACTTCGGCCCGATCCGCGTGCTCGCGGAGTATGGGTCCGAGGTTCACAAGAACCTATTCCTGAGAAAGCTTCTTTCAGGCGAAGGCGTAATCTCGGTCGGCATGACCGAGCCCGATGCCGGCTCGGCAGTCACCGACCTTACCACTTCGGCCACGCGCGACGGCGAGGGCTGGCGCATCAACGGCGCCAAGGTCTTTACCACGCACTCGGCGTATGCCGACATCGTGCTCACCTACGTGCGCTTCGGCCCCGGCGTGGGCGGCATCGGCTCCGTGCTGATAGAGACAGCTTCTCGGGGCGTGAAAAGGGGAAAGGCCTCCTCGTTCATGTCCGGGGAAGAATGGGCCGAGCTGCGCTTCGACAACGTCTTCGTGCCCGCCGAGCGCGTGCTGCTGGGCGAGGGCGGCTTCAAGAAGCAGATCGCCGGCTTCAACGTCGAGCGCATCGGCAACACCGCGCGCTCCCTCGCCCTGGGCCGCTACGCCTACGAGCGCGCGCGCCAATGGGCCATGCAGCGAAAGCAGTTCGGCCGCCTGCTGTGCGAGTTTCAGGGCCTGCAATGGAAGTTCGCCGACATGAAAACCAAGCTCGACGCCGGCCAGCTCCTCCTCTACCGCGCAGCCGCCAACGCCGACCGCGGCTTCCCCTCCGCCGAGGAAACCGCGATCGCCAAGGCCTTCTGCAACCAGGCCGGCTTCGAGGTGGCGAGCGAGGCCCTGCAAGTCATGGGCGGCCTGGGCTACAGCCAGGAAGAGCTGGTGGAGTACTGCCTGCGCCGCTGCCGCGGCTGGATGATCGCCGGCGGCTCCATCGAGATCCTCAAGAACCGCATCGCCGAAGCCGTTTTCGAGCGCAGCTTCCCGCAGCGGGGGTAGCGGAACAGGAATTGCTACGGGATGTACTGCATACATCTACAGGAGGCTCAGATGGGCAGATTCCTTTCCCTTTCGCTTTCCCTTTCCGCATTGGCGCTTCTGGCGGCATGTGGCAGCAGGCAGCCGGCGCCCGTGGTCATCGTGCCGGCCGCTTCGCCGGTAGTCGCGGCGCCGCAGGTTACGACACCGCCGGTCGTGCAGGCTGCCGCGCTGCGCACCGGCTTCGGACGCATCGAGACCATTACCGGGGCACCGACCGCTTCGGCCGGCGGCACGGCGCCCAG
>CBDDSA010000046.1:0-31388 GCA_965233185.1 uncultured bacterium
ACCTCGTGCACCTACGACGGCCTGCGCTACGACCTCAGGCCCATCATCGAGGCCGCCCACCGGCACAGCATCAAGGTCATCATCGACGAGGCCTGGTACGGGTTCGCACGCTTCCATCCGCAGTTCCGCCCGACCGCGCTCGAGGCCGGGGCCGACTACGCCACCCAGTCCACGCACAAGGTGCTGTCGGCGTTCTCCCAGGCCTCGATGATCCACATCAACGACCCGGACTTCCGCGAGCACCTGTTCCGGGAGAACTTCAACATGCACACCTCCACCAGCCCGCAGTACTCCCTGATCGCGAGCCTGGACGTGGCGCGCAAGCAGGCGGTGATGGAGGGCTACAAGCTGCTGGCGCGCACCCTGGAGCTCGCCAAGGAGGTGCGCGAGATGGTCAATTCCACCAAGGTGTTCCGCGTGCTGGAGCTCGACGACCTGCTGCCCGACGCGGTGCGCCACGACGGCATTCGCCTGGACCCCACCAAGGTCACCATCGACATCTCGGGCTGCGGCTACACCGCCGAGGACCTGCAGAGGGAGCTGTTCGAGCGCTACAACATCCAGGTCGAGAAATCGACCTTCAACACGCTCACCCTGCTCCTGACGGTGGGCACCACGCGCTCGAAGGTCTCGCGGCTCTACGACGCGCTCATGCGCGTGGCGCGCGAGGCACGCCAGCCGCGCCGGCTGGTGCAGACGCCGGAGATTCCCGCCTTCACCCGGCTGCAGTACCTGCCGCGCGACGCGTACTACTGCGGCGGGGAGCTGGTGCCGGTGTTCGACGAGCGCGAGCGCGTGAACCAGAAGCTCGCCGGGCGGGTGTGCGCCGACCAGATCGTGCCCTATCCGCCCGGCATTCCGGTGCTGGTGCCCGGGCAGCTCATCACCGGCAAGATCATCGAGTATGTCGCCGACCTGCTGCACTCGACCAAGCGCATGGAGATGCACGGCGTGGTGCACGAGGGCTACCTGCCGTGCATCCGCGTGCTCAGGCACAAGGAGGAGAAGGGCTTGAAGCGGCTGGGTTGAACCGATAGGATTGCCGAAACGGCGGCCTGTGCCGCCGTTCTTTTTTCCGGGAGGGGCAGGCATGTCCCACGTCATGAACACCTACGCGCGCCAGCCGGTCGCCTTCGTGCGCGGCGAAGGCGTCTGGCTGTGGGACGAAGCGGGGAAGAAATACCTCGACGCGCTGGCCGGGATCGCGGTCAATACGCTGGGCTACGCGCATCCGCGGCTCACGCGGGCGCTGACCGAGCGCATCGCGAGCGGCGTCATCCACACCTCCAACCTGTGGCGCATTCCCGACCAGGAGGCGGCCGCCGAGCGCATCGCCGGCATCACCGGGCTGGACGAGGTGTTTTTCTGCAACTCGGGGCTGGAAGCCAACGAGGCGGCGATCAAGATCGCGCGCAAGTACGGCCACGACCGCGGCATCGCCGAGCCGGCCATCATCGTGATGGAGAAGGCGTTCCACGGCCGCTCGCTCGCCACGCTCTCGGCCACCGGCAGCCGCAAGGTGCAGGCGGGCTTCGAGCCGCTCGTCACCGGGTTCGTGCGCGTGCCGCTGAACGACCTGGACGCGGTGCGCCAGGTCGCGGAGCACAATCGCAGCGTGTGCGCCGTGATGGTGGAGCCGATCCAGGGCGAAGGCGGCATCAACGTGTCGCGCATGGACTACCTGCGCGGCCTGAAAGAGATCTGCGAGCGGCACGAGTGGCTGTTCATCTCGGATGAAGTGCAATGCGGCCTCGGGCGCACCGGCAAATGGTTCGTCTACGAGCACGCCGGCTTCCTGCCCGACGTGGTGCCGCTCGCCAAGGGCCTGGGCTCGGGCGTGCCGGTGGGCGCCTGCGTGGTCGGCGGGCGCGCGCGCGGGGTGCTGAAACCGGGCAACCACGGATCCACCTTCGGCGGCAACCCGCTCGCCATGACCGCGGTGGTCACGACCCTGGACACGATGCGCGACGAGGGCCTGCTCGACAACGCCGAGCGGGTCGGCAAGGTCATCAGCGACGGCCTGCGCCAGGCGCTCGCCGGCGCCAAGGGCGTGGCCGAGGTGCGCGGCATGGGGATGATGATCGGCATTGAGCTGGACGAGCCCTGCGGCGAGCTGGTGAAGGCCGGCCTGGACGCCGGCCTCGTGCTCAATGTCACCGCCGACAAGGTGGTGCGCATCATGCCCCCGCTGGTGATGAGCGAGGCCGAGGCCGCCGAGGTGGTGCGGCGCCTGGTGCCGCTCGCCAAGGCGTTCCTCGACAAGCGCGCCGCGGCTTGACGGCGGGCTGAGGCGAAGATGGCGGTGCGGCACTTCCTCCAGTTCAGGGACTTCTCGCGCGAGGAGCACGAGCACCTGTTCGCGCGCACCCGCTGGATCAAGGACCGGTTCAAGCGCTACGAGCGCTACTGGCCGCTGGAGGACCGCACCCTGGCGATGATCTTCGAGAAGCCCTCGACCCGCACGCGCATGTCGTTCGAGGCGGGCATGCACCAGCTCGGCGGCGCGGCAATCTACCTGTACACGCGCGACTCGCAGCTCGGCCGCGGCGAGCCGGTCGAGGACGCGGCGCAGGTCATCTCGCGCATGTGCGACGTGATCATGCTGCGCACTTTCGAGCAGGACATCATCCAGCGCTTCGCCGGCAGCTCGCGCGTGCCGGTGATCAACGGCCTCACCAACGAGTACCACCCCTGCCAGATCCTCGCCGACGTCTATACCTACATCGAGCACCGCGGGCCGATCCGCGGCCGCACGGTGGCCTGGATCGGCGACTCGAACAACGTGTGCAACACCTGGCTGCAGGCCGCCGAGATCTTCGGCTTCAAGCTGAACGTATCCACGCCGCCCGGATACGAAATCGAATCTCATCGAAGAAACCAGTACTGCGAGACTTTCGCCGATCCGATGCAGGCGGCCAAGGGCGCCGATCTCGTCACCACCGACGTTTGGACCTCGATGGGCTTCGAGGCGGAGAACGAGGAGCGGCGCCGCGACTTCCAGGACTGGCAGGTGGACGCCGAGATGATGAAGGCGGCGAACAAGGACGCCCTGTTCATGCACTGCCTGCCGGCGCACCGCGGCGAGGAAGTGGCCGCCGAGGTAATCGACGGCCCGCAAAGCGTGGTGTGGGACGAGGCGGAGAACCGCCTGCACACGCAGAAGGCGCTGCTCGAATTCCTGGTGCTGGGAAAGAAATGAAAAGCTCGAAAATCAAGAAAGTGGTGCTGGCGTATTCGGGGGGCCTGGACACCTCGGTGATCCTCAAGTGGCTGCAGGACGAATACGGCTGCGAGGTGGTGACCTTCACCGCCGACATCGGCCAGGGCGAGGAGCTCGAGCCGGCCCGGCAAAAAGCGAAGAAGATGGGGGTGAAAAGCATCTTCGTCGAAGACCTGCGCGAGCAGTTCGTGCGCGACTTCGTGTTCCCCATGTTCCGCGCCAACGCGGTGTACGAAGGCGAGTACCTGCTCGGCACCTCCATCGCGCGGCCGCTGATCGCAAAGAATCTCGTCAAAGTAGCCAAACAGACGGGGGCTGACGCCATCTCTCACGGCGCCACCGGCAAGGGCAACGACCAGGTGCGCTTCGAGCTCGGCGCCTACGCGCTGATGCCCGAGGTGCAGATCATCGCGCCCTGGCGCGAGTGGGACCTGCTGTCGCGCGACAAGCTCCTGAAATACGCCGAGCGCCACCGCATCCCGGTCGACTTCAAGAAAAAGAAGGGCGGCGGCGCGCCGTATTCCATGGATGCGAACCTGCTGCATATCTCATACGAAGGCGGAGTGCTGGAGGACCCGCAGTACGAGCCCGAGGAATCGATGTGGCGCATCACCGTGTCGCCCGAGAAGGCGCCGGCGCGCCCGGAATACGTGGAGCTCGAATATCGCAGGGGCGACGTCGTCGCGGTGAACGGTAAGAAGCTTACGGCGGGAAAAGTCCTCGCCGAGTTGAACCGCCTCGGCGGGCGCCACGGCGTCGGGCGCCTGGACATGGTGGAGAACCGCTACGTCGGCATGAAAAGCCGCGGCTGCTACGAGACACCCGGCGGCAGCATCATGCTCAAGGCGCACCGCGCCATCGAGTCGATCACCCTGGACCGCGAGGTGCTGGCGCTGAAGGACGACCTCATGCCGCGCTACGCGCGCATGATCTACAACGGCTACTGGTTCAGCCCCGAGCGGCGCCTGCTGCAGCAGCTCATCGACGCGTCCCAGGCGCCGGTGAACGGCACGGTGCGCGTCAAGCTCTACAAGGGCACGGTGCTGGTGGCCGGCCGCGCCTCGAAGGACTCGCTGTTCGATGCCTCAATCGCCACCTTCGAGGACGACAAGGGCGCCTACAACCAGGCCGACGCCGGCGGCTTCATCCGGCTGAACGCGCTGCGCCTGCGCATCGCCGCCAAGCGGGGACGCAGATAAGGGCCTTCGCATTCATTGCGCTGATTGCGTGGACCCACGCGACCCTGGCGGCCCCCTTTGCCGTACAGCTCGGCGAGGCGCGCCTGGTGCTCGACGCGCCCGCCGGCTTTGCCGACACCACTTTCACCGGCTCGCCGCGCCTGCAGGAGCTCGCCGAGTCGCTCACCTCGGCGTCCAACCGCATCCTGCCTTTCGCCGTCAGCGACGCCGACCTGCGCCGCTTCACCCTCGGCGAGCCCCCCGAGTTCCGCCGCTACCTGCTGGTGGCGACCCCGAGGGCGCTGGAGCGCGAGCGCGTGGCGCCGGCGGCATTTCGCCGCATGGCCGAAGAAATGTCGCTCGCCGGGCGCGCCCTGCCCGGCGACGGCGAGCTCGCCGGGCAGCTGGCGGACCAGCCGGTCGGAGCGCTGCGGCCGCTCGCCGAGCTGCGCCGCGATCCGGCGGTGGTCTCGCTGCTGCAGGGCACGCGCCTGGCGCCGACCAAGGTTCCGCGCGTGTTCGGCACCGACGAGCGGGAGAACTTCCTGCTTTCGAGCGGCACGCTGCTGCTCGCCCGCGGCAAGGTGCTGAGCGTGTCGGTGTTCACGCGCTACGAGTCGCCGGACGATGCCGCCTGGATCCGCACCGTCACCGGCGCCTGGGTGGACCAGCTGCAGCGCCTCAACCCATGATCGCGGAGCACTGAATGCCTTCCTTCGACGTCGTCTCGCAGGTGAACCAGCAGGAAGTGAAGAACGCGGTGGAGCAGGCCAACAAGGAGATCGCCAACCGCTTCGACTTCAAGGGCTCCGACGCGCGCATCGAGCAGAAGGAGCTCGAGCTTTCGGTGTTCGCCGACGACGACTTCAAGCTCGGCCAGGTCATGGACGTGCTGCGCACGCGGCTTGCCAAGCGCAACGTCGACGTGCGCGCGCTCGAGTCCGGCACGGTCGAGAAAATCTCGGGCGACAAGGTGAAACAGCCGGTGAAGATCCGCGCCGGCATCGCGCAGGACAAGGGCAAGAGCATCGTCAAGCTGATCAAGGACTCGAAGCTCAAGGTGGCGGCCTCCATCCAGGGCGACGCGGTGCGCGTCTCGGGCGCGAAGAAGGACGACCTGCAGGCGGCGATCCAGCGGGTCCGGCAGTCGGTCACCGACCTGCCGATCCAGTTCATCAACTTCCGCGACTGAGGCCCTCGGTCCAGCGCTCGTAGAGCCGGTCGGCCACTTGGTGGAGTCGCTCCAGGCGGGTTTCCACCCTTTCTTGAATTTGGCCGGCAGACTGGACCGCCGGGCTGTCCGCCGCCGTCCTGATCTCGTCTGCGCCGCCCTGCACCCAGCCGCGGATGAGCTCCGCGGTCATCTCCACGTGGCATTGCAGGCCCAGGTGCTTGCCCAGGGCGAACGCCTGGTTCGCGCAATGCGCGTTCTCGAGGATGCGGGTCGCCCCGGGCGGGATGCTGAAGGTCTCTCCGTGCCACTGGAAGGTCTCGAACGCCTGCAGCTCGCCCAGCCATTCGCGCGCCACGCCGTTGTCGGCGACGCGCACTTCTCCCCAGCCGATCTCCTTGTACGCACTGGCGCGCACCGCGCCGCCGAAGGCCTTCGACATGAGCTGGCCGCCCAGGCAATGGCCGAGCACCGGGATGTCCTTGCGCACCGCTTCGCGCACCAGCTCGAGCGCGGGCGCGATCCATGGCAGCTCGTCGTTGACGCTCATCGGCCCGCCCATGAAGCACAGGCCGGCAAAGGCGCGCGGGTCGCGCGGCACGGGCGCGCCCTCGTCCAGGGCAATCAATTGCAAGGCGATCGAGCGCCGGTCGAGATAGGTGGCAAAATACGCCGGTCCTTCGCTCGGGGAGGTTCTAAAAATGGCGACGGGCTTCATGCCCCGCATTATTGCGCTTTGCCTCGCCTGCGGCCCGGCCGCGGCGGCGGACGTCGCCCTGATCGGCCTGATCGGCGACAAGGCCGCGGTGCTCGCCGTCGACGGGGGCGACCCCAAGACCGTCAAGGTCGGCCAGACATGGAACGGCATCGCCGTGCTGTCGGTGCAGAAGGACCGCGCCACGGTGGAAATCGACGGCAAGCGGCGCGTGCTCATGCACGGCCAGCATTACCGCGGCACGCCGCCCGCGAGCGACCGCCAGCAGGTGACTTTGTCCTCCGACGCGGCCGGCATGTTCGTCACGGAGGGCGCGATCAACGGCGTTCCGGTGCGCTTCGTCGTGGATACCGGCGCGAGCGCCATTGCCCTGCCCGGGCGCGAGGCGCAGCGCCTGGGCATCGACTACCGCAAGGGCGAGCGAGCGCTCGTCAACACGGCCAACGGCGTCACCGCGGCTTACCGCGTTACGCTGGACCGCGTAAAGCTCGGCGGAATAGAGCTGAACGCGGTGGATGGCGTGGTGATAGAGCAGGGCCTGAGCATCACCCTGCTCGGCATGAGCTTCCTGAACCGCGTTGAGATGAAGCGCGACGGGGAGCGCATGACCCTCATCCGGCGCTTCTGAGTAACCGATAAATTGCTCTGACCCCTTTATTTGCCGGGGACCAGGGGCACGAAGCGCACCGGCAGCACCCGCTTCTCGTCGTAGCCGCCGTCGGCGCGCTTGGTGAGCACTTTGAGGTACTGGATGGCGTCGCTCGCGCCCACGGGAATCACCATGCGAGCGCCGGGCTTGAGCTGCGCCACCAGCGCCGCCGGCACCTGCGGCGCCGCGGCGGTGACCAGGATGCCGTCGAAAGGCGCCTTCTGCGGCCAGCCTTGATAGCCGTCGCCGATGCGCACCTCGACATTGCCGTAGCCGAGCTCGGCCAGGCGCGCCGCCGCGCCCTTGCCGAGGTCCTCGATCACCTCGATGCTGTAGACCTGCCTCGCTACCTGCGCCAGGACCGCCGCCTGGTAGCCCGAGCCGGTCCCCACCTCGAGCACGACATCGTCTGGCCCCGGATTCAGGAGATCCGTGGAAAGCGCCACGATGTAAGGCTGCGAGATGGTCTGGCCGCTGCCGATGGACAGGGGATAGTTGCGGTAGGCGGCGGCGGCCTGGCCGGCGGGCACCAGCCGGTGGCGCTCGACTTTGCCGAGCGCCGCGCGCACCGCCGGCGACATCGCCGCGAGGCCGGTCTCGGCGCGCGTCTGGGCGTACATGGCGTCGACCTCCGAGACCATGCGCGCACGGGCCGCCTCGAAGTCCTGGGAATGGGTTTCGAATATCAGCAGAAACCCCAGAAGGCCGGCTAGCCGCCTCGTTTGTCCCTCTCGATGAGGGCGTAGGCGCTGTGGTTGTGGATCGACTCGAAGTTCTCGGACTCGACCACGTAGGCGTCGATGCGCTCGTCGAGGTTGAGCACCGCCGCGACGTCGCGCACCAGGTCCTCGACGAACTTGGGGTTGTCGTAGGCGCGCTCGGTGACGTGCTTCTCGTCGGGACGCTTGAGCAGGCCGTAGAGCTCGCTCGAGCCCTGCTTCTCGACGATGTCGACGATCTCCTCGATCCAGACGAAGTCGTTGGTGCGCGCGCTCACCGTGACGTGCGAGCGCTGGTTGTGCGCGCCGCGCTCGGAAATTTTCTTCGAGCAGGGGCACAGGCTGGTCACCGGCACCACCACCTTCATGGTGAAGCGCTGCTTGCCCTGGCGCACCTCGCCGGTGAAAGTGACCTCGTAGTCCATCAGGCTCTTCACGCGCGACACCGGCGCCTGCTTCTCGATGAAGTAGGGGAACGACATCTCGATGTGCCCCTCCTCGGCCTCCAGCTTCTCCACCATCTCCTTCAGCATCACGAGGAAGCTCTCGACCGTGATCTCGCGCTCGTGCGCCTCGAGGATCTCGACGAAGCGCGACATGTGCGTGCCCTTGAAATGGTGCGGCAGGCCGACGTACATGTTGAATAGAGCGATGGTGTGCTGCACGCGGGGAGCGCGCTCGGTCGAGCCTCTCTCCGTGATGCGCACCGGGTGGCGGATCGCCTTGATGCCAACCTTGTCGATGGCGAGCTTGCGCGAGTCCGGCGCGCTCTGTACGTCCGGGATGTTGTACAGGTCTCTCGACTTCATCAGTGCTATTTTACTGCGCAAGTAACCCCTGGATCGACCGGGTTATGCCCGCCGCATCCAGCCCCACCGAGGCGAGCAGCCGCGCCGGGTCGCCGTGGTCGACGAAGCGGTCGGGAAGCCCCAGCAGCAGCACCCGCTTCTGGACGCCGAGGCCGTTCAGCGCCTCGCAAACCGCCGAGCCCGCGCCGCCCATGATCTGGTGCTCTTCCACCGTAACGAGGATCTCGTGCTGTTCCGCGATCTCGGTTAGCAATTCTTTATCCAGAGGCTTGACGAAGCGCATGTTGGCGACCGTGGCGTCGAGCGCCTCGGCCGCCTCGAGCGCGGGCCTCAGCATCGCGCCGAAGGCAAAAATGGCGACGCGCTTGCCGCGCCTTCTCACCTCGCCCTTGCCGATGGGCAACGCCGTCATTTCGCTGCGCGTCTCGCCGAGCGCCGCGCCGCGCGGATAGCGCACGCTGGAGGGCCCGGGGTGCAGGATGCCGGTGTAGAGCATCTGCCGGCATTCGTCGGCGTCGCTCGGTGCCATCACCGTAAGATTGGGCACGGTGCGCAGGTAGGCAAAATCGAAGGCGCCGTTGTGGGTGGCGCCGTCGCCGCCCACCAGGCCGCCGCGATCCAGGGCGAACAGCACCGGCAGGTTCTGGATCGCCACGTCGTGGATCAGCTGGTCGTAGCCGCGCTGCAGGAACGTGGAGTAGATCGCCACCACCGGGCGCATGCCTTCGCAGGCGAGGCCGGCGGCAAACGTGACCGCGTGCTGCTCCGCGATGCCGACGTCGAAGTAGCGCTCGGGGAAGCGCTCCGAGTACTTGACCATCCCGGAGCCCTCGCGCATGGCCGGCGTGATGCCCACCACGCGTGCGTCCTGCGCCGCCATGTCGCACAGCCAGTCGCCGAAGACCTGCGAGTACGTGGGCTTCGCGCCGGCGGCGCTCTTCAGCCCCTCCGCTGGGTTGAACTTGCCCGGCCCGTGGTAGGAGACCGGATCGTCCTCGGCAAGCTTGTAGCCCTGGCCCTTGCGGGTGACAACGTGGAGGAACTGCGGCCCCTTCAGCTTCTTGATGTTGGCGAGCGTGGGGATGAGCGCATCGAGGTCGTGGCCGTCGATCGGCCCGATGTAGTTGAAGCCGAACTCCTCGAACAGGGTCGAGGGCGTCACCATGCCCTTCATGTGCTCCTCGGCGCGGCGCGCGAGCTCCCATACGCCGGGCACGCGCTTCAGCAGGTGCTCGCTTGCGCGCCGCGCGGTCGAGTAGATGCGGCCCGACAGCAGGCGCGCGAGGTAGTTGGTGAGCGCCCCGACCGGCGGCGAGATCGACATCTCGTTGTCGTTGAGGATCACGAGCAGGCTCGCGTCCATGGCGCCCGCGTTGTTCAGCGCCTCGAACGCCATGCCGGCCGACATCGCGCCGTCGCCGATCACCGCGATGCAGTGCCGCGGCTCGTTGCGCAGGCGCGCCGCCACCGCCATGCCGAGCGCCGCCGAGATGGAGGTCGACGAATGCGCGGTGCCGAACGTGTCGTAGCGCGACTCGCTGCGCCGCGGGAAGCCCGAGATGCCCTCGGCCATGCGCAGGCGCGCCATCGCCTCGCGCCGCCCGGTGAGGATCTTGTGCGGGTAGGTCTGGTGGCCGACGTCCCAGACGATGCGGTCGGCGGGCGTGTCGAAAACGTAGTGCAGCGCGAGGGTGAGCTCCACGGTGCCGAGGTTCGACGACAGGTGCCCGCCGGTCCGGGACACCGATTCGAGCACGTAGGCGCGCAGCTCGTCGGCCAGCTGGCGCAGCTGGCGGCGCTCCAGCGCGCGCAGCTGGGACGGATCGTCGATGGTCTTGAGCAGCTCGAACATCGCCGGATTGTAGTCGTCGTGCGGCAGCTCGCCGGTAATCGCGGTCATGACTAGAACTTTCTCAAAACGATGAAATCGGCAAGCTGCGCGAGGCGCCGCGCCCGGGGCCCGAGCGGGGCAAGCGCCGCGTGCGCCTCGGCGCGCAACTCGGCGGCGAGCTGCCGCGCCCGCGCAATGCCGAGCGTGGAGACGTAGGTGGGCTTGCCCTGGCGCAGGTCCTTGCCGGCGGTCTTGCCCAGCGTCGCGGTGCTCGCGTCGCCGTCGAGCACGTCGTCCACCACCTGGAAGGCGAGCCCCACGCTCTTGGCGTAGTGGTCCAGCTTCGCCTTCTCGCTTTCGCTGACCTGCCCGCACGCCGCGCCGAGCGTCACGGCGGCCCGGATGAGCGCACCGGTCTTGTGAATGTGCATGAGCTCGAGCTCGGGCAGGCCGAGCTCCCTGCCGGTGGACTCCAGGTCGATCTGCTGGCCGCCGGCCATGCCGCGCGAGCCGGCGGCAAGCGCGAGCGTGCGCACCATCTCGAGCTGGGCGTGGGCGCTGTCGGCGAGGCGATGCTCCGCGAGCAGCTGGAAGGCGAGCGAGTGCAGCGCATCGCCCACCAGCAGCGCGGTCGCCTGGTCGTACTCGACGTGCACGCTGGGCTTGCCGCGGCGCAGGACATCGTCGTCCATGCAGGGCAGGTCGTCGTGCACCAGCGAGTAGGCGTGGATCAGCTCGACCGCGGCCGCCACGGTTTCGAGCCGCTCCGGGTCGGCCTGCGCGAGCTCACCTGCGCCGAAGGCGAGCAGCGGCCGCACGCGCTTGCCGCCCTCCAGCACCGCGTAGCGCATGGCCTGGTGCAGGCGCCCCGGCGAGAGCTGCGCGGCCGGCAGGAAGCGCCCCAGCGCCGCTTCCATGCGCGCCTGCACCCCGCCCATCCACGCCTGGAAGTCAGCCTCGATCACTCTCGTCGGCGCCGGCCGCGGCTGCCAGCGGCTTGAGCACTTCGCCTTCGAGGACCTTGACTTGCTGCTGCGCCGCCTCCAGCTTCTGCTGGCAGAAGCGCGCGAGCTCCAGGCCGCGCTTGTGGGTGGCGAGCGCCTCCTCCAGCGAAAGCTGGCCGCTTTCCATGCGCGCCACGATTTTTTCCAGCTCGGCGAGCGCTTTCTCGAAGGAAAGCTCGCCTGAAGGCTTGCTCATCTATGAGTAAAATACTGTTTTTTTAGGGTCTTTACAACGAATGTCCGACGCGGCGCAGCTTGCGCGGGTGCGGCCGGCCCGCCCCAACCTGCCGGCCTCATGGTACTTCGATCCGGCGATCTTCGAGCTGGAAAAGCAACGGCTGTTCGACGCCGGGCCGAACTACGTCGGCCACGAGCTCATGGTGCCGAACGTCGGCGATTACTACGTATTGCCGTGGACCAACGACGCGTGGATGCTGGTGCGCACGCCGCAGGGGGTAGAGCTCCTCTCCAACGTCTGCCGGCACCGCCAGTCCCTCATGCTCAAGGGGCGCGGCAACGCGCAGAACATCGTCTGCCCGCTGCACCGCTGGACCTATGACTTGCACGGCGAGCTGCTCGGCGCGCCGCAGTTCGCCGAAAGCCCCTGCGTCAAGCTGCGCTCCAAGCCGCTCACGAGCTGGAACGGGCTGCTGTTCGCCGGTCCGCGCGACCCGCGCCGCGACCTCGCGCGCGTGAGCACCATGGCCGACTGGGACTTCAGCGGCTACGTGCTCGACTCGGTGCGGGTGGACGAGTACGACGTCAACTGGAAGACGTTCATCGAGACCTATCTGGAGGTCTACCACGTCGACTTTTTCCATCCGGGGCTGGGCAATTTCGCCGACTGCAACAACTTCAGCGTCGACTACGGCGAGGACTACTCGGTACAGATCGTCGCCGCCAAGGCGGGCCTGCAGAAGCCCGGCACGCCGGTCTACAAGCGCTGGCAGGAGATGTGCCTGCAGCAGCTCGACGGGCGCGAGCCCAAGCAGGGGGCGCTGTGGGCGACCTACTATCCCGCGCTCACCTTCGAGTGGTATCCGAACGTGCTGGTGGTTTCCAACCTGATCCCGCGCTCGCCCGCGCGCACCACCAACGTGGTGGAATTCTATTACCCCGAGGAAATCGCGCTGTTCGAGCGCGAGTTCGTCGAAGCGCAGCAGGCGGCCTACGCCGAAACCGCCATCGAGGACAACGAGATCTGCGAGCGCCTGGATGGCGGCCGGCGCGCGCTCTACGAGCAGGGTATCGACGACGCCGGCCCCTACCAGTCGCCGATGGAAGACGCCGAGGTGCATTTTCATGAGTGGCTCCACGCTCGTCTCGACCGCTGAGCTGGCGGCGCATGCCGCGCATTGGCGGGTGTTCGATTGCCGCCATGACCTCATGCAGCCCGACCTCGGAGAGCAGCAATACCGCGATAGCCACATCCCGGGCGCGCGGTTCGCGCACCTGGAGCGCGACCTTTCCGGACGCAAGACCGGGACGAACGGCCGGCATCCCCTGCCCGATCGGCAGGATTTCCTGGCGTGGCTGGGCAAGAACGGCCTTGGCGCCGGCGAGCGCGTGGTGTGCTACGACGGCGGCAACGGCGCCATGGCAGCGCGCCTGTGGTGGATGCTGCGCTGGGTCGGCCACGGCGAGGTGGCCGTGCTGGACGGCGGATTCGCGAAGTGGGTTGCGGAGGGCAGGCCTGTAACGCGCGACATACCTCGCTTCCCCGAGACGCGCTACCCGGTCCGGCCCGCCCTGGCTTCGTGCGTGAACGTCGGCGACGTGGGCAGCGCATCGCTCCTGCTGGATGCGCGCGCGCCGGCGCGCTTTCGCGGCGAGCAGGAGCCGATCGATCCGGTGGCCGGCCACATCCCCGGGGCGCGCAACCGCTTCAACGCGGACAACCTTGCCTCCGGCGGCACCCACAAGGCGCCCGAAGCGCTGAAGCAGGAATTCCTGGAGGTGCTCGAAGGCCGCGACCCCGCCGAGGTGGT
Source organism: uncultured bacterium (assembly GCA_965233185.1). GTDB lineage: Bacteria > Pseudomonadota > Gammaproteobacteria > Burkholderiales > SG8-39 > SCGC-AG-212-J23. Next base: position 13,285 of record CBDDSA010000046.1, read on the forward strand.
CCACTACTGCGGCTCGGGCGTCGCGGCGTGCCATAACCTCCTTGCCATGGAAATCGCCGGGCTGCCCGGCGGCAAGCTGTACGCCGGGTCGTGGAGCGAGTGGGTCGCCGATCCCCACAGGCCCATTGGACCGATTGGCCGCTGACGCTCTCGTCGTCCTTCATTTCGGCATTGTGGCGTTCATCGTCGGCGGGCTGCTGCTGACCTGGATGGGGGCGCCGCTTCGCTGGCGCTGGATACGCAATCCGTGGTTCCGCTACCTGCACCTGGCCGCCATCGGCTTCGTCGCGGCAGAGGCCCTGGTGGGGGTGGCGTGTCCGCTCACCGTCTGGGAAGACCTGCTGCGCGGTGGCGCCCGGCCGGAATCCTTCGTCGCGCGCTGGACGCACCGCCTGCTGTTCCACCGCGCGCCGGAATGGGTGTTCACGGCGGCCTACCTCGCCTGGGCGCTCGCTACGCTGGCAACGCTACGGCTCGTTCCGCCCAGGCGAAAAGCTGCCTGAACACTTCCTCGCGCACCGGCGGCGGCGACAGCACGAGGTCATGCGTCCCGCCCGGAAAGGCGAGCACCGTCACCCGGGGTCCCAGCGTGCGCGACCACTTGGCGATGTCGCGCCAGTCCAGCACGAAGTCCGCCTCGTCCGAGTGCATCGACAGCACCGGGCACTGCAGGCCGAGGCCGCGGCGCACCTTGGCGTGCGCGTCGGTGATGGCGCCCAGCCAGCCGTAGTAGATCGGAAAGCCGCGCCGTGGCTTCAGGCGCGTGTCGAACTCCCAGTGCTCGAGCAGGCTGTCGACGTAGTCCGGGCGCAGCGTGGTCTCGTCCTTGAGGAACGGGAAAAAGCGCCCCATGGCCGCCGCGAGGTGCAGCTGCGCGATGCGCCAGTCCGGCAGCCGCCAGTCGAAAAACGGGCTGTTCAGCCATAGCGCGCGCACCGCGTCGCGCCGCGCGCCTTCGGCGGCATACAGCGCGCATACCAGGCCGCCGGTAGAGTGGCCCGCCAGCAGCACCGGCTCGCCGATCTCGTGGAGGGCGCGCGTGATGTCGACATGGTATTCGGCGAGGCTCTTGCAGAAATTCGGATGCTGGTGCGGCCGCAGCGAGCGGCCGTGCTTGCGCAGATCGAGCGCGTAGAAGGCGTAGCCCTCCGCGGCGAAGCGCTCGGCCATGTGGCGCTGGAAAAAGTAATCGGCGAAGCCATGCAGGTACAGCACCGCGCCGCGCGGGCCTTCGGGCGCGGCCAGGCGCACCAGCGTGGCGCTCACCGCGCCGTCGTAGTCGTCGGCGAAGGAAAGCTCGAGCGCCTCGAAGCCGGGCAGCAGCGCGTCAGGCCGCCACGCGCTCATGTCGGTCGAGCGCCCAGCGCACGTGCTCGCGCACGAGGGAGGAAGGATGGTGTTCGCGCGCACGCAGCGCCTGGATTATCGCCGGAGACCCGGGCGCGTTGCCCAGCCCGACCGCCAGGTTGCGCAGCCAGCGCTCATGGCCGATGCGCCGGATCGGCGAGCCGCGCAGCCGCTCGTCGAACTCGGCTTCGGTCCAGGCAAACAGCTCCACCAGTGTGGCATCGTCCAGGCCGTTTCGGGTCTTGAAATCTTCTTCATCACTTAGTCGTGAAAATCTATTCCACGGACACACGATCTGGCAGTCGTCGCAGCCGTAGACCCGGTTGCCGATGAGCGGACGCAGCTCTTCCGGGATCGCGCTCTTGTGCTCGATGGTGAGGTAGGAGATGCAGCGCCGGGCGTCGAGCTGGTAGGGCCCGCGGATCGCCTGCGTAGGGCAGACCTCGATGCAGCGCTCGCAGCTGCCGCAATGCTCGTCCTTCGGCGCATCGGCCGGCAGCGGCAGGTCGCAGTAGATTTCGCCGAGGAAAAACCACGAGCCGGCCTCGCGGTCGAGGAGCAGCGTGTGCTTGCCGCGCCAGCCCAGGCCGGCGTTGCGGGCGAGCGCCACTTCCATGACCGGCGCCGAATCGCTGAACACGCGAAAGCCGAACTCGCCGGTTTGCGCCCGGATGCGCTCGCACAGCGCCTGCAGGCGCGCGCGCAGCACCTTGTGGTAGTCACGGCCGCGGGCATACCGGGCGATATATGCCCGCTCCGCGGGCGTGCCGATGCCTTGCGGGCGGTCGCGCAGGTAGTCCATCCGGCAGGAGATCACGCGCAGCGTGCCCGGCTTGAGCGCCGCCGGCTCGACCCGCAGGCCCGCATGGCGCGCCATATACTCCATCTCGCCATGCCAGCCTCTGGACAGCCACTCGAGCAGGCGCGGCGCGGCGGCCGAAGTGTCGGCATCGGCGATGCCGACGGCCTGGAAGCCGAGCTCGCCTCCCCAGGCCTTGATCTGCTGCGCGAGTGCCGCGTAGTCCATGTCCCTCGATCTTAATTTGCCGGATGACGCCGCCACGGCCGCGCTGGGCGCGGCGCTGGCCTCCGGCGCGCTGCCCGGGCGCGTGCTGCACCTTCGCGGCGAGCTGGGCGCCGGCAAAACCACCCTGGTCAGGGGCCTGCTGCGCGCCCTGGGATACGCCGGTCGGGTCAAGAGCCCGACGTATACGTGGGTTGAACCTTATTCGCTTTCGAGCTTACACTTCTATCATTTTGATTTCTATCGGTTCAAAGACCGGTCAGAATGGTTAAGCTCAGGCTTTCGCGAATACTTCAGTCCGCAGACGTTCTGCGTCGTCGAGTGGCCGGAGAAAGCGGGCGACCTGCTCGGCTCTCCGGACCTCGATGTGCTCCTGCAATTCGCGGGCGAGGGGCGCGCGGCCGCGCTGCTAGCGCGCAGCGCCGTGGGCGCCTCGTGGCTGTCCTCCTTGCGCTCGTCGCGCTTGCCTTCCTAGCTCCCGCGCAGGCCCAGGTCCACTCCACCCGCATCTGGCCGGCGCCGGACTACACGCGCCTGACGCTCGAGTCCCGCTCCGACGTGAAGTTCACGCTGTTCAGCCTGAAAAATCCGGAGCGCCTGGTGCTCGACCTCGAAACCGGCGAGCTGTCGGAAGCGCTCGCCGAGCTCGCCGCCAAGGTGGCGGCCGACGACCCCTACATCCAGGGGCTGCGCGTGGCGCACAATCGCCCGGGCGTGATCCGCGTGGTGCTCGACCTCAAGGCGGACGTCAAGCCGCAGATCTTTACCCTGCCGCCGATCGCCGAATACGGCCATCGCCTGGTGCTGGACATCTACCCGGCGGTAGAGATCGACCCGCTCGCCGCGCTCATCAAGAAGACCGAGGCTAGGGGAAGGCCCGATATCGCGCGCCTGGCCACCATCGTCATCGACCCCGGGCACGGCGGCGAGGATCCCGGCGCCATCGGCCGCCACGGCTCGCGCGAAAAGGACGTGACCTTGAGCATCGCGCGGCGCTTGAAGGCGCTGGTGGACAACGAGCCCCACATGCGCGCCCTGCTCACCCGGGACGGAGACTACTTCCTCAACCTCGGGGCGAGGGTGGACAAGGCGCGCAAGGTGCGCGCGGACCTTTTCGTCTCCATCCACGCCGACGCGTTCGTGCGGCCGCATGCGCGCGGCTCGTCGGTGTTCGCGCTGTCGGAGCGGCGCGCGACCTCCGAGGCGGCGCGCTGGCTCGCCAGCAAGGAAAACGACTCGGACCTCATCGGCGGGGTGAACCTGGAGACCAAGGAGTCGCACGTCAGGCAGACCATCCTCGACCTGTACCAGACCGCGACCATCGACTACAGCCTGCGCCTGGGCAACTCCGTGCTGAAGCGACTGGAGCGCGTCAACACGCTGCACAAGCCGCACGTGGAGCAGGCGAGCTTTGCGGTGCTCAAGGCGCCCGACGTGCCCTCGATCCTGGTGGAGACGGCTTTCATCTCCAACCCGCAGGAGGAACGGCGGCTGAACGACGAGGCCTACCAGGAGAGGCTGGCGCGGGCGCTTCTCGAGGGCATCCGCGACTACATCGCCAAGCACCCGCCTCGGCCGGCCTCGCCGCTAGCGCTTAACTAGCCGCGGCGTCGCCCAGGCGACCAGGCCCGGCGAGATCGACAGCAGCACGATCGCCAGGATCACCACGGTAAGGTTCTCGCGGATCGCGGGAATGTTGCCGAAGAAGTAGCCGGCGAGGCACAGCGACCCGACCCACAGGAGCGCGCCCAGCACGCAATAGGTGATGTAGCGCGCGTACGGCATGGCGCCCAGGCCGGCGACGAACGGCACGTAAGTGCGAACGATCGGCACGAAGCGCGCGATGACGATCGTCTTGCCGCCGTGCCGCGCGTAGAAGTTATGCGCGCGCTGCAGGTGCGCCGGATTGAGCCAGCGTTCGGCGAGGCGCACGCCGGCCCAGCGCCCGATGAAGTAGTTGACGTTGTCGCCGCACAGCGCCGCCCCGATGAGCACCGCCATCACCAGCCCGATGTCCATGCCGCCCACGGCGGCGAGCGTGCCCACCACGAACAGCAGGGAGTCGCCCGGCAGAAACGGCGTCACCACGAGGCCGGTCTCGCAGAACACGATCGCGAAGAGCAGCGCATAGACCCACGCGCCGTAATTGCGCACGAACGTCTCGAGGTGAACGTCCAGGTTCACCGCGAGATCCCAGGCCCAGGCGAGGATCTCCATGCGCCGATTGTATAATCTGCCGCTCTGCGCCGCATGTCTTCCGCCTCCGCCGTCCTGACCAGCCCCAGCGTCGAGCGCGTGCGGCAAGCGCTGCAGCGCGCGGGAATCGCGGCCGACATCGTCGAGCTTCCCGGCGCGGCGCGCACCGCCCGCGCGGCGGCCGAGTTCCTCGGCTGCGAAGTCGCGCAGATCGCCAATTCCCTCGTGTTTCGCGCCGAAGCGAGCGGCAACGCCGTGCTGGTCATGTCCTCGGGCGCCAGGCGCGTGGTTCGCATCACTGGCGGCCTCACTGCGGACCTCGCCGCGTGAGCGCCATTTGCCGGCTGCCGGAGCTGCTGGTCAGCCAGATTGCCGCCGGCGAAGTGGTGGAGCGCCCGGCTTCGGTGCTGAAGGAGCTCCTGGAGAACAGCCTGGACGCCGGCGCGCGCGCGATCACCGTCACGCTGGATGAAGGCGGCGTGCGGCGCATCCAGGTGGAGGACGACGGCGAGGGCATCGGCAGTGACGAGCTGGCGCTCGCCCTCGCCCGGCACGCCACCAGCAAGATCCGCAGCCTGGAGGACCTCGAAAGCGTGGCCAGCATGGGCTTTCGCGGCGAGGCGCTCGCCTCGATCGCGTCGGTGTCGCGCCTGTCGATCGCAAGCCGCGGCCGCGAAGCGGCGCACGGGGCGCGCATCGCCGCCGAAGGCGCGGCGCTGGGCGAGGTGGCGCCCGCCGCGCGCGCCCAGGGCACCACGGTGAGCGTCGAAGACCTGTATTTCAACACCCCCGCGCGCCGCAAGTTCCTGCGCACCGAGGCCACCGAGTTCGCGCATTGCGAAGAGGCGTTCCGGCGCATCGCGCTGGCGCGCTGCGACGTCGCCTTCGCGCTGCGCCACAACGGCCGGGCCAACCGGCATTTGCGCAGCCAGGCGCTCGCCGAGCGCGCCGGCGCGCTGCTGGGCGAAGAGTTCGTAGGCGCAAGCGTGCCCATACAGGCGCAATCCGGGGGGCTGCATTTGTCCGGCCTGGCCGGCACGCCGCAGGCGGCCAGGACGCGCGCCGATGCGCAGTACTTCTTCGTGAACGGCCGTTTCGTGCGCGACCGCGTGCTGGCGCACGCGGTGCGCGAGGCCTATGCCGAGCTGCTGCACGGGGAGCGCCAGCCCGCGTACCTGCTGTTCCTGCAGCTGGATCCGCGCGGCGTGGACGTCAACGTGCATCCGGCCAAGACTGAGGTGCGCTTTCGCGACTCGCGCGGCGTGCACCAGTTCGTGCGCCATGCGCTGCAGCGCGCGCTCGCACCGAGCGCCGCCCAGGCGCCGGTCGCCTACGCCGCGCTGTCCCTCGGCGCACCGACCCAGGCGGCCTTCTCGCTGGCGCAGCCCGCGCGCGCCTACGAGGCGTTCATGGCCGCGGCAATGCCCCAGGCGCAGATGGGCGAAAACCCGGGCGAAAACGCGGAGAAGGCGCCGCCCCTGGGCTTCGCGCTCGGCCAGCTGCACGGCGTGTACATCCTGGCGCAGAACGAAGCCGGGCTGGTGCTGGTCGACATGCATGCGGCGCACGAGCGCATCGTCATGGAGAAGCTGAAACACAGCCTGGATGCCGGCGCAGTCCAGTCGCAGGTGCTGCTCGTGCCGGCGGTGCTGCAGGCCGACGCGCTCGACGTGGCGGCCGCCGAGGAACATCGCGAAACCCTGGCGCAGCTCGGCCTGGAGGTGAGCGTATCGGGCCCGAACGAGCTCTGCGTGCGCGCGGCGCCGGCGCCGCTGGCCGGCGGCGACATCGCCGGCCTCACGCGCGAGCTGCTGCGCGAGCTGCGCGAGTACGGCGCAAGCCAGGTGCTGAGCGCGCGGCAGAACGAGCTGCTGGCCACCATGGCCTGCCATGCGGCGGTGCGCGCCCACCGCATGCTCGCCACCGCGGAGATGAATGCCCTGCTGCGCGAGATGGAGCACACCGAGCGCTCCGGCAGCTGCAACCACGGCCGGCCGACCTGGTACCAGCTTACGCTGGGCGACCTGGATCGCCTGTTCATGCGAGGACGCTGAATGGAAAAAGTGATGGTCATCACCGGCGGCGGCCGCGGCATCGGCGCGGCCACCGCGCTGATCGGCGCCGAGCGCGGCTACGCCGTGGCGGTGAATTACCGGAGCAATCGCGAAGCCGCCGACGCGCTCGTAAAGAAAATCCGCTCCGGGGACGGCAAGGCGATCGCGATTGCCGGCGACGTCGCGCTGGAGGACGACGTCCTGCGCCTGTTCGAAACCGTGGACCGGCAGCTCGGCTGCGTCACGGCGCTGGTGAACAACGCCGGCATCGTCGATCGCGGCACGCGCGTGGAGCACATGAGCGCCGAGCGCATCGCCCGCATGCTGGCGATCAACGTCACCGGCAGCTTCCTGTGCGCGCGCGAGGCGATCAAGCGCATGTCGACGCGCCACGGCGGCGTCGGCGGCGCCATCGTCAACCTGTCCTCGGTCGCCGCGCGGCTCGGCGGCGCGGGAGAGTACGTCGACTACGCGGCATCCAAGGGCGCCATCGACACGTTCACCATCGGGCTGGCGAAGGAAGTCGGCCCGGAAGGCATCCGCGTCAACGCCGTGCGGCCCGGCATCATCCGCACCGACATCCACCTCTCGAGCGGCGATCCGGCGCGGGTCGAGCGCATCGGGCCCAGCGCGCCGCTGCAGCGCCCGGGCGAGCCTGAGGAAGTCGCGCACGCCATCGTCTGGCTGCTGTCGGACGAAGCGTCCTACATGACCGGCGCGCTGGTCGACGTCACCGGCGGGCGCTAGCGCCCTGGGCACGGCCTACGCGCTGCTGGGCCCCACGGCAAGCGGCAAGTCGCGCCTCGCCATGGCGCTCGCCGAGCGCTACCCGATCGAGATCGTCGCGGTGGACTCTGCGCAGGTGTACCGCGGCATGGACATCGGCACCGCCAAGCCCGGCGCCGCGGAGCGCGCGCGCGTGCCCCACCACCTGCTCGACCTCGTCGAGCCGGACGAGCCCTACTCCGCCGGCCGGTTTCGCGCGGACGCAATCCGGGCCGTCATGGAAGTCCTTTCACGAAACAAGGTTCCCCTGCTTGTCGGCGGGACGATGCTGTATTACCGCAGCCTGGTGGCAGGCCTGGACGATCTGCCTGCGGCTCAGGAAGGGATTCGCGAAGCCATCGATGCCGAAGCCGCGCAGCGCGGCTGGCCCGCCCTGCACGCGGAGCTGGCGCAGATCGACCCGCCGGCCGCGCGGCGCATCATGCCGAACGATGCGCAGCGCATCCAGCGGGCGCTGGAAGTGTTCCGCATCACCGGCAAGCCCCTTTCGGCGCTGCAGGGTGCGGCGCGCGGGGCCCTGCCCTTCGCCCTGAAGGGCGCGTGCCTGATTCCGGAGCGCCAGGAGCTGCATCGCGCCATCGAGCAGCGTTTCGACGCCATGCTTCGCGACGGACTGGTCGACGAGGTAAAGCACCTCAAGAAGAAATACACCTTAGCTGCCGATATGCCCAGCATGCGCGCGGTGGGCTACCGGCAGGTCTGGTCCTTGCTCGAGGGTGAGATCGGTGAAGCGGAAATGCGCGAGCGGGCGATTGCGGCAACCCGCCAGCTCGCCAAGCGCCAGCTCACCTGGCTGCGCGGCTTTCCCGAGCTCGTGCGCCTGGAGGGTGCGCGCCCGGAGGAGGCCGCGCGGCGGCTGTTTCATTCGTTCTTGTAGACGCCGCGGAAGTTCAGCGCGGCAAGGCAGAACTGCAGACCGACGAGCGCCCAGGCGCGGTCGTGGTAACCCCACACCACCCAAAGCACGTTGCTCGCGAGGAAGCACCAGAAGCCGATCGCGCGCTTGTGCGGCGAGCGCGATGCGACCAGCCAGGCCGCCGCCACGGTGACGAGCATGGCCGGCCACTGCAGGAGGTCGAGATAGTCCATAGCAGGGGTAGACCCTAGAATTCAGCTTCTCGTTCAGGAGGCGTTCATGCAGATAGGAGTCGTCGGGCTGGGCAGGATGGGTGCGGGAATGGCGCGGCGCCTCGCGCGCGCCGGCGCAAAGGTCGTCTGCCACGACCATGCGGAAGCCGCACGCGCCTCGGTGGCCGGCGAGCCGGGCATCGACTGGGCCGAAAACCTGGCGGCATTGTGCGCGCGCCTGGAGGGCGAGCGCGTCATCCTGCTCATGCTGCCCGCGGGCGCCGCGGTGGAGGACGCGATCCACGCGCTCGCGCCGCTCGTGGCGACGGGCGACACGCTGGTGGACGGAGGCAACAGCTATTACCGCGACTCCATGCGCCGGGCGCTGGCGCTTTCGCAGCAGGGCCTGCGCTACATCGATGCGGGCGTCTCCGGCGGCGTGCCGGGCGAAGCCGAGGGCTATTGCCTGATGCTCGGCGGCACGCCCAAATCCATCGAGGTGTTCGAGCCGTTCGCGCGCCTGCTCGCGCCGCGGCCCGAGCAGGGCTGGCTGCACTGCGGCCCGAGCGGCGCGGGGCACTACGCGAAGATGATCCACAACGGCATCGAGTACGGGATCATGCAGTCGCTGGCCGAGGGCTTCGCGCTGCTCGCCGCGCGCCCCGAGCTGGACATCGACCCGGCGCGGCTCGCCGAAACCTGGCGCCACGGCAGCGTGGTGCGCTCCTGGCTGCTCGACCTGTGCGCCGGCATCCTCACCCATCCCCAGGACTTCGCGCGCGTCGCGCCGGTGGTGGCCGATTCCGGGGAAGGCCGCTGGACCGCGCTCGAGTCGGTGGAGCTCGGCGTGCCCGCGCCGGTGATCACCATGGCGCTGATGAGCCGCTTCTCCAGCCAGGGAGGCGCCGACTACACGCGCAAGCTGCTCGCGCTGCTGCGCGCGGGCTTCGGCGGGCACGCGGTGCAGAAGGCGCCTTGATCCTCGTGGTCATGGGCGTCTCGGGCGCGGGCAAGAGCACCATCGGCGCCGCGCTGGCGCGCGAGCTGCGCTGGCGCTTCATCGAGCCGCCCGAAAAAAGCTGGGGCGCGCCGTCTTGCCGAGCGATACCCGTGCGGGCTTCATCGGGCCTCCTCCCCCAAGGTCGCCGGGCTATTCTAGTCTCAGTGCCCGCGCACCGTGCCTTCGCGGCGCGGGTCGGCGCCGCCGCGCCAGCCGCCCGGGACGCGCTCTATGCCGTGCAGCCCGCTGGTCAACGGCGCCATTTCCACCTCATGGTTTCGCCTTTCCAGCTCGCCCTTCAACGCCTCATAGGGGGTATGGCTTTCCAGAAGCGTGGGCCCGTTGCGGGAGCCGAAGTTCGGCACGGCCACCGCGGACTGTACGTCGAGATCCCAGTCGAGCATGCCGACCAGCGCCTTGGCCACGTAGTTGATGATGTTGGGCCCGCCCGGAGAGCCCAGGGCGGCGTGCACCTCGCCGGCGTCGTCGAACACCACGGTGGGCGCCATGCTGCTGCGCGGGCGCTTGCCCGGCGCCACCTGGTTCGCCGAGCCGGGCACGAAATCGAAGTCGGTCAGCTCGTTGTTCAACAGGAAGCCGCGCACCATGATGCGGCTGCCGAAAGTCGATTCGATGGTCGTGGTCATGGTCGCGATGCTGCCTTCGGCATCGACGATGGAGAAATGGCTGGTGCCCACGGCTTCGGTGCCGCCCGGCAGCGCCTGGCGCATGGAGCGCTCCCCGATAAGCTTTGCTCTTGCATCCAGGTACGCGGCGTCGATGAGTTTCATCGTGGGAACAGAAACGTAGGCCGGGTCGCCGACGTAAAACGCCCGGTCGGCGTAGGCGAGGCGCCCGGCCTCGGAGAAGTAATGCACCGCTTCGGCGGAATGCGGCGGCGCATGCGCGAATGGCGTGCGCTCGAGCAGTCCGAGGATCTGCAGCACCGCGAGGCCGCCGGAGCTGGGCGGTCCCATGGAGCAGATGCGCCACTGGCGATACGGGCCGCACAACGGCTCGCGCTCGAGCGCCTGGTAGGCGGCGAGGTCCTGCGGCGACAGGTCGCCGCCGCGGGCGCGGACCGCGCGCACCATGTCGCGCGCGATGTCGCCGCGATAGAACGCAGCGGCGCCCTGCGCCGCAATGGCGCGCAGCGTCTGGCCGTACTGTGCGTTGGTGATGCGCTCGCGTGGCTTGCCGTCGGCGCGGTAATACAGCTCCCGGGCTTGCGGGTCTTCGCGCAGGAAGCGCTCGCCCGCAAGCTGCAGGCGAAGCCGCGGCGAGGCGGCGAACCCCGCCTCGGCCAGGCGAATCGCCGGCTCGAACAGCTCGTGCCAGGGGAGCGTGCCGTGACGCTGGTGCGCGAGCTCCAGCATGCGCAGCACCCCCGGCACCCCGACCGACTTCCCGCCGACCGCCGCCTCGAAGAAAGGCAAAGGCGTTTTCCGTGAACCCAGAAACCTGCCCGCGGCCGCCGCGGCCGGCGCGGTTTCCCGGCCGTCGTAGCTGCGCAGCGTGCGCTCGGGCGCCGACCAGTGCAGCATGAAGGCGCCGCCGCCGATGCCGGAGGATTCCGGCTCGACCAGCCCGAGAACCATCTGCACGGCAATCGCGGCATCCACGGCGGAGCCGCCGCGCTGCAACACCGAGTAGCCGGCCTCGGTCGCGAGCGGGTGCGCCGCGGCGACCATGAACTGCCGGGCGGGCGCATGCGCGCAGCCGGCGACCACAGAAACAAAAAGGGCAGCCGCAGCCGCCCTCAAGAAAATACCGTTCGTCAAGAATTCAAACCATGAGCGGCACCACCAGCAGCGCCACGATGTTGATGATCTTGATGAGCGGGTTCACTGCCGGGCCGGCGGTGTCCTTGTAGGGGTCGCCGACCGTGTCGCCGGTCACCGCGGCCTTGTGGGCGTCCGAGCCCTTGCCGCCGTGGTGGCCGTCCTCGATGTACTTCTTGGCGTTGTCCCAGGCGCCGCCGCCGGTGCACATGGAAATCGCCACGAACAGACCCGTGACGATGGTGCCCATGAGCACGCCGCCCAGCGCCTGCGGGCCGAGCGCGAGGCCGACCACCACCGGCACCAGCACGGGCAGCAGCGACGGGATCATCATTTCCTTGATCGCCGCACGCGTCAGCATGTCGACCGCCACGCCGTACTGCGGCTTGGCCGTGCCTGCCATGATGCCGGGGATTTCCTTGAACTGGCGCCGCACCTCGACCACCACCGCGCCGGCAGCGCGGCCCACCGCTTCCATGGCCATCGCGCCGAACAGGTAGGGCACCATGCCGCCGATGAACAGGCCGATGATCACCATGTGGTTGGACAGATCGAAGCTGAAGCTCCTGCCCGCCGCCTCGAGGGCATGCGTGTAGTCGGCAAACAGCACCAGCGCGGCGAGGCCCGCCGAGCCGATGGCGTAGCCCTTGGTCACCGCCTTGGTGGTGTTGCCCACGGCATCCAGCGGGTCGGTAATGGCGCGCACCGAATCGGGCAGGTCGGCCATCTCGGCGATACCGCCCGCGTTGTCGGTAATCGGTCCGTACGCATCTAGCGCCACGATGATGCCGGCCATCGACAGCATGGAGGTCGCGGCGATGGCGATGCCGTAGAGCCCGGCGAGCCAGTACGAGGCAAAGATCGCCACGCAAACGGCGAGCACCGGCCACGCCGTCGATTTCATCGACACGCCCAGGCCGGCGATCATGTTGGTGGCGTGGCCGGTGACGCTCGCCGCCGCCACATGCTGCACCGGCTTGAACTGCGTGCCGGTGTAGTACTCGGTGATCCAGACGAGAAAGCCGGTGAGCGCCATGCCGACCACCGCCGCGCCGTACAGGTGCCAGACGCTGATCATGCGGCTCTCGCCGCCGATGTCGAACGGCACGGTCTGAACCACGTCGCCCATCATCAGCACGGTGATCGGGTAGAACGCGATCAGCGCCACCGCCCCGGCCACGGCGAGGCCCTTGTAGAGCGCCGGCATCACGTTCACGTCGCCGGGCTTGGCCTTCACGAACCAGGTGCCGATGATGGAGGCGATGATGGCGAAGCCGCCGATGACCAGCGGATAGATGAGCGCCGCGGCGCTGGTGGTCTTCACCATCAGGGCGCCGAGCAGCATGGTGGCGATGATGGTCACGGCATAGGTCTCGAACAGATCCGCCGCCATGCCCGCGCAGTCGCCGACGTTGTCGCCCACGTTGTCGGCGATCACGGCGGGGTTGCGCGGGTCGTCCTCGGGGATCCCGGCTTCCACCTTGCCCACCAGGTCGGCGCCGACGTCGGCGCCCTTGGTGAAGATGCCGCCGCCCAGACGCGCGAAGATCGAGATGAGCGATGCGCCGAAGGCGAAGCCCACCAGCGGGTGGATGATGGCGGTGAGGTTGCCCTTGTCGGCGGCGTTGGCATAGAGCAGCGCGAAGTAGCCCGCGACGCCCAGCAGCCCCAGGCCGACGACCAGCAGCCCGGTGATCGCCCCGCCGGTGAACGCCACCTGCAGCGCCTCGTTGAGGCCGGTGCGGGCGGCTTCGGCGGTGCGCACGTTGGCGCGCACCGACACGTTCATGCCGATGATGCCGCAGGCGCCCGAGAGCACCGCGCCCAGGAAGAAGCCCCAGGCGGTGGGCCAGCCCAGCGCCGGCACGAAGCCGATGACCAGGAACAGGACCACGCCGACCACGGCGATCGTCTTGTACTGGCGCCACAGGTAGGCGATGGCGCCTTCGCGCACCGCGGCGGCGATTTCGCGCATGCGGTCGTTGCCGTCGGGCAGGCGCAGGATGCGCGTGATCTGCCAGACCCCGTAGACGATGGCAAGAACCGCGCATGCGAGCGCGAATACGAGGCCGCTGTTCATGTTTTCTCCCCTTGAGCCCTACGGGCGGTACTTACGAAGGGGTCGAATTTTATCAGGTCAGGGCAGCGAGGGCGCGCGCGGTGACTTCGTCGACCCGCCCCATGCCGGACACCTTGCGGTACTTCGGCGCGCTCGGGTCGCCCGACGCCGCCCAGCCGCCGTAGTACTCGACCAACGGGCGCGTCTGCGCGCGGTACACCTGCAGCCGCTTCCGCACCGTTTCCTCGCGGTCGTCGTCGCGCTGCACCAGCGGCTCGCCGGTCGCATCGTCCAGCCCGTCGCGCCTGGGCGGATTGAACTTCACGTGGTAGCTGCGGCCCGAGGCCGGGTGCACGCGCCGGCCGCTCATGCGCACGATGATCTCCTCGTCGGGCACGTCGATCTCGAGCACGTAGTCCAGGTCCACGCGCGCCGACTTCATCGCCTCGGCCTGCGGGATGGTGCGCGGGAAGCCGTCCAGCAGGTAGCCCCGGGCGCAGTCGGGGTCCCCCAGCCGGTCGCGCACCAGCCCGAGGATCACGTCGTCGGACACGAGCTGGCCGGCATCCATGACTTTCTTCGCCGCGGCGCCGAGCGGCGTGCCGGCCTTGATCGCCGCGCGCAGCATGTCGCCGGTGGAAATCTGCGGGATGCCGTACCTCGCGCTGATGAAGGCCGCCTGGGTGCCTTTGCCGGCGCCCGGCGGGCCGAGGAGGATAAGCCTCATGCGAGCATTTTACGGACCGCCTCGAGGTCCTGCGGCGTGTCGACCCCGGGCGGAATCTCGACCTCGCTCATCGCCACAGCGATGCGGTAGCCGTGCCAGAGCACGCGCAGCTGCTCCAGTGCTTCGGTTTTCTCCAGGGCGCATGCCGGCAGGCGCGCATACTCGCGCAGGAAGCCCGCGCGATAGCCGTAGATGCCGGCGTGCCGGTACCAGCGGCCGGCGGCCTCGCGCGCATACGGAATCCGCGCGCGCGAGAAATAAAGCGCGTGGCCACGCGCATCGAGCACCACTTTCACCACGTTGGGATTGGCAAGCGAAGCCTCGTCGTGGATTTCGTGGCATGCCGTGGAGACGCTCGCCTCGCCCAGGGAGCCGGCCACCCGGGCGATGAGGGCCGCGGGGATCAGCGGCTCGTCGCCCTGCACGTTCACCACCACCGCGTTTTCCTCCAGGCCGAGGAGCTGCGCCGCCTCGGCCAGGCGGTCGGTGCCCGAAGGGTGGTCGGCGCGCGTCATCAGGGCCTTGTGCCCATGCGCGCGCACGGCGGCGGCGATGCGCTCGTCGTCGGTCGCGACATGCACATCGGCCGCGCCGCTCGCCGCGGCGCGCTCGCATACGCGAACCACCATCGGCTTGCCCACAAGATCGGCAAGGGGCTTCCCCGGGAAGCGCGTCGATGCGAAGCGCGCCGGAATGATGACGTGGAACGTCAAACCACTTCTTCTTCGGGCGGAAGCTTGCGGGCTTCCTCTTCCAGCATGACCGGAATGCCGTCCTTCACGGGGTAGCCCAGGCGGTCGGCGCGGCACACGAGCTCGTTCGCCTCCTTGCGATAGACGAGCTTGCCCTTGCACAGGGGACAGACCAGGATCTCAAGCAGCTTTGGATCGACGCCCATGCCGTTTTCCCTGCAGTTTGCCCAGGAGCCAGTCGCCGAAGGCGGGATCGAGCCGCGCGGTGACCGGCAGCACCCACCAGTTCGCGCGCCCGTAGCGGCGCAATTTTACCGCGTCCTTCTCGGTCATCATCACCGGCGCCTCCGCGCCGAAGTCGAGCTCCGCGGGGGTGAGCGGGTGATGGTCGGGGAACGGGTGCGGCACCACGCGTACCCCGAGCTTCGCGAGGTGCAGGAAGAAGCGGTTCGGGTTGCCGATGCCGGCCACCGCGTGCACTTTCTGGCCGCCGAACGATTGCGCCGGCCGCCGATCGCGCGCGTCGGTCATGCGATGCAGCGTCTCGCCTTCCAGCGCCATCTCGAATCCCGGGATGTCGGGATTCTGGTTGGAAACCACGGCATCCACGGACTTGAGGCGCCTTCGCGGCTCGCGCAGCGGCCCGGCGGGAAGCAGGAAACCGTTGCCCAGGCCGCGGGCGTCCACCACCGCGATCTCCACGTCGCGGCGCAGGCGGTAGTGCTGCAGGCCGTCGTCCAGGACCAGCACGTCGACCTCCGGGTGCGCCGCACGCAGGGCTTGGATGACGGCCAGCCGGTCCGCCCCGACCCATACCGGGCAGCCGCTGCGCCGCGACAGCAGGATCGGCTCGTCGCCCACCTGCTCGGCCTCGTCGGCCACGGTCGCGGCGCGCGGCCCGGCCACCTTCCCTCCGTAGCCGCGCGACACGATCGCCGGCGACCAGCCGTGCCGCTTCAGATGCTCGGCGATCCACAGCACCAGCGGCGTCTTGCCGCTGCCGCCGACGCTCAGGTTGCCCACCACGATCACGGGGATCCCGGGGTGGGCGCTGGGCAGCAGGCGAAGGAAGTAGAGAAGCCGCCTCGCCAGCACGACAAGGTTGAAGGCGAGGCTGGCCGGCCACAGCAGCCAAGCGAGCGGGCCGCGGCCGTACCAGTGCTTCATGCTACCGGGCGGACTGCGTGGTGAAGGTGATCTGCGACAGGCCGGCGATGCGCGCCGCTTCCATGACCCGCACCACGGCCTGGTGCGTGGCGGCGGCGTCGGCGCTGATCACCACCACCGGCTCCCGGGCGCTGCCGCCGGCGCGGCGCAGCTCGTCGGCGAGCTGCTCGACGCTGCGGAACGCCACCGCGTGCTTGTTCACCACGTAGTGGCCCTGCGCGTTGACCAGCACCGCGATCTCCGCCGGCCGCTCGGGCTGCTTTTCGGCATCCGCCGTAGGCAGGCGGATCTGCAGCTCCGTGTACTTCGAGTAGGTGGTGGTGATCATGAGGAAGATGAGGATCACCAGCAGCACGTCGATGAGCGGCACGAGGTTGATCTCGAGCGGCTCCTTCTCCCTGCCGCGCTGGAAGTTCACCGCCTCGGCTGTCCCGGGAAGTCCAGGCGCTCGCCGTGCAGCAGATCCACCAGCTTCGAGGCCTGCAGCTCCATCTCGACCACGCAGGTGTCGACCTTGTTCTTGAAGTGGCGGTAAAAAATGAGCGCCGGAATGGCGATGGCGATGCCGAAGGCCGCGTTGTACAGCGCGATCGAGATGCCGTGGGCAAGCTGCTGCGGGTTGGCGCCGGCGGGCGTCTGCGAGCCGAAAATCTCGATCATGCCGATCAGCGTGCCGAACAGGCCGAGCAGGGGCGCCGCGGTGGCGATGGTGCCCAGCGTGGTGAGGAAGCGCTCGAGCTGGTGCGCGACGCTGCGCCCGGCCCCCTCGATCGCTTCTTTCATCACGTAGCGCGAGCTTTTGTGGTTGCGCAGGCCGGCGGCGAGCACCGTGCCCAGCGGCGAGTCCTTGCTCAGCTTGTCGAGCACGTCCTCCGACACCCCCTGGCGCTGATAGACCGATACCACCTGCTCGAACAGCGTGGGCGGCACGATGCGCCTGGCGCGCAGGCTGATCGAGCGCTCGATGATCAGGGCGACGGCGATGACGGAGGCCAAGAGCAGCGGCCAGATGGGCCATCCCGCTGCCTGGATAATTGCGAACAACCGTATTTCCTTGTAATTGGGTCCCGCGTACCCCGGGCTGGACTTTAAGCAATCTGCCGTGCAGCGGCAACTTTGCGCGCCTTGGTGTAGTGCATTCTGCGATATCCACAAAAATCTGTGGATAAGTTTGTGGATTGTCTTGGAATTTGCCGACGCATGCCTGTCACAAAGCACGCGAAGACGGTTCCGGTCAAAAATTGGGCAGTGCTTTCCCGAGGGCGAACAAGCCGTTACGCGAAAGAATCGGGGTCCACGCCGGACCCGGGCGCAATGCGGCGCCGCACCGGCCGGCGTGTGGATTAGTGTAGGCTCGCAGGCGCCGTTGACTTCCATGCAATACGACCTGCCCCGCGATCCTGTAGCGCCTGCCGCCGGCGTTGTCACCGTGTCGCAACTGCTGCGCAGCGTGCGCGATACGCTGGAGCGGCGCTTCCCGCTGATGTGGGTGCGCGGCGAGCTGTCGAACGTGTCGCGCGCGCCCTCGGGCCACTGTTATTTCACCCTCAAGGACGACGGCGCGCAGGTCGACTGCGTGATGTTTCGCAGCCGCCTGGCCACGGTCGAGGGCGAGCTGCGCAACGGCGAGCAGGTGGAGGTACGCGCCCTTGCCAGCCTCTACGAGCCGCGCGGCCGGTTCCAGCTCACCGTCGAGGGGATGCGCCGCGCCGGGCTCGGGCCGCTTTACGAGCGGTTCGTGCGCCTGAAGAGCCGCCTGGAGCAGGAGGGCCTGTTCAATCCGGCGGCCAGGCGCGCGCTGCCCGAGCATCCGCGCTGCATCGGAGTCCTCACTTCGCTCGCCGCGGCGGCGCTGCGCGACGTGCTCACCACGCTCGCGCGGCGCAATCCGTCCATCCCGGTGATCGTCTACCCGGTGCCGGTGCAGGGCGAAGGCGCGGCGGCGCGCATCGCCGCCATGCTGGCGCGCGCCGGCGCGCGTGCCGAATGCGACGTGCTGCTGCTGGTGCGCGGCGGCGGGTCGCTGGAGGACCTGTGGCAGCTCAACGAGGAAGCCGTGGCGCGGGCCATCCGGGCCTGCCCGATTCCGGTGGTGGTCGGCGTTGGCCACGAGACCGACTTCACCATTGCGGATTTCGCCGCCGACCGCCGGGCGCCGACGCCGACCGCGGCGGCGGAGCTGGCCGCCCCGTCGCGCGCCGAG
>CBDDSA010000047.1:0-6392 GCA_965233185.1 uncultured bacterium
TCGAACGGGAACGGGTCCTTGCCGAGCAGGTAGTTGTTCACCACGAACGACCACACCAGGTCGTTCGCGCGCAGCAGGTTGAAGGTGCTCGCCATCTCCGAGCCCTCCAGGTAGCCGCGCTCGTTCATCTTCTTTTCGAGGTTCGCCACCTGCGCCTCGTCGATGAACACGCCCAGCTCGCCCGGCTGCGAGAAGTCCAGCAGGCTGACAAAGAAAGTCGCCGTCTTTACCCGCTTATCCTTTTTCGAAGACAAATAGGCCAGGGCGGCGCCCAGCAGCGTTCCGCCCAGGCAATAGCCGATGAAGTTCACCTCACGCTCGCCGGTTTGCTCCGCTACGGCATCGAGCGCGCCGATGGCGCCTTCGAGCATGTAGTCGTCGAAGCCTTTCTGCGCCAGGCGCGCATCCGGATTCACCCACGACACCACGAACACCGTGTGGCCCTGCGCCACCGCCCAGCGGATGAAGGAATTCTTCTCGCGCAGGTCGAGGATGTAGTACTTGTTGATCCACGGCGGGATGATCACGAGCGGCCGCTTGTACACCTCCTGGGTGGTGGGCAGGTACTGGATGAGCTGCATGAGGTCGTTCTGGAACACGACCTTGCCCGGCGTGGTGGCGACGTTCCTGCCGAGCTGGAAGGCGCTCTCGTCGGTCATCGAGATATGCAGCTCGCCGCGGCCCTTCTCCAGGTCGGAGAGCAGGTTGTTCAGGCCGCGCACCAGGTTCTGCCCGCCGCTTTGCATCGTCTCGCGCAGCACCTGCGGGTTGGTCATGAGGAAGTTCGACGGCGCGAGGGCGTCCACCGCCTGGCGCGTGAAGAACGCCACCTTCTTCTCCGACTCGGGCGACAGGTCGTCGACCTGCGCCACCGCATGCTGGATGTGCCGCGCGGCGATGAGATACGACTGCTTGATGTAGTCGAAGACGAAATTGGACGACCAGTCGTCGTCCTTGAAGCGTGCGTCGCCCTTGGCCGGCTCGGCCACCGCCGCCGCCGGCATGCCGAGCAGCTTCATCCAGCTCGCCTGCCACAGGCGCGCATAGTCGATCCACAGGTTGGCCGACATCGCCGCCATGAGCGCGGGATCGCTCGCCATGCGCGCGTAGAGGTCCATGAACGCCTTGGCGATGCCCATCTCGTCGCGCACCGCGGCCGACAGGCTTTGGGCCTGCTTCTGCGCGAACTCGCCCAGGATCCTCGAGGAGCGCTCGGCCACCTGCTGGTAGACCGCGGCCATTTCTTCTTCGGAACGGTTCATGCCCTAGCGTACCGCACTACGCCGTCGTCGCCGACCGCGCGCTTCGCCTCACCCGCGTAGTAAAGGTAGTGCAGGTGGGCTATGGCCTCGCCCATGGCGAAAAAGGTCTGGTGGGCGTCGAGCGGCCGGCGAAACAGGACCGGCAGCAGGTCGTTCGCGCTCTTGGGCTGATCCAGGACGGCGAGCAGTTCCTTGAATCTCTTATCGTGGTGTTCCTCGAGCTGTTTTACCCGCGCGTGCGCCCCGCGGAACGGCCTGCCGTGCGAAGGCAGCACCAGCACGTCCTCGGGAAGCTCGCGATAGCGCGCCACCGACTCCAGGAACAGGCGCAGCGGGTCGCCCTCCGGATCGATGGACCATACGCTCACGTTGGTGGAGATGGTGGACAGCAGCATGTCGCCGGCGATGAGGATGTTCGCCTCCTCGCAGTACAGGGAGAGGTGCTCCGGCGCGTGCCCATGGCCGATGATCGCGCGCCAGTCGCGCCCGCCGATGCGCACCCGGTCGCCCTCGATGATGCGCCGGTAGGCATGCGGAAACTCGGGCACCAGCTCGGCGTAGCGGTTGTTGCCGCGCATGCGCGCCATGGCGGCGCTGCGCTCGGGGTCGAGCCCGTTTTTCTTGAACACCGACAGCACCGCCTCGCCGGTATAGCCGGCGCTCGAGGAGCGCACGGCATGCGCAGTGAGGTACTCGCCCTGCGTGGTCCACATCTGGACGCCGAAGCGCTCGCACAGCCAGTCCGCATTGCCGGCGTGGTCCGGATGGTAATGGGTGAGAATCACCCGCTTCACGCTTTCCATCTCGAAAAAAATCTTCTCCCAAAGCGCGCGGGTCGGGGCGTCGCCTATGCCGCAGTCCACGAGGGTCCAGCCGCCCTCGTCCTCCAGGAGCCACAGGTTGATGTGGTCGAGCTGGAAGGGCAGCGGCATGCTGAGCCAGCGCACGCCGGGCGCCACTTCGAGCGTCGTGCCGGGTGCCGGGGTTTGCGGCCAAGGGTACTGAAGAGAGGACATCAGATAAAATCAGCCCCAAGTTACCATGGAAACGGAGCGCGCCGAGTTCTCGATCAGCGACCTGGCGCGCGAGTTCGACATCACCCCGCGCGCCATCCGCTTCTACGAGGACCAGGGTCTGCTCGCGCCGCGCCGCGACGGCCAGCGGCGCATCTACACGCCGCGCGATCGCACCCGGCTCAAGCTCACGCTGCGCGGCAAGCGGCTGGGACTGACGCTCTCCGAGATCCGCGAGCTCATCGACATGTACGAGCCGGGGCGCGACGAGCGCCCGCAGCTCGAGCGCTTCCTGGCGGTGCTGGATGCGCACAAGGCGAGCCTCAACCGCCAGCGGCAGGACCTGGAAGCGCAGCTCGCCGAGCTCGAGGCCTTTGAAAAGAAAGTGAAAAAGCGCCTGCGTGGTTGACGTTTACGTTAACGTAAAGTAACCTCGCGACGATGAACGCGCCGGCCGATCCCGGGTTCGAGCAACGCTGCAGGGAGAGCTTTTCCCGCCAGAAAGCAATGACCTTGATCGGCGCGACGCTCGCCGTGGTGGAGCCCGGCTACGCCGAGGTGCGCCTGCCGTTTCGCGATGACCTCACGCAGCAGAAAGGCTACGTGCATGGCGGTATCCTCGGCATGATCGCCGATACCGCCTGCGGCTACAGCGCGTTCTCGCTCATGCCGGCGGGCTGCTCGCTGGTGACCGTGGAATACAAGATCAACATCCTCTCCCCGGCGCGCGGCTCGCTGGTCGCCAAGGGTCAGGTGATCAAGCCCGGCCGCACGCTCAGCATCGCGCGCGCCGAGGTGTACGCCGAGGACGGCAAGCACGTCGCCTCGATGCAGCAGACTTTGATGATGCTCGCCAACACGCCGGATACGCCCGAGTGAACCTGCTGCGCTTCGATCATGGCGAGGCCATCGCCATGCTGCGCGACAGCGTGCGGCAGTTCGCCGCCAAGGAGATCGCGCCGCGCGCGGCGCACATCGACCAGGCGAACGAGTTCCCGCCCGACCTGTGGCGCAAGCTCGGCGCGCTCGGCCTGCTCGGCGTCACGGTCGAGGAAGAGTACGGCGGCACGGCGATGGGCTACCTCGCGCACATCGTGGCGATGGAGGAGATCTCGCGCGCCTCGGCGTCGGTCGGGCTTTCCTACGGCGCGCATTCCAACCTGTGCGTGAACCAGATCCGGCGCAACGGCAGCGAGGCGCAGAAGCGCAAGTACCTGCCGAAGCTGATCTCGGGGGAGCACGTCGGCGCGCTGGCGATGTCCGAACCCGGTGCCGGATCAGATGTTGTTTCAATGAAGCTAAAAGCTGAACGGCGTGGCGAGCGCTACCTCCTCAACGGCAACAAGATGTGGATCACCAATGGCCCGGATGCGGACGTGCTGGTGGTCTACGGCAAGACCAGCGACCGCGGCATCAGCGCGTTTCTCGTCGAGAAGGGCATGAAGGGCTTCTCGACCGCGCAGAAGCTGGACAAGCTCGGCATGCGTGGCTCGAACACTTGCGAGCTTGTCTTCCGGGACTGTGAATTATCAGTAGACCAAGTTCTGGGCAAGGACGGAGAAGGCGTAAAGGTCCTCATGTCCGGCCTGGACTACGAGCGCGCCGTGCTCGCCGGCGGGCCGCTGGGCATCATGGCCGCCTGCCTGGACGCGGTCCTGCCCTACGTGCACGAGCGCAAGCAGTTCGGCCAGCCGATCGGCGAGTTCCAGCTCATGCAGGGCAAGCTCGCCGACATGTACACCACCTTCTCCGCCTGCCGCGCCTACGTCTACGCGGTCGGCCAGGCCCTGGACCGGAACGAAACCACGCGCAAGGACGCCGCCGGCGCCATCCTGTACGCCGCGGAAAAGGCCACCTGGATGGCCGGCGAGGCGATCCAGGCGCTCGGCGGCATGGGCTACATCAACGAGACGCCCACCGGCCGCCTGTGGCGCGACGCCAAGCTCTACGAGATCGGCGCCGGCACCTCGGAAATCCGCCGCTGGCTGATCGGCCGCGAGCTTTTCTCGGAAACCCAATGACGCCTTTCGCAGGCAAGCTTGGTATCCGTCTGCCCATCATCGCCGCACCCATGGCCGGCGGCCCGAGCACACAGGAACTCGTCGCGGCGTGCTCGGCGGCCGGCGTGCTGGGCTCGTTCGGTTTTGCTTATACCCAGCCGGCGGACATGAAGCGCCAGGCCGCCTGGGTGCGCGAGCGCACAAGCGCGCCTTTCGGTATCAATCTTTTCGTGTCCCCGCAGCCGGATCCCATCGCGCCGGCCGCGCAGCGCGCCGCGCTCGAGGCGGTGGCCGGCTACTACACCGAGCTCGGCCTGCCGGCGCCCCAGCCGGTCGCCGCCCCGTATGCGCCGAGCTTGGAAGAACAGCTCGCGGCCGTTGAGGAAATCCGGCCGGCGGTTTTCACGGTTCACCTCGGAAGCCTTCCATCGGCGGGAGTCCGCCGCTTCAAAAACCAAAATATCCTGGTCGGCGGAAGCGCGAACTGCGTGGCCGAGGCGCAGGGGCTGGAGGCGGCCGGCTTCGACTTTGTCATCGCGCAGGGCGGCGAAGCGGGCGGGCATCGCGGGAGCTATCTGCGCGACCCGTACCAGTCGCTCACCGGCACGCTCGCGCTCACCCGCATGATCGTGCGCGCGGTGAAGCTGCCGGTGGTGGCCGCCGGCGGCATCATGGACGGCGCCGGCATCGCGGCGGTGCTTGCGCTGGGCGCGCAGGCGGCGCAGCTCGGCACCGCCTTCATTCCCTGTCCCGAGAGCGGCGCGGCGCAAGTGCACAAGGACCTGCTGCTGAAGACGACCGAGGACGACACGCGCGTGACCGAGAAATTTTCCGGCAAGCCGGCGCGCGGGCTCGCCAACCGCTTCATGCGCGAGATGCAGGACAAGCCGCAGCTCGCCTTTCCGGCCCAGAACAGCGTGACCGGCAAGCTGCGCCAGGCGTCCGCCAAAGCCGGCCAGCCGGACTTCATCGCGCTGTGGGCCGGCCAGGCTGCCGCGCTGTCCCGTGCGTTGCCGGCCGCCGAGCTGATAAGAAAAATGGAAGGGGAGCTTCGCGCCTCGCTGAACGACCTGAAAGGACTGTCGCCATGAAAACCGACCCGATTGTCATCGTCTCCGCCGCGCGCACGCCGATGGGCGGCTTCCAGGGAGAGCTCAAGGGCTTCAGCGCGCCCGAGCTGGGCGCGGCGGCCATCCGCGCCGCGGTGGAGCGCGCCCGGCTGCGGCCCGAGGATGTGCAGGAAGTGCTCATGGGGTGCGTGCTGCCGGCGGGCCAGGGCCAGGCGCCCGCGCGCCAGGCCGCGCTCGGCGCGGGCCTGCCGCTCGCCACCGCCTGCACCACCATCAACAAGATGTGCGGCTCGGGCATGAAGGCCGCCATGCTGGCGCATGATTCGCTTCTTTCTCATTCTGTCGACGTCGTAGTCGCGGGCGGAATGGAATCGATGACCAACGCCCCCTACCTCCTTCCGAAGGCGCGCGCCGGGCTGCGCATGGGCCACGCGCAGCTCCTCGACCACATGTTCTACGACGGCCTCGAGGACGCCTACGAGAAGGGGCGGCTGATGGGCAGCTTCGCCGAGGAATGCGCCTCGAAGTACGCGTTTTCGCGCGAAGCCCAGGACCAGTTCGCCATTACCTCGCTCACCCGGGCGCAGCAGGCGAACAAGGAAGGCTGGTTCGCCTGGGAGACCACGCCGATCGCGCTCAAGGCCGGCAAGGACGAGAAGTTCATCGAGACCGACGAGCAGCCCTTCAAGGCCAACCTGCAGAAGATCCCCACGCTCAAAGCCGCCTTCCGCAAGGACGGCACAGTGACCGCGGCCAACTCGAGCTCCATCTCCGACGGCGCGGCGGCGCTGGTGCTGATGCGCCGCTCCAGCGCCGAGCAGCGCGGGCTGGAGCCGCTGGCCACCATCGTCGGGCATGCCACGCACGCGCAGGAGCCCGGCTGGTTCACCACCGCGCCGGTCGGCGCCATGCGCAAGCTGTTCGAGAAAACGGGCTGGACGGCAAGCCAGGTCGATCTCTACGAGATCAACGAAGCCTTCGCCGTGGTGGCGATGGCGGCCATGCGGGAGCACGCGCTGCCGCACGACAAGGTGAACGTGCATGGCG
>CBDDSA010000048.1:0-26131 GCA_965233185.1 uncultured bacterium
CGAAGGAGAAGCGCGACCGCTTCAACGAGAACCTCGACATCGTCAAGCGCCTGATGGCCGGGGAGACGCTGTCCTACAGGGGGCGGTTCTCCGCGAGCGACAAAGTCGTGCTGAACGTGCTGCCCCACCAGGGGCGCGTACCGCCGATCTACGTGGCGGTCCTCGCGCGGGAGGCCGCCTATCACGTCGGGAAGCAGGCGAACCGCATCTTTACCGTGCCCTATGCGTCCTGCAAGGACTTCGACGACATGGGCACCATGCTGGCAGAGTATCGTCGCGGCCGTGCCGAGGCCGGGCTTGCGGCCGACGACGATGACCATGTCTTCACGCTGCATACCTACGTCGCGAAAACCGACGATGAGGCGCGCGAGCAGGCCAAGGCGGCGTACGACCTCTATGTCGCCACGCGGCTTTACGCCGCGAAGCACACGTACGAAGACATCATCGCCAACGGCATCTGCCTCTTTGGCTCGGCCGAAACGGTGGCGAAAAAGCTTTGCCGGCTGCACGAGATGGGCATCCGCCACGTCGCTACCATGCACAACTTCGGCGGCCTCGATCCGGCGCTGGTCGGGCGCTCGATGACGCTGTTCGCGCGCGAAGTCATGCCGCGGGTCGCTTCGCGCGTCGGGGGGATGGCGCTGGCGTCATGAGCGCGGCTCCCGATGCGACACAATTTCGCCGAGCGCTCGGGCGATTCCCGACCGGTGTAACGGTGATCACGGCGCGCGGCCGCGGCGGTCAGTGGATCGGCCTGACCGCCAACTCCTTCGCCTCGGTTTCGCTGGAACCACCGCTCGTTTCGTGGAGCCTGCGCCGATGCAGCCGGCTCTTCGACGAGTTTTGCCGTGGCGAGCGCTTCGCGGTCAACGTGCTGGCCGCGACCCAGGTCGGGCTCGCAACCCGGTTCGCGGGCCGGGCGGAAGAGAAGTTCGCCGGATTGGATGTGCGCGGAGGCCTTGGCGAAGTCCCCTTGCTGGCGGACTGCGTGGCGTACTTCGAATGTGCAACCATCGGCTGCCATATCGAAGGTGACCACGGAATCCTCATCGGGCAGGTAGAGCGTTTTTCGACTGGGGCATCAGAGGATCTTCCCCTTCTATTCTGCAAAGGCGCGTACATGACCCCCGCAGAAAGGAAAATCGCGGCATGAAGCTCACGCCTCGCATGCTCAACCATCTCGCCTATGTGACGCATGACGTCGCTGCGACCGCGGACTTCTACACCCGCGTCCTCGGCATGGAGCTCGCGAGCACCATCTTCGACGATCGCGTGCCCTCGACCGGCGAGGAATTCCCCTACTTCCATATTTTCTTTCGCATGGCCGATGGCTCCACCCTTGCGTTTTTCGAATGCACCGATCTGCCGCCCGCGGCGAAGTCGGCGCACCCTGCCTACGACACCTTCAACCATGTTGCGCTGCAGGTCTCGGACCGGCAGGAGCTCGCACGCTGGCGGGACTGGCTGAAAGAATGCGGTGTCGAGGTGCTGGGTCCGGTGGATCACAAGGGAATGATCGAGAGCATCTACTTTCACGACCCCAACGGCATCCGCCTCGAGCTGACGGTGCCGATCGATCCCGACTGGAACCGGCACACGAAACAGGCCTACGCCGATCTCGAGACATGGGTGCAGACCAAGAAGCGCGCGTTGCGCGAGGGGCGCGACCCGGGCCGGGCGCTGCTCGCGATGATCCGAGAATCGAAGAAACGTTATTCACCGGCTTGAGGCCCGGTACGGCGCCGCCTTGACCGGGAGCTGGAGCAGCACCACTTCCGCGCCGCGGGCCCCGGCGAGAAGCGGTACGGGCGCTTCATCGCCGGAGGCGAAAACGCTGTCCCAGCCGGGTCGCTCGTCAACTGGCGCTTGGGACCGCGGGTCATCTTTTCGCGCGACTCCGGCATGTAGAAGGCGCCAGTTTCGATACCGCGCGCCGGCGGACCGAATGACACGCTCGGAAGGTATTTTGCGCGCGAGCTGAGCGAGCTGTGGGGGCAGCAGATGGTGGTGGAAAACCGCCCGGGCGCAGGCGCCAACATCGGCATGGCGGCGGTCGCCAAATCGCCGCCCGACGGCTACACGCTGATGATCGCCGGGTCATTCGCCGTCACCGTCAATCCGAGCCTGTACGCCTCGATGCCGTGGGTTGCGGTGGCGAGCGTGGGCGAGGTGCCGGAAGAGGGGCGCTGCGCGTCGTGCTCGGGGGAGGAAGGTGCCTGTATTCGATGGATGGAACGATCTACGCCATGCAGGATCTCTGCACGCACGGACAGGCGAGCCTCGCCGAGGGATTTATCTATGACGAGAACATCATGTCCGCTTCACCAGGTACAGGTTGGCCAGGCCGAACAGGGCGTTCATCTGGGCGAGATTCTTCGCGATCCCGCGTAGCGCACGCTTGCGTGCCCCCACAGGCGCTTGACCACGCGAAACGGATGCTCGACCAGCGCCCGAATCCGAGACAGCCGCCGGTTGCGAAGGCGCTGCGCCTGGGTCAGCGGCCGCTGCTTGGTGCCGCGCTGGTTGACGTTGAACTGGTGTTCGGTCCTCGAGGCTCGAACTGCCTACCGTAGATGTTCGCTTGCCTCATAGTCCAAGCGCTCGTAGATCTCGGTGGCAATTGGGTTGCGCAGTTCCTCGGCGATATGCCCCACCAGACCGACCGCGCGCCCGATGACCGCGATTCCTCGGCACAGCCTCCAATCCAGGCCCAGCTCGCTTGCCAGGGCGCCGATGGCGCCGGTGGCGTTGATTGGCAGCGATCGCTTCATGACCCGCTCGGCCTCCGTGGCGATGAGCTTCATCAGCTCCACATGCGGTCCCTCATAGCCGTTCTCGCGGGCAATCTCGAAAAGGCGCGGCGTGCGCGGATCGATCGGCTTGTGCACTGGATGGCCGAGCCCCGGGATGCCGCGCTTTTCGTTACGGAAACTCGCCACGATGTCCGCCGCTACCGCCCGGAGGTCGCGATCGCCCGCCGAGGCGATGCCTTCCTGGAGCATCTTCGCGGCTCCTTCGGCAGTGCCGGCGAACACGGTGCCGAGGCCGCAAAGTCCGGCGGCGACCGCGGACTGGAGCGACTCGGGTGCGCCGAGGTATACCAAACGGGTCGCGATCGCCATGGGCGTCATGCCATGCTCGACC
Source organism: uncultured bacterium (assembly GCA_965233185.1). Classification (GTDB taxonomy): domain Bacteria; phylum Pseudomonadota; class Gammaproteobacteria; order Burkholderiales; family SG8-39; genus SCGC-AG-212-J23. Next base: position 3,145 of record CBDDSA010000048.1, read on the forward strand.
AGCGTGACGAGGAGCGAGTTGAACACTGCGGACTGTTGCCTCGTTGGCGCCTTGCCAGTGATCTCCAGCCAAGCCATGTCGCCAAGGCTCAGCTTGCCGAGGATCTCGTTCGGCAGGTCGAGGCCCTGCACCACGATGCGGTCGGGGCTGCTCACGCACAGATTGGAGCGGATCGGTTTATTTTGTCGCATATGAATCGCCTTAAAAACGCTCTATCTGACCGCCCCCGGATAGGAGCTCAGAGGCAATTATCATCCGCTGCATTTCCTGCGAACCTTCGGTTATCAGACGCGAGCGCGCATCGCGGTACATCAGTTCGAGCGGCAGCTCGCGCGAGAGTCCCATTCCGCCGTGGATCTGGATCGCTCGGTCGATGACACGCAGCATCATCTCGTCGGCATACAGCTTCACCATCGACGCTTCGGTGTGATACGGCTCGCGGCGATCGGCCTTACCGGCCGCGTGATAGACCATGAGCCGCGCAGCGTGCAGCTCAACCTCGGAATCGGCGATCATCCACTGGATCGCTTGCCGGGACGCTAGCGGCGCACCGAAGGTCTTGCGCTGCTTGGCCCAGTCGATCGCCAGGCGCAGTGCGCGGGTGGCACGGCCGACTGCCTTCGGTCCGTGGATCAGCCGTCCCATGTCGAGGAACTCCCGCGCGAGGTTCCAACCCTGGCCAACTTCCCCCACCACCTGGCTCTGCGGCACCCGCACGTTCTCGAGCACGAGCTCCCACGGCCGGTCGGGCGACATCAGGTCGAACTGCTGGCCGAGCCGCATGCCGGGCGTGCCTTTGTCGATAAGGAAGCAAGTGATGCCATTGCGCCCCTTGCCCTCGGTGCGCGCGAACAGCTGAACGAAATCGGCTTTGTCGGCGCCGGTGATAAAGATCTTCGCGCCGTTGATGACCCAGGTGCTGCCTTCGCGCACAGCGCGCGTCGCCATGTTGGCCGGATCGGAGCCGCCGCTCGCCTCGGTCAGCGCGAACGCCGTGCGTTTCTCGCCGCGGACTACGGGTAACAGGTACTTCCCCTTCTGAGCCTCGTTGCCGTGAAACAGGACCGGCCCGAGAAACGGCGTGAAGACGGTCGGCGCGCGAAACGCGGGAATGTTGCACTGCGCGAGCTCCTCGAATACGAGACACATCCCGAGCGCTCCGACGCCGCCGCCGCCGTACTCCTCGGGAAGATCGAATGCCCAGAATCCGAGCTCCTTGGCGCGGGCCTGCAGCCGTGCACGCACATCGTCGGGAATATCGTGCGCCTGAGCATGGGCTGCTTCGAGCGGCAACAACTCTTCGGCGACAAAGCGCCGCGCCGACTCGCGCAACATCCTTAGCTCCTCGGGAATCACGAAATCCATCAGAGGACGCCCTTCTTCCGAAGCTCGTCGATGTCGCTTGGGGATTTACCGATCTCGCGCAGCACCTCCTCGGTATGCTCGCCGAGATCGGGTGCCGGGCGCATGGTCTTTTCCCTCTGACCGTCATAGCGAATCGGACGCGCCAGCCCACGCACGCGCCCGTAGTTCGGGTGAGTCGCCGCGCGAATAAGGTCGAGATGACGAATCTGAGGATCGTCCTGCAACTCGTTGATCAGCCGCTCGGTCGCGAACGGCACGTCGTTACTCTCTAGCAGCGAGACCCACTCGTCGCGCGGCCGGGTTGCGAAGACCCGCGACAACTCGTCGGCAATGTCCTTGTAGTGCGCCACGCGGGCGCTACGGTCGGGGTATTTCTTAAGAAGATCCGGCCTCGCGATCGCCTTTGCGAGTCCTTCCCAGAACTTGTCCGGCGAAGACATGTGGAGGCCGAGGCGCTTTCCGTCCTCGCAGGCGAGGATATAGGCCTGCGACATGGCGCCGCGGCTGAAGGGCTCGGGCGGCTTGCCGGTCGCGAGATATTGCCCGATCGGCTCCGTGGCGAATGCCAGCGTCGCCTCGAGCATGCTGATCTCCACCCGCCGACCCACGCCGCTGTGCTGACGCTCGACCAGTGCACCCAGTATGCCGATGCAGGCGAAAACGCCGGTGAGCGCATCGGTCACTGCCGGCCCCGCGATTCTGGGGTCGCCTCCCATATGGAAGAGGGACAGCCACCCGGACAGGGTTTGGCCGACATTGTCGTACGCCGGTCGAGAGGCGTACGGACCGTCGGGGCCGAAACCGGTGATGGAGCAGTAGATCAGCCTGGCGTTTAGCTGATGGAGCTTGTCGAACCCCAAACCCATCCGTTCGGACACGCCGGGCCGATTATTGAGCACGACGACGTCCGCGGTTCCGAGAAGGTCATAAACGAGCCCCAGACCGGCGGGTTTCGTGACATCGATTACCGCGCTGCGTTTGTGGCGGTTATGGGACTGGAAGTGAGGGCTGTAGAGCCCCTCCCTGAAAGACCGGAATGGATCGCCGGTGCCGGGTCGCTCGACCTTGATCACGTCCGCCCCGAGCTCGCCGAGCAGCATCGCGGCATAAGGGCCGGTGATGAAGTTGCCAAGGTCGACAACCCGGGCGCCGTGCAGTACATCCATCGTTATCCGCCCCCGGTCCCGGCTCGCACGCTGCGCTTCAGTTGACGGTGACGCGCGCGGCCTTGATGACCTTGGCCCACAATTGGATCTCCTGGCGCAGCAGCGCAATGAACGCCTCCTGCGGCATCGGAGAGGTCTCGACGCCCAAGCCATCAAAGCGCTGGCGGACGTCCGGCGCATTCAATGCACGGGTCACCTCGTCGTGGATGCGGTTGACGACATTCGCCGGCGTGCCGGCCGGAACCCCGAGTCCGTACCACGTGCTGAGATCGTACTCGGGGTAGTCACGCGCTATCGGCGGGATGTCCGGCATGACGGCAACGCCTTTGGAGGACGTGACGGCGATCGGCTTGATCTTGCCGGCCTTGATCTGCGCCATGGCGCCGGTGAGGCCGGTCAGCATGACCTGCACCTCGCCGCTCGCCAGCGCCCCCATGCCCGGCGCGACCCCTTTGTAGGTGACTGCCACGATGTCGGTTCCGGTGACGGTCTTGAACCATTCCATGGCCAGTGCGTGTGGGCCGCCGATGCCGAACGAGGCGTAGTTCAGCTTGCCGGGCTGGGCTTTGGCGAGCGCGACCAGCTCCTTGACCGAATTAACGGGCAGTGAGGGCGGCACCACCATGATCAGGGGTATGTTCACCAGCCGGGTGACCGGAATGATGTCGCGCTGGGGATCGAAGGGCATCTTCGGCTGCAACGTCGCGTTGATCGCCAGCGAGTTGCTGATGAATCCCACGGTGTGCCCGTCAGGCGCGGATTGCGCGAGCGCCTGGTTGCCGATGATCTCGCTCGCGCCCGGGCGGTTCTCGACGATCACCGGCTGGCCCATCGATTCGGACATTTTCTGCGCGATGATCCGGCAGGCGACGTCCGCCCCGCCGCCCGGAGCATAGGGCACGATGAAGCGAATCGGCCTGCTCGGATAGCTCTGGGCATGCAACGGCGCCAACGGCGCCAGCAAGGCAAAAGCAGAGCCGAATTTCAGAACCGTCCTGCGTGTCATTGCGGTCATGTGGACTCCTCCTGTGTTGATTTTCGATCGCCCAAATGCGAATCGAGGAATGCCTTGGTCCGCGACCACGCGGCCGCGGAGTCGTCGTCCTTCAAGTCGGCGCGGAAGAAGGCGTGGCCCGCTTCCGGATAGACGTGCATGTTGCCACGCGCGCGCTCCTCCAGGCCGGCCGAGATGGCGATGCGTGCCGCTTCCGGCACGTATGAATCCTTCCCGCCGAAGTGCATCTGGAGCGGACAGCGAAGCCTGCGCAGAGCATCCAGGTGCTTTTCCAGGCCGACGCCGTAAAAGCTGACGGCCGCGTCCGCCTTCCCGCGCGCCGCGGCCAGCGCGGCCAGCTTGCCGCCCAGGCAAAAGCCGACGACGGCGACTTTCTGCGCGCCGCGGCTCTTCAGCATGGCGATGCAGACGTCGATGTCTTTCATGGCGTCCGAGTCGCTGAACCGGCCCAGCAGCGAAAAGGCCTTGGCGAGGTCGCTCTCGGAGTGCGATAACTCGACCCCGGGCTCCGTCCGCCAGAACATGTCCGGAGCAAGCGCGTCATAGCCGGCACTGCCGAATAGATCGCAATAGCCGCGGATCTTGCGCGTGACGCCGAAGATTTCCTGCAGCACCACGACGGCCCGGCGGGTCGGCTCGGCGGGCTGCGCGAGATAGCCCCGGAAGGACCCCGCGCCCGCCTCGATGCGAATGGTTTCAGACCTCGCTGTAGCGTCCATCCAGAATTTCTTTCGCGATGAGGTTGCGGTGGATTTCAGTCGTCCCGTATCCGAGCGACATCCCCCGAACGTCGCGCACCATCCGCTGCATCGGCAGTTCCTCTGACAGTCCTATCGTGCCGAAGATCTGCATCGCCTGGTCCGTCACGCGACGGGACATTTCGTTCAGGAAGGTCTTGGTAATCGAGGCATCGATGCCAGAGGGCGCGCCATTGTCGACGCGGGCGGCCGCCCGGTACAGCAGCGCCCGGCCTGCCTCTAGGTCGATAGCCATGTCGGCGAGCTTCCACTGGATGCCCTGCTGCTCAGCGATGGGCTTGCCGAATTGAATCCGCTGCTTCGCATAGTCGACGGCGGCCTCGAATGCCGCCTGGGCCACGCCAAGGCAGATCGGCGGGTTCGTCGCGATGCGATCGGAATTGAATACCTCCAACAATGAGCGCATCCGTCCGGCCGGAAGAATTAGATTCTCGCGCGGCACGCGGCAATTCTCGAAAACCAGCTCCGCCATGCCCGTCCCGCGGAAGCCGAAAAGATTAACATGCTTGCCCACCGAAAATCCGGGCGCATCCCGCGGCACCAGCAGCGCGCCCACACCCTTCATGCCAGGGATGCCGTCGAACCGGACGAGCACGAGGAAGAGATCTGATACCTGGGCGCAGGAGCACCACATCTTGCTGCCGTTGATGAGGTAAGTATCGCCGTCGAGGACGGCCTTGCATTGCAGGCTGCCAACGTCTGACCCCGCGTTGGGTTCGGACATGCCCCAGGCGCAAGGTAGCTCGCCGCGGACGATGCGCGGAAGGAGCTCGCGCTTCTGCTTTTCAGTTCCTAGATGCAAAATCGCGCGCGGCGTGGCGCCGTCGGTGCAGCCGATCAGAATCGCCGTGTTCGCACAGCAGCGCGCCACTTCCTCGACGATCAGCACTATCTCCAGGAGTCCGAGTCCCGGCCCACCGTACTGCTCCGGAACGAATACGCCCGAAAAGCCGTTTTCCGCGAGGATCTTCAGGTTCTCCACCGGAGGGCGGCGCAGGCGGTCCACTTCCTGGGCCTTCGGTCTGAAATGCTTCTGCGCAATCTCCCTCACGGAAGCTCGGATAAGCCGTTGCTGCTCTGTCAGCTCATAGGACACTATTCTTTCCTCAAGTGCAGACGCCGCCGCATTCCCTGAAGCCGGCGACGTCCGTGTGACTCAGACCCCACTCCAGCAGCGCGGCTTCGCCGCTTTCGCCGGGCTGCGGTGCCTTGACGCCGATTCGTGCAGGCGTGCGCGATAGCCTCGGGCTGGGCGCCGGCTGTGCGAACCCGTTGGCAAAGACAAAGCTGCCGCGCGTCACGGCATGCGGATGGCCAGGAACCTCCCGCAGGGAAAGCACTGGCGTGACGCATGCGTCCGTGCCCCGGAAGAGCATGCCCCACTCGTCGCGGCTGCGGCGCTTGAACGCCGTAGAAAAAGCATGGCGCAGCACCGGCCACTGGCTCCGGTCATGCCGGTCGGGCAAGGACGCGCGATCGAGCCCAAGGACGCGGAGAAATTCCGCGTAGAACTTGTCTTCTATAGCGCCGACCGCTATGTACTTGCCATCGCGCGTTTCGTAGCTGTCGTACCAGGGCGCGCCACCATCCAAGACATTCGCGCCCCGCCGATCGTCCCAGCGGCCCGAATCGAGAAGGGCGTGGAAAGGCGCCATAAGCAGGTTCACGCCGTCGAAGGTGGCCGCGTCGACGACCTGTCCAGCTCCGGAGTGCCTCGCTTCCAGCAAGGCGCACATGAGGCCGAAAGCCAGCATCATTGCGCCACCCGCGAAATCGCCCACGATCGCAAGCGGCGGTGATGGCGGGTCCTGCGGCCGGCCCATCGCATGCAATGCGCCACTCAGGGCGATGTAATTGATGTCGTGACCCGCTTCCATGGCGAGCGGTCCGTGCTGGCCCCAGCCCGACATGCGCCCGAACACGAGGCGCGGGTTGCGCGCAAGGCAGACCTCCGGCCCGAGGCCCAGCCGCTCCATCACGCCGGGGCGGTAACCCTCTATGAGGATGTCGGCCCGCTCGGCAAGCGCGAGCGCCAGGTCCGCGTGCTGCCGTCGCTTCAGATCCACTGCCACGGATCGCTTACCGCGGCCGAATACATCGAATCGGGAGTCCTTGCCGATGCCGAGCGCGGCGTCGTAGAGCCGATCTAGCCGCAGTACGTCCGCGCCCATATCGGAGAACAGCATTCCGCAAAAGGGCACCGGTCCGATGGCCGACAATTCCATGACGCGCAATCCGGAGAGGGGGCCGGTCACGCTGTCAATGTAAAAACGCCGGACATATTGCGCAATGTTGATTAAGATCTCGATCAACATGGGTCGCAGAATGAAAGCGCTCGCTCCGGCCAGCACGCCGCCAAAACCTGATTACCTGCGCCGCGACGAAGCCCTGCAGATCCTCGACGTGAAGCCGCAGACGCTCTATTGCTACGTGAGCCGCGGCCAAGTGAGGGGCATGCGGCACCCGGACGGCCGCGCCAGCCTCTATTTACGCGAAGACATCGAGCGCATGAGCGCTAGGGCAGCCGCGCGCCGCCGTGCGCGGCAGGGCCATAGTCCCGCGGCCGGAACCCGCGTGGTCTGGCCACGATCCATAACCACGATAGCCGAAGACGGCCACCGCTACCGCTCGCGCTCGGCGCTGAGCCTCGTGAACGAACGCTGCACCTTCGAGAGCGTTTCCGAGTACCTTTGGACCGGAGAGTGGGTCGATGAACCGGTAGGTTGGACTGTTGATGCCATTCCCTCGCACTTGGCGTCGCTTCTCGATGGCGCCGCGCGCCTTCATCAGCGTCCGCACCTGATCCACGTTCTCGCGCACGCCGTCCTGGCCCTCGGAATCGCAGAAGGCAGCCGGAGCGATCGCTTTCGGGCCGGCGGGGCACCGGTGATCTCGGCCCGCCGGATTCTGAGAACCATGGCGGGCGCGTTCGGGCTGGCGATTGCGAAGCGAACTTTCGTCAAGCTTGAGAACGGGGAGCTTATCTGCGAAGGCATTGGGCGCGCCTTGGGCATGCGGCGATCGCCAGAAGCGCTGCAGGCACTCGATGCCCTGTTGGTGCTCATGGCCGACCATGAGCTGGATCCTCCCGCGCTCGCCGCGCGGCTCGCCGCGTCCGCGGGTGGGGACGTCCACGCCGGCGTCAACGCCGCCCTGTCCGTCTATTCCGCTTCACTTACAGGACGCGTCTGCGACCGCGTCGAACAGATCTTCCCGGTGCATGCGCATCCCGAGGCGCTGCTCTCGAAGGTGAGAACCATGCTCGATGCCGGGCGCTCGGTGCCAGGACTGGAACGAGGTAGTTCGCGCTATCCGCGGGGCGATCCGCGCGCACGCTGCCTTATCAAGCTCGCATGCGCGCGCGGGCGTGACCTCGCTGCCTTTTGCCGGATGGCCGAAGCGATCGAAATGATCGAGAAAGAGTGCGGCGCCACGCCTACCGTTGAATGCGGACTCGTCCTAATCAGCCGCGCCATCGGCCTTCCCGAGCGCACCGCTTCGGGTCTATATGCCATAAGCCGCACAGCCGGCTGGATCGCCCATGTCTTCGATCAACGCCTTGCCGGTTTCATGGTTTGGCCTCGCATGCGAGTGGCCGCACCGGGCGGTTAGTCCGTCAATCGTCGGACAATAAATAAGCCGGCGTCGAGCGCCGCCGCGTTGCGTGCCGCGAGCTCCCCGCGGCCGAAGCGGCGCAGCACCTCGTCGCGCAACACCTTCTCCGGGAACGGCAGCCTGTCGGCCGCCGCGCCCAGCACCACGCTGTTCGTGCGCGCAGGCCTTGGCGCAGGCGCCGACAAGGGTCAGCAGTACCTCCTGATTGGCCGCGTGCTCGACGACGTTCGGCGACTCGCTCGCCGCGAGGATGGCGGCCTCGAGTTGCGCATGCCGGTCCGCGCTGGACCGGCCGGACGCCGACCAGGTCGAACTCAAGATCGTGCAAATGTCCGCTGAGCAACGGTGAAAGCGCTGCATTCAGGATCTCTGGATGCGGGATTTTTCCTTCGCTGCGGTCAGGCCCGCGCCGACATGGTCGCCGAACTGGAAATCGGTGCCCAAGCGATCGCCATTACTCGAACGTTACCGACACTGTTCCAATTCCTTGTATTTCCGCCGCGACAGTGTCCCCAGCGTTGACGCCCGACATTTTGCCGAGCGCACCCGTGAGGATCACGTCGCCGGCCTGCAGCGGCATGCCGACCTGCTGCATGCGTGCGGCAAGCCAGACGGCCGCATTGAGCGGGCTGCCCAGGCAGTCGCGCCCGCTGCCGCTGGAGACCACACTTTCGCCGATGCGCATTTGCATTGCGCAGCCCGTAAGGTCAATGCCGTCGATGCGCCGCGCCGGGCCGCCTAGGACAAAGGCGCCGCTGGAGGCATTGTCGGCGATGGTGTCGACGATGCGGATGTCCCAGTTCGCGATGCGGCTGGCGACGATTTCGATCGCCGGAACTACGTACGCTACCGCGCGCAGCAAGTCTGCGGCCGTGGGCAGCGCTAGGTCGAGCGGTCGGTCGAGGACTAGAGCGATCTCGGCCTCCACCTTCGGCTGGAGCAGCGCGTCGGCGCGAATCGAGGCATAGTCGCCGACCGCCATGTCGGCATACAAAACGCCGTAGTCCGGCTGCGAAACGCCGAGCTGTTTTTGCACGGCGGGAGAGGTCAGCCCGATCTTGCGGCCAACGATGCGACGCCCGGCGCGCACCCAGAAATCTGTATTCGCCTGCTGCACGCGATACGCCGCCTCTACGTCGCCCTCAGCCAGGCGGCTGCGAATGGGAGGACAGGGCGTACGCGTTTCCTGTGCGCGGCGCAGATCCGCCGCGATCTGATCCGTGGGAGAAGTCATGGCACATCCTAGATTGCCCATCCCGCTTCATCAACCATGTCGAGCGGCCTCGCTTTAGCGTACGTCAGCGTCGACGTTCCTGCTCATTCGCTGACCCGGGCCTTCGTCGATCCGCGAAGGGTCTGCACCAAACTGTCGGCATCCTGCGGCTGTTCATCGGCACGTCCGGGGGCCGGCGGCCGAGGCGCAAGAGCATGAAACGGGGCCTGAACAGGTCGAGGATGGAACGCCCGTCCGGCAGCTAGGCGTGCGACGTTCGATGCTCTTGCGGTCGATGTCCTGGTAGGTGAAGCTGCGCTCGCCGTCGACAAGCGCCACCCGGGACGCGTATGTGCGGAACACTACGGCGAATTCCTCGCCAAGCGACTTGTCCTGCCAGTAGCCCTTCGCGCGGTAGCGCCGGGCAAACTCGGCAGGAAACGGAACGACGCCTTCGAGCATGCTCAGGTGGAGGCGCTGAAGCCGCCGTCGATGACGATGACCTCGCCGGTGACGAACCGGTTCGAGCGGATCAGGCTCATCATGGTCTCGGCCACGTCGTCGGCCGTCACGACGCGCTTCAGCGGCGTGGCCTTGGCGCGTTTGCCCATGAGCTCTTCGTACTTGTCGTTCAGCATGCGCTTCATCCAGTCTCCTTCCATCCAGCCGGGCGCGACCGCGTTGACGCGGATCTCGGGCGCGAGATTCCATGCGAGCGTCCTGGTGAGGTTGACCACCGCGGCCTTGCTCGCGGCATAGGGCAGCGGCTGCGGGCCGGGGCGCAGGCCCACGATGCTCGCCGTGTTGACCACGCAACCGCGGCTGTTCTTCAACAGGCGAACCGCAGCCCGGGTGACTTGGAAGAGGCCGCGCACGTTCACCGCAAACACCCGGTGCCAGTCCGCCAGCGACAGCGTTTCCAGGTCCCTGGGCTTCCAGGCTGCGGTGGTGCCGGCATTGTTGACGAGCACATCGAGCCGCCCGAATTCGGCTTCGACCGCGGCGAGCATCTGCCGCACGCCCGGCTCGTCGCTTACGTCGCAGCGCACAAGAAGCGTTTTCGCGCCTGCCTTCTGCGCCTCGGCGGCCGTTTCGCGCGCCGCGGCCTGGCTGCTGGAATAATTCAGCGCGACGTCGTAGCCTGCGCGTGCGAGCGCCAGTACCGCGGCGCGGCCGATGCCGGTCGCCGCCCCGGTGACCAGCGCCGCTTCCTTCATCGCTGTTTCCAAATGAACATGTTCATGTTAAATCGTAGCAGATGAGCCGCTTCGGAATCGGTCAGCCCGTTCGCAGAGTCGAAGACCAGCGCTTCCTGACCGGGCGCTCGCGTTACGTCGACGACATACAGCTGGCCCACATGCTGCACGGCGCGGTCGTCATGTCGCCGCACGCGCATGCCCGCATCCGCGGCATCGACATCGGCGCCGCCCTGGCGACGCCCGGGGTCGCGTGCGTGCTCACCGGAGAGGATGCACGCAAGGACGGTCTGGGCGGCATCCCGCCGCTGTTCATGCCGGAGGACATGGGCGGTCCCAAGGGCTATCGCACCTTCCGGCCGCTGCTCGAGGCGCACAAGGTGCGCTATGTCGGCGACCGCGTCGCCTTCGTGGTGGCGAGCTCGCCCGAGCAGGCGCGCATCGCCGCGGAGAAAGTCGAGGTGGACTACGAGCCGCTGCCTGCCGCAGTGAACGTGGAAGACGCGGCCAAAGACGGCGCGCCCAAGGTATGGGACGACAATGCCATGGGCAACCTGGCATTCCCTCTCATGATGGGAAACAAGGAGGCGACCGAGGCCGCGTTCGCCAAGGCGAAGCACGTGGTCTCGGTGCGGCTGTACAACAACCGCATCACGGCGAACACCCTGGAGCCGCGCGCCACCCTCGGCGACTACAACGCCGCCGACGATGCATACACGCTTTACACGAGCTCGCAGAATCCGCATGGCGTGCGCTCCATCGTCGCCGGCGCGGTGCTCAAGCTTCCCGAGATCAGGCTGCGGGTGATCTCCCCCGATGTCGGGGGCGGCTTCGGCATGAAGGGCGACATCTATCCCGAAGACGGCCTGGTGCTGTGGGCCTCGCGCAAGCTCGGTCGCCCGGTGAAGTGGGTCGGCACGCGCACCGAATCGATCCTCACCGACAACCACGGCCGCGACCAGCTGATCAGCGCGCAGATGGCGCTCGACGAGAACGGCAAGATCCTCGCCGTGCGGGCGCAGGCGCTGCACGCCGTCGGCGCATACGTCACCAATGCCGGCGTGGTGCCCGTGCTGTGCGCGCTGCGCAACATCCCGAGCGTGTACGTGGTACCCGCCCTGCTCGTGGCGAGCAAGGCGACCTTCACCCACACCACGCCGCTCGGCCCTTACCGCGGCGCCGGCCGCCCGGAAGCTTCGTACGTCATGGAACGGCTGATGGACGAGGCGGCGCACAAGCTGGGCATGGACGCGGTGGAGTTGCGCCGGCGCAATTACATCCCGCCGAGCGCGATGCCGTACAACACCACCGCCGGCTGGACCGTCGGCGCGGCCGTGGGATGGACCTATGACTCGGGCGAGTTCGCGAAGCTCACGGATCGCGCGCTCGAGATCGCCGACTGGAGCGGCTTTGCTTCCCGAAAGGAAGCTTCCGCAGCAAAAGGCAGGTTGCGCGGCCGGGCCCTGATCTACTACCTCGAGGATTCCGGCGTCTTCAACGAACGCATGGAGCTGCGCTTCGACCCGAGCGGCATGGTGACGATCGTCGCGGGTACCCATTCGCACGGCCAGGGACACGCCACGACCTACGCGCAGCTCGTCTGCGAATGGCTCGGCGTGCCGTTCGAGAACATCCGTCTCATCCAGGGCGACACCGACGCCGTGGCGTTCGGGCGCGGCACCTATGCCTCGCGCAGCGCCATGCTGGGCGGATCGGCGCTCAAGGGCGCGGCCGACGCGATCATCGAGAAGGCGAAGGACATGGCCGCGCATCTCATGGAGGCGTCGCCCAAGGACATCGAGTTCCAGGCCGGCCGTTTCACCGTCGTAGGCACCGACCGCTCGCTGCCGCTTACCGAGGTTGCCCGGGCGTTCTTCCGGCCGGCCGGCCCGACCACCCGGTTCGGCACCGGCCTGGACGCGAGCGGATCGTCGGCGGCGCCGCCCACCTTCCCGAACGGCTGCCACGTCTGCGAAGTGGAGATCGACGTGGAGACCGGCGTGGTCGAAATCGGCCGCTACGCGGTGGTGGACGACGTCGGCCGGGTGATCAATCCGATGATCTGCCACGGGCAGATCGAAGGCGCGCTGGCGCAGGGCATCGGCCAGGCCCTGATGGAGAACGTGGCCTTCGACCGGGAGTCGGGCCAGATGCTGTCGGCGAGCTTCATGGACTACGCGATGCCGCGCGCGAACGACCTGCCGCTGCACTACGAGCTGGATTTCATCGACGTGCCGGCCAAGACCAACCCGCTGGGAGTCAAGGGGGTGGGGGAGGCCGGCTGCGTTGGCGCCCCGCCGGCCGTGATTCTTGCGATACTGAACGCATTGCGGCCGCTCGGCGTCGAGCATCTGGACATGCCGGCGACGCCGCAGCGGGTTTGGCAGGCCATCCAGGGAGCGCGCAGCTGATCGAGCTCTACCACAGCGTCAACAGCGTCTGCGCCCAGAAGGTACGCGTGGCGCTCGCGGAGAAAGGGCTGGACTACCGCGAGCATTTGATGACGCTGCGCGGCGACCAGTTCGATGCGCAATACATGCAGCTCAATCCGAACGCCGTGGTGCCGACGCTGGTTCACGACGGGCGGCCGGTCATCGAGTCGTCGGTGATTCTCTATTACCTGGACGAAGCGTTCCCGTCCCCCGCGCTGATGCCGCGCGATCCGCACGAGCGCGCCAGGGTGCGCATCGTCAACAAGCTGGTCGACGAATACGTGCATAACTCCTGCACCATCCTGACTTTCGCCACCGCGTTCCGGCCCTGGTTCGCCGGCCTGACTGCCGAGCAGATCGAGCAGCGGCTGGCGAAATCGCCGCTCAAGAAGCGCACCGAGTACAAGCGCGACGTGGCCCTGCACGGCCTCGAGTCGCAATTCGCGCGCGAGGCGCTCGAGCATCACGGTAAGCTGCTGAGCCTGATCGAGCAGGCGCGCGGCGGCTGGCTCGCCGGCGGCGAGTTCTCGCTCGCCGACATCGCCGCCATCCCGTACGTGCTGCGCCTCGACCTGCTCAAAATGTCGCGCCTGTGGGACGCGCGTCCCGGCGTGGCCGCCTGGTATGCGCGCATGCGCGAGCGGCCCTCGGTGAAGAAAGAGATGCTCGAGCGCATGACGCCGGAGGACCAGGCCCCATTCCAGAACCTGCAGCCCGATCCGTGGCCTCAGGTCGCCGCATTACTCTCCTGAGGAGGGGATAGCCCATGCCACAGGTCGACGTCAACGGCATCAAGGTTACCTACCAGGTGGACGGCAAGGAGGGCGCGCCGTACGTCACCTTCGTCACCGGCATTGCCAACGATCTCACCATGTGGGACAGCCAGGCCGCGGAGCTCGGCAAGGCTTTCCGCATCCTGCGCTACGATCTGCGCGGCCACGGCGATACCCAGGCCACCGAGGGCGACTACACGATGGATCTCCTGGTGAACGACCTGCTCGGCCTGCTGAACGAGCTCAACATCCAGAAGACCCACCTGGTCGGCCTCGGCCTGGGCGGCGCGCTGGTGCAGGCGTTTGCCCTGGCCCAGTCACACCGCGTCAACGCCCTGGTGCCCTGCTGCTGCCGCGCCAAAATGGTGCCCGACTTCGCGGCAATGTGGCACAAGCTGCGCGAGGCCGTTGCGAAGGACGGCGTCGAGGTGATCGTCGAGCCCACGGCGCAGCGCTGGTTCTCGGAAGAATTCAAGGCAACGCATCCCGAAGAGCTGCAGAAGATCCGCAACATGATCCGCGGCACCACGACGCTCGGCTATCTGGGCGTCACCGCGGCGTTCCTCGGCCTGGACATCGAGAGCAAGCTTCCGCAGCTCAAGGCGCCCACCTTGTACGTGAGCGGTGCCGACGACAAGATCGGCGGCCCGCCGGACCTGATGGCGGGGTTCGCCAAGAAAGTGCCGGGGGCGCAGCACCGCTCCATCGAAAAGGCAGCGCATATCGCCAACATCCAGAACCCGGCGCGCTTCAATGCCATCGTCGGCGACTTCCTGAAGAGGCAAAAGTAATGAAAACAGCTCTTTTCGCACTAGTCGCGGCGGCATTTGCGGCCAGCGCGTTCGCGCAGCAGTGGCCGTCCAAGCCGGTGCGCGTGATCGTGAACGTCGCGCCCGGCGGCGTGGCGGACATCACCGCGCGGGTGCTCGGCGCCAAGCTGCAGGAGGCGCTCGGCCAGCCGTTCGTGATCGAGAACCGTCCCGGCGCCGGCGGCTACATCGGCTTCGAGCCGGTGGCGCGCGCCGACCCCGACGGCTACACCATGGTGTACGCGCCCGGCTCCACCGTGATGATGGCGCCGCACCTCCTGAAGCGCGACGATCTCGATCCGTCGAAGGCGCTCCTGCCGGTGGCGGCCACCGGCAGCGTTTCCCTCTACGTCATCACGCACCCCGACGTGCCGTTCAAGGACTTCAAGCAGTTCCTCGCCTACGCGCGCGCCAATCCGGGCAAGCTGAGCTACGGCACCCCCGGCAACGGCACCTCGCCGCACATCGCGGTCGAGGTGTTCAACCGCGAAGCGAACGTCAAGCTCACCCACGTGCCCTACAAGGGCGCCGGGCCGCGCTCAAGGATCTTCTGGGCGGCGTCATCCACCTCGCCTTCGATCCGGGCGTGGGGCTCGCCTCGGCGAAGGCCGGCAAGCTGCGCATGATCGCCGTCGCCGGGCCCAACCGCCATCCCGACTTCCCCGACGTGCCGACGCTGCAGGAAAACGGCATCAAGGGCGTGGACGGCGGGCCTTACTTCGGCTTCCACGCGACCGCCGGCACCCCGCGCGAGCCGGTGGAGCGCATGAACCAGGCGGTGCTGAAGGCGATGCAGGACCCGACGGTGCGCGATCGTTTCCGTGCCCTCGCGGTCGACCTCGCCGAGCCCATGGCGCCGGAGCAGTTCGCGGCGTACGTGCGCGCCGATTACCAGCGCTACGCCAAGCTCATCCCGGAGCTGGGCATCGGTAGATGATCGTCGACTTCCATGTGCACATGCTCGACGAGCATGTGTTCAGGGCGTCGGCCAACAAGACGGTCTTCAGCGGCTTCGGCGCCCATCCGGCGACGGAGCCGCGCCCCGGGTCGCGCGAGCTCCTCATGCGCATGATGCGTCCGCAAACGCTGGTCGAGGACATGGACGCGCGCGGCATCGACGCGGCGGTCGTCACGGCAAGCACCGTGCTGCAGGGCACTTCCTGGGCCGATCCGCAGACGGACCTGGAGCTGTGCCGGCGCTGCAACGCGACGGTGGCGGAATGGGCCGCGCAGTATCCGGGGCGCCTGATCGCCTCCAGCGTCTTGCCTTTGCAGGACGTCGGCCTTTCGCTGAAGGAGATCGGCAACGCCAAGGTCATAAACGCGGGCTCGAGCTACAACGGCGTTTACCTCGGCGATCCGCAGTACCACGCGTTCTGGGAGGTGGTGAACGACATCGGCGCCACGGTGTGGATTCATCCCGAGGGCGTGCGCGACCCGTGGTTCCAGCGCTACGCGCTGTGGAACTCCGCCGGGCAGTCCATCGAGGAAGCCAAGGTCATGGCCTCGCTCATCTACGAAGGCGTGATGCACCGCTTCCCCGGCCTCAATGTGGTCATCGCCCACGGCGGCGGCTACTTCCCGCACTACCTCGGACGCATGGATCGCAACCACGCCAACCGACCCGACACGGTGAAAAATACCGGCGGCCGGAAACCCAGCGAGTTCCTGCGCTCGTTCCACTACGACACCTGCGTGTACGACCCGCAGGTTCTGAAAGTGCTGCTGGAGCGCGTCGGCGCAGACCGGCTTGTGATGGGCAGCGATTACCCCGTGGGGGAGAAAGACCCGGTGGGCTGGATCCGCGGCCAGGTATCCCCTTCCGATTTCCAGAAAATCTGTGGCGGCAACGCCGCGCGCCTGCTGAACCTGCACTGATGCTCGGTGCCGAAGCGGTTCTCAGGACGCTGCGCGCAATGGGCGTGGAGCGCATCTTCGCCTCGCCCGGCTCGGACTGGGCGCCGCTGTGGGAGGCGCTCGCGCGGCCGCACGCGCCGGACGAGTTCCCCGACTATGTCTCGGTGCGCCACGAGGAAGCCGCGGTGGCCATGGCGAGCGGCTGGTCCAAGGCCAGCGGCAAGCTGCCCGCGGTGGTGCTGCACACCACGGTGGGCACGCTGCACGCGGCGATGACGCTGCGCATCGCGCTGCACGAGCGGGTGCCGATGGTGGTGATGGCGGGC
The DNA here is from genome assembly GCA_965233185.1 of uncultured bacterium. Classification (GTDB taxonomy): domain Bacteria; phylum Pseudomonadota; class Gammaproteobacteria; order Burkholderiales; family SG8-39; genus SCGC-AG-212-J23. Next base: position 19,670 of record CBDDSA010000048.1, read on the forward strand.
GAATCCGTCGCCTTCGGCGAGCCGCCCGCGCCGATGGTGGGCCGCCAGTGGCTTCGCCTGCTCACCGACACCGGCGGCCCGGCGCGCCTGATCGAGGCGTGCGTGAAATGGAGCTGCGCCGTCAATGCGGCTTCGCTGCTGCCGCCGTCGGTGCAGCGCGCCTGCCAGCTTGCGCTGAATGCGCCGCGCGGGCCGGTATTCCTTTGCGTGCCGATCGAGCACCTGATGGACGAGGTGCCGCTGCCCGCGCCGGCGAGCCTGCCGCGGCCCGCCGCGGCGGAGCCCGCGGCGCTCGATGCGCTGGCGAAGCGCCTTGCCGGCGCGCAGCGCCCGCTCATCATCACGGAGGAGGCGGGGCGTGATCCGGCGGCGGTGGCCGCACTGGTCGCCCTGGCCGAGGCCCTGGGCGCGCCGGTCGCCGAAGCGTGGCAGCCGTACTACTTCAACTTCCCGCGCGCACACCCGCTGTACGCCGGGGTCGTTCCCGACATGGGTGCGCTGGTGAAGGACGCCGATGCCGTGCTGCTGGCCGACGCGGTGCTGCCGTGGCATCCGCCGTCCTCGCTCGGACAAGGCAAGCCGGTCTACGCGATCGGCGAGGATCCGCTGCGCGTGCGCCTGCCCTATTGGGGCTTTCGCACCGACATGGTGGTGCCGGGGGAGCTGCGCGGCACGCTGCAAGGTTTGGTCGACAGAATTCCCGGGAAGAAGGCGTCCACGCGCGCCGCCCACCGCCCCGACCCGGCCGCCCAAGCCATGAGCAACGCATGGATCGCGCAGGCGCTCGACGAGGCGCTGCCGGCGCAGGCCGTCGTGGTGAACGAAACCATCACGCATCGCCTGGAGCTGCTGCAGCGGCTGACGCGGCTGCAGCCCGGCGGGTTCTTCGAATCGAGCTTCGGCGGCCTCGGGGTCGGGCTTGCCACCGGCCTGGGCGTGAAGCACGCCGATCCGCGCCGCGCAGTCGCGGTGACGATCGGCGATGGCGCTTTCCATTACAACCCGGTGCCGGCCGCGTTCGGCGCGAGCCAGGAGCTCGGCTTGCCGCTGCTCGTGGTGCTGTTCGACAACGCGGGTTATCTCTCGCAGAAGACCGACGTTCAGACCTATTACCCCGACGGCGCAGCGGTGCGCAGCGGCAGGTTCGCAGGCACGGGCATCACGCCGCGCCCGGAATATGCGAAGCTCGCGCAAGCCTACGGCGGCTACGGCGAGAAGGTGGAGCGGCCGCAGGACGTGCCGGCCGCGCTCAAGCGGGGACTGGAGCAGCAAGAGAAAGGGCGGCTGGCGCTCATCCACATGGTGCTGAGTTGACGGAAATCGAAGTAAACGGCGTGCGCCGCAGCGTTACGGCAGATCCGGACACGCCGCTGCTCTACGTCCTGCGCAACGACCTCGGCCTGGTGGGCAGCCGCTACGGCTGCGGCACCGGCCAGTGCGGCGCCTGCTTCGTGATGGTCGACGGCAAGGCCTTGCCTTCGTGCGATGCGCCGCTCTGGTCCGTCGCGGGCAAGAAAATCACCACCGTGGAGGGCTTGGGCCAGCAAGGCACGCTGCATCCGGTCCAGAAGGCCTTGCTCGCGGAGCAGGCCGCCCAGTGCGGCTACTGCATCAGCGGCATCGCGGTGAGCGCAGTCGCCTTCCTCAGGGGCAATCCGTCCCCTTCCGCAGACGAAGTTCGCGTCGCGCTGGATCGAAACCTTTGCCGCTGCGGCGCCCACAACCGGGTGGTCCGCGCCGTATTGCGCGCCGCCGCGGAGATGCGCGGGTGAACCAGCGCCTGCGCTTCGAGCGCGACCGCACTGTCTGGATCGCAAGCGGCAAGGTCGAGCTCGGCCAGGGCATCAATACGGCGCTCGCGCAGATCGCGGCCGAGGAGCTCGACGTGGCGCTGGAGCGCATCCGCATCGTGCCGCCGAGCACCGCGCACAGCCCCGACGAGGGCTATACGTCGGGCAGCATGTCGGTGCAGGAAGGCGGCAAGAACCTGCGCGAGGCCTGCGTGCAGGCGCGCGGCATGCTGCTCGCCCATGCCGCCGAGCTGCTCGGCGCGCCCATCGGCGAGCTCGCGGTAGAAGACGGCACCATCAAGGCGAGGAACGGCAGCAGCGTGACCTACTGGGAATGCGCGGCCGAGGCAACCGAGGCGCCGCCCGCCGGCGCCGGCCTGAAGCCCTCCGGGCCTTCGCGCGTCGTCGGCAAGAGCGCGCCGCGCATCGACCTTCCCGCCAAGGTCGCCGGCAAGCCGGCCTACCTCCACGACGTGACCCTGCCCGGGATGCTGTTCGGCCGCATCGTGCGGCCGTCGAAGCCGTTTCGCGTGTTGAAGGAATTGAACGCCGACGGCCTGCAGGACGCCGTGCTGGTCAGAGACGGCAGCTTCGTCGGCGTGCTCGCCGAACGCGAGGAGGCGGCCATCGCCGCGGCGGCCAGGCTGCGCGCCCGGGCGGTGTGGGAAGAAGCACCGGTGCCCGAGGACTATCACGCCTGGCTGCGCGCCAACGTGAGCGAGCGGGTGGTGCTGAAAGAGGTGAAGGGCGCGCCCGCCGGCCGCCTGCTCAAGGCGTCGTACGCCAAGCAGTTCGTCGCGCACGCCTCGATCGGTCCGTCGTGCGCCATAGCGCGGCTGCGCAACGGCAAGCTGGAAGTCTGGACCCACAGCCAGGGAATTTTCGGCCTGCGCCACGAGCTTTCGATCGTTTTGGGTATCGCTCAGAACGACATTACGGTCACCCACGCCGAGGGAGCCGGCTGCTACGGGCACAACGGCGCCGACGATGCGGCGCTCGACGCGGCGCTGCTCGCGCGAGCCGCGGCCGGGCGCCCGGTAAAGCTGCAGTGGATGCGCGAGGACGAGTTCGCCTGGGAGCCTTACGGACCGGCCATGGCGATCGACCTGGAAGCCTCGCTGGACGGCGCCGGCAACATCGCCTCCTGGAAGCACGAGCTGTGGAGCAACGGCCATACGCACCGGCCCGGGCGCTCGCCCAAGCCGGCGCTGATCGCCGCCGCGCACCTGGAAAAGCCCTTCGAGCGCACGCACGCCATCGACCCTGCCCTGCCGCCGGGCGGCTCGGAGCGCAACGCCATTCCGCTGTACGAGTTTCCGGTCCTGCAGGTGGCGAAGAACTACGTGCGCGAGACGCCGCGCCGCGCCTCCTCGCTGCGCGCGCTGGGGGCGTACGGCAATGTCTTCGCCATCGAATCCTTCATGGACGAGCTGGCGGCGGCCGCCGGCGCCGACCCGATCGAGTTCCGCCTGCGCCACCTGAAGGACTCCAGAGGTCGCGCCGTGGTGGAGCGACTTCTTCCCGACTTCAGGGCTTTCAAGAAAGCGGAAGCCAAAGGCCACGGCGTCGCGTTTGCGCGCTACAAGAACATCGGTGCCTACTGCGCGGTGCTTGCCGAGGTCGAGGCCGGCGAGGCGCTGCGCGTGACGCGCCTGGTGGTCGCCGCGGACGTGGGCCTCGTGATCAGCCCGGACGGCGTGGCAAACCAGCTCGAAGGCGGCGCCATCCAGTCGGTAAGCTGGACGCTCAAGGAGGAGGGCAGGCTGGGCGCGGTGAACTGGGAGGACTACCCGATCCTCAAGTTCAGCGAGGTTCCCTGCGTGGAAGTCATCTTGATTGATAGTCAGAACCCGTCCTTAGGGGCAGGAGAAGCCGCCCAGGGCCCGACCGCGGCGGCGATCGCCAACGCGCTCCACGATGCGCTCGCCGTGCGCGTGCGCGAGCTGCCCCTCACCCCGGAACGCATCGTCAAAGCCATAGGATGAAACCGCGATGAAGCTCGGCATGTTCATGATGCCGGTGCACCCGCTGCACCGCAATCACACCGAGACGCTGCGCGAGGACCGCGAGGCGGTGATCCTCGCCGACAAGCTGGGGTTCCATGATGTCTTCATCGGCGAGCACCTCACCGACCAGGCCGAGAACATCAGCAATTCCATGCTGTTCCTCGCCACGCTGATCCACTCCACCGAGCGCATCAAGCTTGCCACCGGCACCTCGAACCTGTCGCAGATGCACCCGGTGCTGATCGCGGCGCAGGCGGCGATGTTCGACCACCTGGCCGAGGGCCGTTTCATCCTCGGCGTGAGCCCGGGTGCGCTGGTGTCCGACGCCGAGGCGATCGGCATCCTGGACGAGGACCGCAACCGCATGTTCGCCGAGGCGATCGACGTGATCCTCGCCATCTGGGAGCGCGAGGCTCCCTACGACATCGAGCTGCCGGGCAACCGCTTCAAGGTCACCACGCGCAAGACCATGGACCTGAAAACCGGCGTGGGCATCATGCCCAGGCCCTATCAGAAGCCGCGGCCGGAGATCGTCGGCACGGTGGTGGCGCCCTTCTCCAAAGGGGTGGTGGCCATGGGCCAGCGCGACTTTCACCCGCTGTCGGCAAACTTCCTGCTGCCGCATTGGCTCCCCAGCCACTGGGCGAATTACGCCGAGGGCAAGCGCAAGGCCGGCATCACGCCGGACCCGGCGCAGTGGCGCGTGGCGCGAACCGTGTTCGTCGCGGACGACGACAAGGTCGCCGCCGCCTACGGCCGCCACGACGCACACAGCCCCTATCGCTTCTACTACCGCCAGCTGCAGACCAAGCTCACCAAGGCCGGACGCCACGTAGTGTTCAAGGAGCGCGCCGACCAGCCCGACCCGGAAATTACCGAGGAATTCGTGCTCGACCGGCTGTGCATCTACGGCACGGTCAACAAGGTGGTCGAGCAGATCCTGAAGCTGCGCGAGCAGGTCGGCGACTTCGGCGAGCTGGTCTACGCCGGCATGGACTGGGTCGACCCGCAGCTCGCCAGGCGCTCGATGGAGCTGATGGCCGAAGAAGTCATGCCGCGGGTGAACCGGGCGCTGTGAACTCGAAGCGCGTGCCGGTGGAGGTACGCACCACCTTCCCCGGCAGCGCCTGCCGGGCGGCGTCGAAGAAGTTCTCGCCGCTGCAGTGCATGGGGATCAGGCAATCGGGCTCGAAGCGGGCAAGCTCGCGCGCGGTCTGGGCGGCGTAGTCCGCCGAAAGCGGCATGAGATGAAAGCCGCCAAGGATGGCGTGCACTTTCGAGATGCCCGAGACCTTGATCGCCGCGCTGACGGTATTGACCACGCCGCGGTGGCCGCAAGAGGTCATCACCACCAGGCCCCTGCCCTTGACGTGGAAGCAAGTGGCATGCTCGTGCAGGAAATCGTCGACCAGCATGCCCGCCCCGCGCTTGGCGGGCGGCAGGCGGGCCGGGTCGCAGCCCATGCCGTCGGGTCCGATGCCGACTTTCATGCGTGAAGGCTGCGCCGGGCGCTCGAAGGAGGTCTGCTCGATCCAGCCGGTGGTGAAGCCGTGGCCCGCGACCAGCGACGGCTTGTCGGCGAACAGCACCTTCAGCCTGGCCTGGGCGATCGCGCGCCGGTCGAGCACGCCGAAATTGCGCGGCCGCTCCGGCGTGCCGGTTTCCCGTGCGCAAAAACATTCTTCCCCGCCCAGGTAGAAAGGCAGGCCGGGCTTGAGCTTCGCCCGATGCTGCGCGAGAAAGCCCACCATCCCGCCGAAGTGATCGTAGTGCCCGTGGCTGAGCACCATGGCGTCCAGCAATGAGGGATCGACGCCGAAGATGCCAACGTTGTTGTTGATCGTCTCGGGCGTGTAGCCGAAGTCGATCAGCACGCGGCGCGTCTCACTGCCGGGGGCCGATTCCACGTGCAGGGACAGGCCCCATTCGTTCTGCGGCATGCGGCGCGGCGGCTCGTTCGTGGCCGGCTGCTGCCAGCGGCGCACGTCTACGCCGGCGAACGTGCCCGACGCCTCGAAGTGGTGGTAGTAGGAATCCGTGACCACCGTCACCGAGAGGCGGTCGACCTGCGGCGGCGCGCCGCGCAGCGGCGTCGCCTCGTCTGCCTGGATGCCGGTGAACACGCCGTTCGCCAGGCCCATGCCTGCGCCCGCCGCGGCGAGCAAGCGGCGCGGCGAGCGGCTTCCAAGGTAGCTGTCCATGTGAGCACCTCCGGCCACAAGTTTGACGCAATTGGCCGGCGCTTTGCCAGCAGGGCGTCGCGCCGCGCGCCCGGCCCGGGTGTGCAATGCCCGGATGAAAACACTCCTGAGGTTCCTGTCGCTCGCCTTCCTCGCCGCCTCATCGGCGTACGGTACGGAAGGCGGGCTGGTGCTGCGCGGGGAGGGCCGGCCGGCGGTCATCGCGCCGCTCGTGTCCACCGATGTGACGATTCGCATCGCCGGGCCGGTCGCACGGGCGCGCGTGGTGCAGACTTTCCGCAACCCCGAAAGCCACTGGTACGAAGGGGTGTACGTGTTCCCGCTGCCCGAGAACGGCGCGGTCGACCGGCTGCGCCTGCAGGTCGGCGAGCGCGTGATCGAGGGCGAGATCAAGGAGCGCGCCGCACCCACATCAAGGCGAATCCAGGCAGGGGAATCCGCGCTGGTAGTCGGCAAAGACCAAAC
>CBDDSA010000049.1:0-6551 GCA_965233185.1 uncultured bacterium
GGGGTGGTAGGGCTAGGGCAGGGCGACTATACGCTTGTCGACCAGCGCCTGAATCTCCTGAGGAGAACACCCCAGCCCGGCAAGCAATTCCCCGGCATGCTCGCCCACCCGCGGCGGATCGCAGCGCTTGCCCAGCCGCTCGCCGTCGAGCTCGATCGGCAGCGCCGGGACACGGATGCTCTTTTTATCCGTTTTCGTTTCCAGCAATCCACCCGAGGCCCGTAAATGGGCATCCTCCAGCAGGTCCCAGGGCTTGGCGATCGGCGCGAAGGGCAGGCCCATGGCCTCGAGCTTGGCCGCCAGGCTCTCCTGGGTGTGCGCCTTGAAGACTTCGGCCAGCCGCGGCAGCAACCAGGATCGCTCCTTCACCCGCATGCCGTTGGTCTTCAGCCGGGCGTCTTTCTCCAGATCATCCAGCCCGAAGTCGCGGCAAAGGGTCTGCCATTGCGTATCGGTGACCACGCCGACGAACAGGCGCCCGCCGCCCGCGGTCTCGAAGATGTCGTAGACGCTCCAGGCCGGGCGCTTCACCGACATCGGCGGGGGCGCCTCGCCGGTCAGCTCGAACTGCGCCATGTGCTGCGCGACCAGATAGGCGGTGCTCTCGAACAGCGCGCTGGTGACGTGCTTGCCGCGCCCGGTCGACTCGCGCTCGCGCAATGCGGCGAGGATGGCGACCGCGGCGAAGGTGCCGCCCAGAATGTCGACCACCGAGGCGCCGGCGCGCAAAGGCCGCTCCGGCAGCCCGGTCATGTACGCGAGCCCGCCCATCATCTGCGTCACTTCGTCGAGCGCCGGGCGGTGGTCGTAGGGGCCCTTGAGGAAGCCCTTCAGGGAGCAGTAGACGAGCCTGGGGTTTTCGCTTTTCAGTTCTTCAAAAGCGAAACCCAGCTTGTCGAGCGCGCCGGGCCGGAAGTTCTCGGTGAGGACGTCGGCAGTGCCGATGAGCTTCCTCACCAGATCCTTTCCCTCCGGCCGCTGCAGGTCCACCGCCAGGCTTTTCTTGTTCCTGTTGAACACCGGGAAGAACCCGGAGCCGGCGCCTTCCAGGCGGCGCGTGTTGTCGCCCGCGAGCGGCTCGACTTTGATCACCTCGGCGCCCAGGTCGGCGAGCACCAGCCCGCAGGACGGGCCCATCACCATGTGCGCGAACTCGACGACCCGTACTCCGTCAAGCGGCAGCACGGAATCCTTTGGGCAGGCCGGCGAGCGGCGTGTGACCGTAGATCGGCTCGTCGGGAATGCCCTGGGCCAGAATGGTCCGGGCGGAAAACAGCTTCTCCATCTCGATCCCGGTATCGATTCCCATGCTCTCGAACATGAACACCAGGTCCTCGGTGATCACATTGCCGCTCGCCCCGGGGGCGAACGGGCAGCCGCCCAGCCCGCCCATGGAGCTGTCGAAGTGCCGCACGCCTTCCTCGTACGCCGCGAGAGCGTTGGCGAGGCCCAGGCCGCGCGTGTTGTGCAGGTGCGCGGCTTCCAGCTTTGCGCCGATCTCGTTTTTCACTTTCCTGAAAAGCCGGCGGATCTGGGCCGGGTTCGCATAGCCCACCGTATCGGCGAGCGCCACGCAGTCGCAGAATTCGGCCAGCGCGGCGGCGATGCGCAGCACGTCTTCTTCCGGCACCACGCCCTGCAGCGTGCAGCCGAACGCGGTGGATACCGCGCCTTCGATCTGCACGCCGGGATGGGGATGCTGCGCGCACCTGCGCACCTCCTCCACCATCTGCTCGGGCGTCATGCGCACGTTCGACTCGCTGTGCAGCCGGCTCGCCGACACCGGGAAGGTGACCTTGTGCGCACCCGCCTCCAGCGCGCGCTGGAAGCCCTTCAGGTTCGGCGCCAGCGCGACCACCTGCACGCCGGGAAGCGACCGGGCAAAGGCCACGATCTCCCCCGTGTCCGCCATGGCGGGAATCAGCTTGGGAGGCACGAACGAGCCGACCTCGATCTCGCGCACGCCGGCGGCGGCGAGCGCGGCGATCCACGCCTTTTTCGCTTCCGTGGGCATGAGGTGCTTCGCGTTCTGCAGCCCGTCGCGCGGGCCCACCTCGCAGATGAACACTTCGCTCACGCGGCGCTCACCGGCAGCTTGAGCTCGATGATTTTCTTCGACCACTCGGCCGGTCCGGTGCTGTGCACCGAAGTGCCATTGGCATCGACCGCCACGGTCACCGGCATGTCCTCGACCTCGAACTCGTAGATTGCTTCCATGCCCAGGTCCTCGAAGGCGAGCACGCGCGACTTGCGGATCGCCTTGGCCACCAGGTAGGCCGCCCCGCCCACCGCCATGAGGTAGGCCGCCCGGTGCTTGCGGATGGACTCGATCGCCGCCGGGCCGCGCTCAGCCTTGCCGATCATTGCCAGCAGGCCGGTTTTCCCCAGCATGGTGTCGGTGAACTTGTCCATGCGCGTCGAGGTGGTCGGGCCGGCCGGGCCGACCACTTCGTCGCGCACCGGGTCCACCGGGCCGACGTAGTAGATGACCCGGTTGGTGAAGTCCACGGGAAGGGGCTGATGGTTTCTGATCAGGTCTTCAATGCGTTTGTGGGCGGCATCGCGGCCTGTCAGAAGCCTTCCCGAAAGCAGCAGGCGCTCGCCCGGCTTCCACGCGGCGACCTGCTCTTTGGTGAGGGCGTCGAGGTCCACCTTGCGGGATCTGGCATCCGGGGTCCAGGTGACCGCCGGCCAGTCGGACAGCTTGGGCGCCTCGAACTCCGCCGGGCCCGAGCCGTCGAGCACGAAGTGGGCGTGCCGCGTGGCGGCGCAGTTCGGAATCATGGCCACGGGCCGGTTGGCCGCGTGCACGGGGTAGGTGCGAATCTTTACGTCGAGCACGGTGGAAAGGCCGCCCAGGCCCTGCGCGCCGATGCCCAGCGCATTCACCTTGTCGTAGAGCTCGATGCGCAGCTCCTCGACCTTGCTTTTCGGCCCGCGCGCCTTGAGCTCGGCCATGTCGATCGGCTCCATCAGCGCTTCCTTGGCCATCAGCATGGCCTTCTCGGCGGTGCCGCCGACGCCGATGCCCAGCATTCCCGGCGGGCACCAGCCCGCGCCCATGGTGGGCACGGTCTTCAGCACCCACTCCGCGATGGAGTCCGAGGGATTGAGCATGACGAATTTCGACTTGGCCTCCGAGCCGCCGCCTTTCGCCGCGACGTCGACTTCCAGCGTATCGCCGGGCACCATCTGCACGCTGATCACCGCCGGCGTGTTGTCCCGCGTGTTCTTGCGGCCGAAATCGGATTCGTCGAGCACCGAGGCGCGCAGCCTGTTGTCCGGATCCAGGTAAGCGCGCCGCACGCCTTCATTGATGGTTTCCTCAAAATCGGAAAAATCAAACCGGACGTCCATGCCGATCTTCACGAACACGTTGACGATGCCGGTGTCCTGGCAGATGGGGCGGTGACCTTCGGCGCACATGCGCGAGTTGGTGAGGATCTGGGCAATGGCGTCCTTCGCCGCGCCCGACTGCTCGCGCTCGTAGGCGCGCCCCAGCGCGCGGATGTAGTCGGCGGGGTGGTAATAGGAGATGAACTGCAGCGCCTCGGCGACGCTGTGGACGAGGTCGGCTCTCTTGATGGTGGTCATACGTGCTCGCCCTGCTTTGCCGCGGCGGCCGGCATGATGCGGTCGCTCGCCGCGATGGCCATGGCCGAGAGCAGGAAAGTGATGTGGATGCCGGTCTGGGCGATGAGGGTCTTCTCGTCGTAGGCGGCGGCGTTGATGAAGGTCTTCAAAAGATGGATCGAGGAGATGCCGATGATCGCCGTGGCGAGCTTTACCTTGAGCACCGAGGCGTTGACATGCGAGAGCCATTCCGGCTGGTCGGGATGGCTCTGCAGGTTCAGGCGCGAAACGAAGGTTTCGTAGCCGCCGACGATCACCATGATGAGCAGGTTGGAGATCATCACCACGTCGATCAGCCCCAGCACCACCAGCATGATCACCGTCTCGTTCAGCTTGCCGGGGCGCTCGAGGCCTTCGACCGTGACCGCCTCGATGACATGGCCGAGCGCGTCGGCGTTGCCGAACGCCGCCAGCAGGAGGTAGTAGAGCTCCTGCCAGAACAGCCAGACGTAGACGGCCTGCGCGACGATCAGCCCCAGGTAAAGCGGGAGCTGCAGCCAGCGGCTGGCGAAAATCAGGCTCGGCAGCGGCCGCAGGGCGCGGACTTCGTGGGGGTTTTTCATCAAGCGGGTCTTCAAAAAAGCAGGTGCAGACTCTAGCATACGGGCTCGGACGAGGAGACGGCATGGCAAGCAACATCGAGACGGTGCTCCAGGAGACGCGGGTGTTCCCGCCGTCGCCGGAGATGGTGAGGCAGGCGAACGTTCCCGGAATGGAGGCGTACCGCAAGCTGTGCGCCGAAGCCGAGCAGGATCTCGAAGGCTTCTGGGCGCGCCTGGCGCGCGACACGCTGCTGTGGTCCAAGCCCTTCTCGAAGGTGCTGGACGAGTCCAAGGCGCCGTTCTTCCGCTGGTTCTATGACGGCGAGCTGAACGCCTCCTACAACTGCCTGGACCGGCACCTGAAGACCCAGCCGGACAAGATCGCCATCATCTTCGAGGCCGACGACGGCAAGGTGACCCGCATCACCTACCACGAGCTCTACCAGGAGGTATGCCGGTTCGCCAACGCGCTCAAGGCGAAGGGCATCAAGCCGGCCGACCGGGTCCTCATCTACATGCCGATGTCGATCCAGGCGGTGGTGGCGATGCAGGCCTGCGCGCGCATCGGGGCGACGCATTCGGTGGTGTTCGGCGGCTTTTCCGCCAAGAGCGTGCAGGAGCGCATCATCGACGCGGGCGCCATAGCCGTGATCACCGCCGACGGCCAGTTCCGCGGCGGCCGCGAGATCCCGCTCAAGCCGGTGGTGGACGAGGCGCTCGCCATGGGCGGCTGCGAAGCCATCCGCGACGTCATCGTCTACCGGCGCTCGGGCAGCGCGGTGCAGATGAAAGCCGGCCGCGACCAATGGTGGCACGACGCGGTGCAGGGCCAGGCCGATACCTGCGAGCCGGCGAGCGTCAATGCCGAGCACCCGCTGTTCATCCTCTACACCTCCGGCTCGACCGGCAAGCCCAAGGGCATCCAGCATTCCACGGCCGGCTACCTGCTCTGGTGCATGCTCACGATGAAGTGGGTGTTCGACCACAAGCCGAGCGACATTTTCTGGTGCACCGCGGATGTGGGCTGGGTGACCGGCCACAGCTACATCGTCTACGGGCCGCTCGGCGTGGGCGCCACCGCGGTGGTCTTCGAGGGAGTGCCGACGTACCCGGACGCCGGGCGCTTCTGGAAGGTGATCCAGGACCACAAGGTGAACGTGTTCTACACCGCGCCCACCGCGATCCGCTCGCTCATCAAGGCGGGCGGCGAGCTGCCCAGGAAGTACGACCTGTCGTCGCTGCGCATCCTGGGCACCGTGGGCGAGCCGATCAACCCCGAGGCCTGGATGTGGTACCACGAGACGGTGGGCGGCGGCCGCTGCCCCATCGTGGACACCTGGTGGCAGACCGAGACGGGCGGCCACATGATCACGCCGCTGCCCGGCGCCACGCCCACCAAGCCCGGCTCGGCGACGCTGCCGCTGCCGGGGATTTTCGCCGACATCGTGGACGAGACCGGGCAGCCGGTGGGGCGCGGCAAGGGCGGCATCCTGGTGATCAAGCGCCCCTGGCCCGCCATGCTGCGCACCATCTGGGGCGATGCCGAGCGCTACCGCAAGACCTATTTCCCCGACGAGTTCAAGGGCAAGCTGTACCTCGCCGGCGACGGCGCGAGCACCGACCAGGACGGCTACTTTCGCATCGTCGGGCGCATCGACGACGTGCTCAACGTCTCGGGCCATCGCCTGGGCACGATGGAGATCGAGTCGGCCCTGGTGGCGCACAAGGCGCTGGTGGCGGAGGCCGCGGTGGTCGGCCGCCCGGACGATCTCACCGGCGAGGCGATCTGCGCCTTCGTGGTGCTAAAGCGCGCGCGCCCCGAGGGCGAGGAGGCGAAGCAGATCGCCAAGGAGCTGCGCGACTGGGTGGCCAAGGAGATCGGCCCCATCGCGCGGCCCAGGGACATCCGCTTCGGCGACAACCTGCCCAAGACGCGCTCGGGCAAGATCATGCGCCGGCTGCTGCGCGCCATCGCCAAGGGCGAGGAGATCCAGCAGGACGTGTCCACGCTCGAGAATCCGGCGATCCTCGAGCAGCTCAAGCAGACGATGTGAGCGACGACACCAAGGCCCAGCGGTTCGTCGCGCTGTGCATGCTGGGCCTCGTGCTGTTCAACTATCCGATCCTCGCGCTGTTCAACGTGCCCGGGACGCTGCTCGGCGTCCCGGTGCTGTACGCGTACCTGTTCATCGCCTGGGCCGCGCTGATTGCGCTGATGGCGCTGGTCGCCAACCGCTAGCGGGGCGCCGGGATGCTGCAGGGCCCGGTCATCATCCTCACGGCGTTCGCCTACCTCGGGCTGCTGTTCGCCATCGCGTTCTACGCCGACAAGCGCGCCGACGCCGGGCGCCCGGTGATCGCGAGCCCCTATGTCTA
>CBDDSA010000050.1:0-7594 GCA_965233185.1 uncultured bacterium
TCCCGCCGAGATGCTCGGGGTGAGCTCAGGCCTGGGCTACTTCATCCTCGATACGCGCGACCGGCTCGCCTATTCCGAGCTGATGGCGGCGATCGTCCTCATCGGCGCGCTCGGCTTTCTCCTCGACGCGCTCGCCCAGAAACTGCATCGGCGCTGGGCCAGCTGAGCGGGCGGCAGAGGAGCACTACCAGCGCGGCGCATCTAGCGCTTGTCTGACTCATCGCAACGACTTCCGGAACAGCGAAGCCTGCAGCGTGGACGGAATGCCGTCTAGCAGCGTGGCCACGAGCCATGCGTACAGCAGGTCCGCGCTACCGTAGCCGCCGTCCGCCGTTTGAGTCTCCCGCCTCTGAGCTGCGGTGGCGCGGCTCTCCACCGCCCAGCCCTCCGACCAGGAGAATCACGATGGTTGCGAGCAGGGCGATCACAAGCACCCAGCCCAGCAGACCAACGCCCATCATCCAGCCCATCATCGCGGCCATCGCCCCGTCCATCATATTCCGGTTGGATTCGGACCGGCACGGAATGTTCCGGGGCGCTGTCGCTGGCGGTTGCCCGATTTCGCTCTTTGTCTTTGTCGTAGTTAGGAGAATGTGCGTACTGCCGTTCGGCTATTCCGCTCGCCGCCTGCGCATCGTGAAGCAACTCGCCGGCAGTCGCGTCGCGCCGTAACCCTCCCCTGCCCATGTCGGCGATAATCGGCTAACCGGACGAGGACTTCGCAGAGACTTGCCGGGACTTCTACAGAAAACGCGTCGGTGAAGGCATACCTTTCCTTGGAACTACAGAGCTTCATAAACGAAAAGGGCGGCACCGACAGGGGTCTCGATCCGGCCTCGATTTCGAGCCACACGCTCGGGGCGGAGACGGCTTCATTTTGCGCTTGCGGACTCTCGGCCACGCTGCCGTTCTGCGATGGCGCCGGATGCGATTCGGTTCTGGGAGGAGTACATCCGGGGGCCTGAAAGCTAACCGCAGCGATCAGCCGGCGGATAGCCGGCTCCCCAAAAAAAAGCCCCGCGCGTGCGGGGCCTCCTGGTGCGGGCAAGGAACGGCTAGTACTTCGAGCCGCCACTGGTGGCGCCCGAGCCGCTCGATCCGGCCTTCCCGCTGGCGCCGCTCGAGCTCGACTTGTCGCCGGCATGTTCCGGCGCCGCGGCATGCTCCTCGCGCGAGAGCTTGCCGTCGCTGTCCTTATCGAGCTGGGTGAAGTCCTTGTCGTGCGGCGTGCCCTTCGCCTCCTCCTTCGAGATCGAGCCGTCCGTGTCCTTGTCCAGAGCCTTGAACATCGCCTCGGCGCCGCCATCGGCGCTGCCCTGGCTTGCGCCCGAGCTCGCCGAGCCGGCAGAGCTACCGCTCGATGCCTTGTCGCCGGCCGCCTGGGCAGATAGCGATAACGCAAATGCGGCGGCAACCGCGCTTGCGATCAGAGTCTTCAATTTCATATGGGCTCCTCATGGTGTGGGGACAATGCTGCACGCAAGATTCAGACCTGCGACAGTTCAATGCAGCCGCGCCGCCGGCCGATGGGCCGAGATGACTTTCGACAGCATGCCGATGAGCTCCGCCGGGGCAACCTCCGGGGGGCTGCCCACCAGAACGACCGGCAGGCCGGGTTCTCGCCTGTGGAGCCTACTCACCAACGCGGCTACTTCCGGCTCTCGGGCCGGAGCGCAGACCAGCACGGCATCGAAACTACCCTTCTCGGCAGCAACGAGGCGCTCGGCGCGCACGGAGTCTGCCGAAGCCACCACGCATCCGTGCTTCCTGAGGATGTCGGCGAGCGGCGACGAGTCATCGCTGCCGCGTTGAACCAGAAGTACCCGCGCGGAAAGCGGCGCAGGTGGGCCCGCCGACAGCTCCTCGGCACTCACGGGCAGTAACATGCAAACCGTGGTGCCGATGTGCAGCTCGCTCGTGACTTTCACGCTACCTGCCGACTGCTCGCAGAAGCCGAAAACCTGGCTCAGGCCCAAGCCGGTTCCGCTGCCCACCGGCTTGGTGGTGAAGAACGGCTCGAAGGCCCGGTTCAGCGTTTCAGCGCTCATGCCCTCGCCGCTGTCCGAAACCGAGATCGCCGCATAGCGCGCCGCTCCTGCATCCGGCCCCTCGCCGGGTCGTGCACGGCGCGCCTGGATGTCGATGCGTCCCGCGCCACGCATGGCGTCCCGCGCATTCGCGACTAGGTTGATGAGCGCGATCTCGAGCTCGGCGGCATCGACTTCAATCGGCGGCGTATCGACGTGCACATCGATATTCAGCGCGATGCCCGTGCCGGCCGTCGTGCGCAGCACGTCGAGCATGTCGTCAAGCGCCGACCCGACGACCACGCGCTCGGGATGCAGCGCCTGCCTGCGGAAAAACGCGAGAAACCGGCGTGTCAACTTGGTGCCGCGCTGCGCCGCGCGCCTGATGGATGCGAGCTCGGGGCGCGCAGCGGCGCCGGGCAGAACCTTCGCCAGCAGGTCGGCGCTGCTCGACACGATGGCGAGCAGGTTGTTGAAGTCGTGGGCCAGGCCCCCGGCCAGCTGGCCGAGCGCATCGAGCCTCTGCGCGTGGCGCAGCGACTCTTCCGCGACCAGGCGCTGCCTCGATTCCTCGCTCAGCCGCTGCCTTGCTTCGATCTCGCGGAGCGTCCTTCGCAACGCCAGCCAGGAGGCCAGCACAAGAGCGATCGTGATAGGGAGAACGATGATCCCCAGCACCAGCACCTGCCGCTGCCAGCCAGCCAGGACGGCCGCAGCGTCCTGAACCGTTGCTATGAACAGCGGGTGATCGCCGACCTTGCGGAAGGCCGCGAAGCGCCGATCGCCCGGCAGGAATGCATCCTGGGTCAACACGCCGTGCGGCTCGCCGGCCGCGATCCGCTGCAGCAGGCGGCTGCCTGCGTGCAAGCGCGTTCCTACCGGTGAGGTTGGCGGCCAGTTCGCGACTATGACGCCTTCGGGATTGACCATGGCGACGCTCCCCGCGCCGTCGCCATCCGTCAGCCGACGGTAGGGCTCGTTGAATTCGGAGGGGCTGAACAACACCTCGATCTCGCCGCCCGCCCTTCCACGAGCCGGCCGCCGCAGCCTCGTCATCCGGAACAGCCGCTCACCCGAGGCTTCGTCGATCAGCAGGCCCCGGGTCAATAATCCAGCCTCGCCGCGACGGTGCCCCCAGCGGAAATAATCCCAGTCGACCCGGGAGACCCCATGCGGCACCGGGAAGAACAGCGTCGAAACGAGCGGCTTGCCTTCGCCGCTCCACACCGATAGCGAGCGGATGTCGGGAAATCGCAGCAGGATCGCCCTGGCGAGCTCATGCAGCTGGGGCTCGCGCGCACGGATGCTTGCGTCGTCATCATCCTTCAGCACGCGCACCATCTGCTGCATGACCACATCGTTCCGGTCCATGACACGTACCGCATGCTCTTCGGCGGCTCGAGCACTGCCCTCGAGCGTGCGCTGCGCCTCTGCGGTGGCTTCGTCGAAGCTATGCCAGGCGAACGCGGCCACGAATAGCAACGGCAGCACCACGGAGAGCCCTATAGCGAGCCTCAGCCACACGATCAAGCGCTCCGCGTCGCCTGCGGCGCCCTGCGGGCGCGCAAGGCGCGAGAGCAGCGCGTCGATCCTTCCCTTCATGCCCACTTTGGTCCCGGTTGTTGTTGAAGCCGACTGACTTGGTGCGGTGAGCTGCACGGCCACTCTAAGCCGTACAGCCGGGCGGCGGAGCCCCACCTCTCCCAAAAACAACAGTTCCCTCGGCAGCTATTGACCTGCATCGGCCTGCGTGCCGCATGATCGGACGACGTTGGGTTAGCACGACACCCCGAAGAGCGGCAGACCGCGCAACGCTAGACAGTTCACACGAGTCCGTTCGTAGTGGCTCGAGCGAGACACGGTCTGATGCTGATCCGACTTCTCACGTTTTGCTGCCTCATCCTTTCGGCGCGCGATGCGCTCGCCGGCCGCGTCGAAATCCCGCTGCGGGTTCCGCTCGACGCCTTGCGCCTGGCACTCAGCTCGCAGCTGGCCGCGTCCTCCGCCGCGCCGAACGTGATCTACCAGGAAGGCCGCTGCAGGTATCTGAGCCTCCAGGCGCCCCGGCTCGAGGCCGTGGACGGACGGCTGCGCTTCGTCGGCGCCGGCTCGGCGGCGCTGGGCCTGGAGGTTTTCGGCACTTGCCAGACCGCCGCCGTGTGGCGCGGCTCGCTGCAATTCACGCTGGCGCCGCAGGCCGACAGCATGGGGCGCCTGCGCCTGCGCATCGTCGATTCCAGGCTGACCGATGCCGCGGACGCGCCCGCCATCGGATTCATCTGGGAATTGAGCAAGCGCCATGTGCATCCGCGGGTGCAGGAATTCACCTACGACCTCGGCGCCTTGCGCGCGGCGCTGCTCGAGCTCGTGCGCAGCGTGGCGCCGCCGGAACATGGCGCCGAGCTGGAGCGCGCGCTGAACCGGCTGCAGGTACTCGAGCCGCGCGTCGAGGCTGCCGCGATCGTCGTTCCCATCGTGCTGGAGGTTCCCGATGCCTGGCTTAGCGCGCCGCCCGCCAGCGTACCCGCCGCGCCGCTCAGCGAAGCCGAGCTCGAGGCCCTGGACAACGCGCTGCAACCCTGGGACGCCTTTCTCCTCTACAGCGTCCGGCAGGTCGCGCTCGACAGCCAAAACAGCGCCCTGCGCAAGCGACTGTTCACGCTGTTGCTGGAGAGCCGGTATCAATTGACCGCCATCCTGGCGGGGGAAGCGGTCGCGGCGGGCAACCCGCTGCGCGCGCTGTTCGTCGACACCTGGAACGAGCTGCGCACGATCCTCGTCGAGGCGCATCGCGAAGGGCTCCTCGGTGCGTCGTGGCTGAGCTACGCCGTCTTCATCGATGCCGGCGATGCGCTGCTCGCGCTGGACAGCGCCGCACCTGGCCTCGGGATGCGGTTGTCGGCCGATGGCCTGCGGCAGCTCGCCCGAAGCCTGCGCCCCGCGGACACCGCCGATCCGCTCCGCTACGAGTGGACCGTCGATCCGCAGTTGCGCCAGCTGTTCGGTGTCGAGGAACCGCCTGCGCTGCCGCCCGGCCGCAGCTGGCTCGAGCTTCTTATCCGCAGCGCGCACGCGACAAGCGCAACTGCAACGGATCCGTCGGCGGTGCGCCCGCTGGATCGCTGGGTCCCCAGGCGCGACGAGCTCGACGGGTATGAAGCCCACATCGGCGACTTGCTGGCGAAGACGGCGGAGATTGAATTGCGGCGCGCCAATCTCGCTGCGCCTTACGACCGGATATTTCTCGATCTCGTCCCGGCGACCGCGCTGATCGAAAGCTGCTGGCGCCAATACGTCGTTCGCGGCGGCAAGATCACTTACCTGCGCTCCTCGGCAAGCAGCGTCGGCATCATGCAGATCAACGAGCGAGTCTGGCGGGGCTTTTACGACATCCAGCGACTGCGCTGGGACACTGCCTACAACACGCGCGCCGGCGCGCAGATACTGATGCGATATGTGAAGGACTACGCCATCCCCTATGCGGAGCGCAGCGGGCGCCTCGACCACGTCGCGCGCGCCGCGTACTCCGTCTACAACGCCGGGCCGCGCGCCGTCGGCCGCTTCGCAAAGGCCAAGCGCCACCCGCGCGAAGCGCGGGTGGACGACCGGCTTCTTACGCTGTTTCAGGGCATCGCTTCCGGCGGACGCGCAAGCTTGCGCATCTGCGACGTGACGACCGCCGCGACGCCGGTGGAATAGTCACCCCGGATCGGCCGCGATGTGCGCCATACGCTGCTCTGGGCCAGAAGCGCGCGGGTTCCCTTAGCAGAAACCTGAATTTCATGTAACACCTCGAGTAAGGCGTAGAAGGAGGTCGGAGGGAGTACTTCTGAGGTGAACTTCGGTACGCCGGATTGCGGCGCACGGATGGGCGAACGCGCGGAAGCAGGCGAAAGAAGCACCGCGCCGCCCTTCGCCAGCGGGGCCGCATCCGTCGGGTCTGCAGCGGTTGTACCGTAAACGCTTGCGCAGCAAGGACCGCTCGACTCGTCCGGAGCGGCCGCGTGCGCATCGAACGCGCCGCATGCCGACAGCAGCATTGCCAGCGCCAGTACCGCGGCAGCGGCGAGCCCGAAGCGTTTCAGGGCACCCTTCCCCATATCATTGAAGCATGGCACCCATTCGCCGGGCGCCTTTGATTCAAATCAAGGCCCAGGCGATCGGGGCATACTTGGCGGGCCATGACCCGTCTCGCCTATTTCAAGGCCTACGATCTCCGCGGTACCGTACCGGGCGAGATCGACGCTGGGGTCGCCTGGCGCCTGGGACGAGCGCTGCCGGCTTGGGCCGCGGCGGCAAAATTCGTCCTAGGCCGCGACGCGCGTCTGTCGTCGCCGGCGCTTGCGGAGGCGCTGATCCGCGGCCTCGTCGAGGCGGGGGCGCGCGTGCACGACATGGGCATGCTTACCACGCCAATGCTGAATTTCGCCGTCGCCCAACGCCGCTGCCATGGCGTGATGGTGACGGCTTCGCACAACCCGAGCGAGTACAACGGCTTCAAAATCATCGATCCAGGGGTCGAGCAGGTCTACTACGGCCGCGGGCTGGAGACGCTCGAGCCCGCGCTCGCCGGCCCGGTGCCCGCCGCGGGCGGTGCGGGCGGAAGCGTGGTAGTGGACAGCGTCCTGGGTGAATACTGCGACCTGCTCGCCGAGCAATTCCGGGGCGAACCGCTAGGTCCCCGGTCCGTCGTGATCGACTGCGCGAACGGCGTGGGGGCGCTGCCCCTGGGCGTGCTCGAGCGGCTTGGGGTGCGCCACACGCTGCTCTACCACGTGCCCGACGGCGCCTTTCCGAACCATGGCCCCGACACCCTGCGCCCCGAAAACCTCGCCGCGCTGCGGGCGGCGGTGCCGGCGGCGCGTGCCGATCTGGGCGTCATGTTCGACGGCGATGCCGACCGCGTGGCCTTCATCGACGAGCGCGGCGCCATCGTGCCGCCCGAGGGCTCGCTGCTCGTGCTCGCGCGCGAAGTGCTGGCGCGGCGGCGGGGCACGGTGTTCTACGACCTGCGCATGAGCCGCGCCGTGCGCGGCGAGATCGAAAAGCTCGGCGGCACGCCAGCGATCATGCGCGTAGGCAATCCCTTCTACAAGGAGGCGCTGCACCGCTCGCAGGACGGCCTGCTCGCGGCGGAGCTGTCGGGCCACATCATGTTCGCCGAGCACCACGCGATAGACGATGCACTGTACGCGGCGCTCAAGCTTCTCGCGGCGCTCGGGCGCGGCGGGCCGCCCCTGTCGCAGCGGCTTGCGCCGCTCGCGCGCTACGCGAGGAGCGGCGAGATTCGCATCGATACGCGCGAGCCTCAAGCGCTTATCGCCGCGGCGCGCGCGCGCTTCGGCGACGCGCGCATACAGGACATCGACGGCATCACCGTCGAGTACCCGGACTGGTGGTTCAACCTTCGCGCTTCGAACACCGAGCCGGTGGCGAAGCTCGTGATCGAAGCTGCTTCTCCAACGGCGCTGGCGGCCCGGCGTGAAGAGGTGCAGCGCGCGCTCGGGATTTCCCTGGGGAGCCAATCATGACGCTCAGGACCTATCGCACGCTGGACGATATCGATG
>CBDDSA010000051.1:0-14088 GCA_965233185.1 uncultured bacterium
GTTTTTTCTGCATTGGAAGAATCTCCCGTTTGTTTGTTAATAACAAGCCGCCGTACATGTGCCGGCGTGACCCCCAGACTGCGGAAGCTGCGGACAGTGTGCCCATCGGCCGTTTTGGCCGCCAAAGAAATCGCTCGGAAAGCGCTTGAAACAGGGAGTGGCGTTGTGTTCCTACAACAAACCCGTCGGGAATCGGCGACGCTCAGAAGGCGTTTACTATCAGCGGCTTAGGTCGCGTTCCAGCTTGGCGACGACCTCTCCCCAGGCCCGCGAGGGCGGCTGGCGGTATAGGGAGAAGCCTGGAAACCACGGAGAACGCTCCCCTTCGTCCAGCCAGCGGAACTCCGCGGGGAAAGGGATGAGAACGCGAGCCGACCTCCCAAGCCCGGCGCCGATGTGCATGTTGGTATTGCTCACGCCGACGTATTCGTCGATCAGCGAAAGTACTGCGCTCATGTCGGCAAGGGACTCGTTCAGCGCGCTCAAGTCGTGCGCGTTGCGCCCGAGGGCCTTGGCGAAAACATCGACGTCTGCGGGCGCCGGCCGACGCTGCAACACAAGCACAGTGCCCGGCCAGCCGCGCAGCGCTCCCGCCAGTATTTTCACGTCGATTTCCTTGAACAAAGGAACCTCGCCTTGGACTGCGAACTCGCGGGTGTCGCTCCGCTTGCTTCCGCCGCGCCATGTCACACCTAGATACGGCGGCGGACCAAGCGCGGCGAGGCGTCCGAGCCACTCGGCAAGAGGACCCGGATTGACACGAACCGGGGAAGGAGTGCTCGCGTCTTCGAGAAGCAAGGGCAAGTCGCCGATCCGGATTTTGATGTCGTGTCCGGTCCCTGAGCAGTCCTCCGCACAAAGTTCGTCCACCGCCCCCGTGCCGTGGAGCAAAGGGGCGATTTTTGACGGGCAGGCAAACGCTACATGGAGTCCGCGCTCGCGCAGCCGGGGTACGAAGCGCAGAAAAAAAAGATGGTCCCCAATGCCTTGCTCCGGAAGAAGTAGCACACGCTGCCCGGGCGCGAGGGTAGGCGGCGGCTCCGGATTGGCGCGACGCCAAGCGTATTCGCTCCAGCCCTCCGCATAGCGACCTTGCGCGAGCAGGCGGCGGCCCAGCGCGGCGCGCACCTTAGCGGCTCCCGGGCAGCGGGAAGCGAATGTAGCAAGCTGCTCAATGGCGGTCTGAGGACTGAACACCGCATGCTGCGCAATCGCCCGGTTGCAAGCGACTATTTCATCATTTGGCATGCGGGTGGATGCTTCGTCGAGTAACTGCAGCGCTTCTTCGAAGCGTCCGAGGCGGCAATAAAGCGCCCCGAGATTGTTGGCGACGTCTCCTCGGGAGGGGTCTAGTTGGCGCGCCCGCTTATACGACCGTTCGGCGTCGGACCACTTCTCGAGCTTGGCGAGCGCCTTTCCCGAGTTGTAGTGGCTTTCAGCATGCGAGGGCTTCTCCTTAATGGCGCGGTTGATCCAGCGGGCTGCCTGTTCAAGGTCCCCGGCTTCTCCGTGAGCTACCCCGAGCGTATTCAGGTATAGGTGGTTGCGTCGGTCTAGGGCATACGCTCGGTCTGCATGCTCAATAGCCTCCCCCGGGCGGCCGGCGCGCAATGCGATGGCGGCAAGCATGTGCCAGGCCTCCGCATCCCGCGGATTCACGCCGACAATTTGCAGAAGCAGGGGTTCCGCGCGCGCCAGGTCGCCCGCAGCTACGGCCGCCGCTGCCTGGCGCATCAGCGCCTGGAGGGTCATCCGAACATCGAGCTCAGCGCTTTACCCGGGTCGGCGGCGCGCATGAACGCTTCGCCGACGAGGAATGCGTTAACGCCGTGGCTGCGCATGCGGGTCACGTCGGAGGAAGACAGGATGCCGCTCTCGGTGACGACGATGCGGTCCTGCGGCACCTTCGACAGGAGGCCGAGCGTGGTGTCCAGGCGAGTTTCGAAGGTGCGCAGGTCGCGGTTGTTGATGCCGAGCAGCGGCGTGCGCAGGGTGAGCGCGGCGCCGAGCTCCGCGGCGTCGTGCACCTCGACCAGCACGGCCATGCGGAGCGCCATGGCTACTTCCTCGAGGCCCTGCATTTCCTCGACCGACAGGCAGGCGGCGATGAGCAGGATGCAGTCCGCCCCCATCGCGCGCGCCTCGTGCACCTGGTAGGGATCGAAGATGAAGTCCTTGCGCAGCACCGGCAGGCTGCAGGCCGCGCGCGCCGCTTCCAGGTGCTCCGGCCTGCCCTGGAAGAACTGGCGATCGGTGAGCACCGACAGGCAGGCGGCGCCTCCGGCCTGGTAGCTTTTCGCAATGTCGGCCGGCATGAAGTTCTCGCGCAGAACGCCGCGCGAAGGGCTGGCGCGCTTGATTTCGGCAATGACTGCCGCCCCGCCGGCGTCGATCTTGCGTCTCATCGAGGCGAAAAAATCGCGCGGCGGCGGTGCGCCGCGCGCGCGCGCTTCGACCTCGGCGAGCGGCATGGCGTCGCGCGAGGCGGCCACTTCGGCCCGCTTCACCGCCATGATGCGCTCCAGCACGTTCAAGGCTTGAGCTTCCGCGTGAAGGCGATGAACTCGTCGAGCTTCCTTTTCGCCTCGCCGCTGCCGATCACCGCGCGCGCGCGCTCCACGCCTTCCTTGAGCGTTTTCGCCACCCCCGCAACGTAGATTGCGGCGCCGGCGTTCAGGGCGACGATGTTGTGCGCCGGGCCCGGCTGGTTGCCGAGCACCGCGACGATCATCTCTTTCGATTCCTCCACCGTGTGCACCTGGATGGCGCGGCGGTCGTACAGCTCCAGACCGAAGTGCGACGGGTGCAGCGTGTATTCGTTGATCTGGCCGCCGACCAGCTCGCCCACCATGGTTTCGGCGGAGACGGAGATTTCGTCGAGCCCGTCCAGGCCGTAGACGACCATCACGTGCTCGGACCCCAGGCGCTGCAGCACCCTCACCTGGATGCCCACGAGGTCCGGGTGGAACACCCCCATGATCTGATTCTTCGCCCCGGCCGGGTTGGTGAGCGGGCCCAGGATGTTGAAGATGGTGCGCACGCCGAGCTCCTTTCTGACCGGCGCGGCGTGCTTCATCGCCGAATGGTGCGCCGGCGCGAACATGAAGCCCAGGCCCAGCTTGTCGATCGCCTGGCCGGTCTGCTCGGGGCTGAGCCCGATGTGCGCGCCGAGCGCCTCGAGCACCTCGGCGCTGCCCGAGGACGATGACACCGAGCGCCCCATGTGCTTGGCGACCCTCGCGCCGGCGGCGGCCGCGACGATGGCGGCGCAGGTCGACACGTTGAAGGTATGTGCGGAATCGCCGCCGGTGCCGCACGTGTCCACCAAATGGCGGTCGTCCTTCACCTCCACGTGGGTGGCCAGCTCGCGCATCACCTGCGCCGCCGCGGCGATCTCGCCGATGGTTTCCTTCTTCACGCGCAGCCCCATGATGAAACCCGCGATCTGCGCCGGTGTCAGCTCCCCGCGCATGATCTGCCGCATGACGTGCAGCATCTCGTCGTGGAACACCTCACGGTGCTCGACGGTTCTCTGGATGGCCTCCTGGACCGTGATCTGCTTCATGACCGCCTCCCCTGGATGAAATTCTGCAGCAATTTGTGCCCGTGCTCGCTGAGCAGCGCCTCCGGATGGAATTGCACCCCCTCCACCGGCAACTCGCGATGGCGCAGGCCCATGATCTCGCCGTCCTCGGACTGCGCGGTGACGGTCAGGCAATCGGGCAGCGTCTCGCGCTCCACGGCGAGCGAGTGATAGCGCGTCGCCACGAAGCCATCCTCGATGTCGTGAAACAGCCCGCGCCCATCGTGCCGGATGCGCGACACCTTGCCATGCATGACCTGCCTTGCGCGTACCACGCGGCCGCCGAAAGCCTGGCCGATGGCCTGGTGGCCCAGGCATACGCCCAGCACGGGAACGCGTCCCGCGGCCGCTTCGATGAGCGCCAGGCTGATCCCCGCCTGGTCGGGCGCGCACGGCCCGGGCGAGATGACGATATGAGTGGGCGACAGGGCGAGCACTGCTTCGCAAGACGCTTCATCGTTGCGAATCACCTTCACCTGCGCGCCGAGCTCGCCGAAGTACTGCACCAGGTTGTAGGTGAACGAGTCGTAGTTGTCGATCATGGCGATCATGCGGCCTCCGCCACGGCCGGCACGCAGGCGAGCTCGGCCGCCTTGAGCACGGCGCGCGTCTTGTGCTGCGTCTCCAGCCACTCGGCTTGCGGATCCGAATCGGCAACGATGCCGGCCGCAGCCTGCACGTGGAGCCGGCCGTCCTTCAGCACCGCGGTGCGAATGGCGATGGCCACGTCCATGTCCCCGTTGAACCCCAGCCAGCCCACCGCGCCGCTGTAGATGCCCCGCTTCACCGGCTCGAGCTCGTCGATGATCTGCATGGCGCGCACCTTGGGCGCGCCGGTGACGGTGCCCGCCGGGAAGCTCGCCTTCAGCACGTCGATCGCGTCCAGCCCCGGGCGCAGGCGGCCCTCGACATTGGAGACGATGTGCATGACATGCGAATAGCGTTCCACCACCATCTGCTCGGTCACCTTGACGCTGCCGGTGGCCGCCACGCGGCCGACGTCGTTGCGTCCCAGGTCGATCAGCATCACGTGCTCGGCGCGCTCCTTGGGGTCGGCCAGCAGCTCCGCGGCGACCGCAGCATCTTCGGCGGGCGTGGCGCCGCGCGGCCGGGTGCCGGCGATCGGCCGCAGCGTGACCGCATCGCCCGCCTGGCGCACCAGGATCTCGGGGGAGGCGCCCACCACATGGTGATCGCCGAAATCCAGGTAGAACATGTACGGCGAGGGGTTCACGCCGCGCAGCGCCCGGTAGAGCTCGAGTGGCGGCGCAGCGAAGTCGCGCGAGCTGCGCTGCGAGATCTGCACCTGCATGACGTCGCCGGCGCCGATGTAGTCCTTGGCACGCTTCACCGCCGCCAGGAATCCCGCCTCGGTGAAGCTGCGCTCGACCGGCGCCGCGCGGCCCGGATGGGCGGACAGCATGCCGCTCGGAATGGGTGAGGAAAGCCGATGGCGCAGCTGCTCGAGCCGCTCGTGTGCCGCGCGCCAGGCGCCCGGCTGCTGCGGGTCGGCATAGACGACGAGGTACAGCTTGCCCAGCACGTTGTCGACTACGGCGAGCTCGTCGGACACGAGCAGCACCATGTCGGGCGTGCCCAGCGGGTCGGGTTTGGGCGCGCCGAGCGCCCGCGCCTCGACATGGCGCACCGTGTCGTAGCCGAAGTAGCCGACCAGGCCGCCGGCGAAGCGCAAAGGCGCCGGCGCCGTGCGATGGCGCCGCAGCCAGGCGCGCACGAACTCGTAAGGGTCGGCGTCGTCGGCGCGCTCGACGCACACATCCGCGCCGCGCGCGTTCTTCAGCATGCGCCACACCGTGCGGCCGCGCGCCTCGATGCGCTCGGCGCACGGCAGGCCGATGAAGGAATAGCGGCCGAAGCGCTCGCCGCCCACCACCGATTCCAGCAGGTACGAATACGGCCCGCTCGCGAGCTGCGCGTAGAGGGCGAGCGGGGTGTAAAGATCGGCGCGCGCCTCGGCGAGCACGGGGATGCGGCGGTAGCCCTCGGCTGCGAGGTTCTCGAACTCAAGCTGGGTCACGACATTCTCTCCACTTCGGATGCTGGGAACTGCCTGCGGCCTAGGTGACGCGAAGCCGAGCCGCGCGGCGACGCGTGGGGGTTAGCGGCGCCAGCGGCGCCAGCTACGCCAGGAGAGAGACTCGAATTGTGCAGGGAGAGGCTGCACGGCGCGCAAACTATAGCACGGCGAGCTGCTCGCGCATCCCGCGGATGGCGGCGGCATAGTCCTTCGCGCCAAAGATGGCCGAGCCGGCCACGAATGTATCCGCGCCGGCGCGCGCGATCTGGGCGATGTTGTCGGTCTTGACGCCGCCGTCCACCTCCAGCCAGATGTCCTTGTGCGTGGCCGCGATGCGCCGGCGCGCCTCGGCAATCTTGGGCAGCACCGAAGGGATGAATTGCTGGCCGCCGAAGCCGGGATTCACCGACATGAGCAGCACCAGGTCGAGCTTTTCCAGCGTGTGGTCGAGCCAGGCGAGCGGGGTCGCCGGGTTGAACACCAGCCCGGCCTTGCAGCCGCTTTCCTTGATCAGGGCAATGGTGCGGTCGACGTGCTCCGATGCCTCGGGATGGAAGCTGATGATGCCGGCGCCTGCCTTGGCGAACTCCGACACCAGCCGGTCGACCGGCCGGACCATCAGGTGCACGTCCAGCGGGACGTGCGCATGCGGCTTGAGCGCGGCGCACACCAGCGGGCCGACCGTGAGGTTGGGCACGTAGTGGTTATCCATGACGTCGAAATGAATCAGGTCCGCCCCGGCCTGGGTCACGGCGCGCACTTCCTCGCCCAGGCGCGCGAAGTCGGCCGAAAGAATGCTGGGAGCGATGCGAAACGCCATGGCGGCGCGAGTTTACAATGCCACGCATGGCGCAGGAGAAGGAATACGCAATATCGGTAAGCGCGACCACGCAATACCTGGCGGAGCAATCCGACGAGGCGGCGGGGCGCTTTGTCTTCGCCTATACCATCACGCTGCGCAACACCGGCAGCGTGGCCGCGCAGCTCATCAGCCGGCACTGGGTGATCAGCGACGCCCAGGGCCTGGTGCAGGAGGTGCGCGGCCTGGGCGTGGTGGGCGCACAGCCGCTGCTGCAGCCCGGCGAGACCTATGAATACACGAGCGGCGCGTCGATTGCCACGTCCGTGGGCACCATGAAAGGCGCCTACCAGATGGTCGCGGCGGACGGCACCCGGTTCGAGGCCGCGATCCCGGAGTTCACTTTGTCAGTGCCGCGCGTGCTGCATTAATCGTCGTCCCGGCGTTTTTTTGGCCAGGTCCACCAGACGATGAACACGGCGAGCGCCAGCGCCAGCAGGATTTCGAGGTAGATGACCCACATGCGATTCGCGCTGATTCTACTGTTGGCAGCGTGCACGCCGCTGCCACCGGAGCCGGAAGCTCCTCCGCCGCCCAAGCCCGCGCCCGAAGCCGCCTTCTATCTCGAGTGGTCGTTCGACGCGCTGCCCGGCTGGCAGGGCGCCGACCTGCAGCAAAGCCTGCAGGCCTTCCTCGCCGGCTGCCCGCGTCCCGGCGCCCTGGCGCGCGCCTGCGAGCAGGCCAGGGCGACCGCGCCGGAGGCGGCGCGCGAGTTTTTCGAGTCGCAGTTCAGCGCCTACGCGCTGATCAACCCCGAGGGCGGCGATCGCGGTCTGGTCACGGGCTACTACGAGCCGGTGATCGAAGGCAGCCGGTCCCCGACCGAAGCGCATCGCTTTCCGATCTTCGGCGTGCCTGAGGACCTGGTCGTGGTGGACCTCGCGAGCCTTTACCCGGAGCTGCGCGGCATGCGCTTGCGCGGCCGCGTCGAGGGCCGGCGCCTGGTGCCTTATCCCTCGCGCGGCGAGATCGAAGCCAAGGGCGCAGGCTTCGGCGCGCCCGTCATCGCCTGGACGGCCGACCCGGTGGAGCTTTTTTTCCTGCAGATCCAGGGCTCGGGTCAGGTCGAGCTCCCCGGGGGCGAGCGCATCCGCGTCGGCTACGCCGACCAGAACGGCCATCCCTACCGCTCGCTCGGGCGCTACCTGGTCGACCGCGGGGAGCTGGTCCTGGAACAGGCCTCCATGGACGGCATCAAGGCCTGGGCGGCCGCCCATCCCCAGAAGCTCCAGGCCGCGCTGAACGCCAATCCGAGTTACGTCTTCTTCCGCGAGCTGCCGCCCACCGACGGGCCGATCGGCGCGCTCGGCATCGCGCTCACCCCGCAATACAGCCTGGCCGTGGATCGGCGCTTCGTGCCGCTGGGCGCGCCGGTGTTCCTCGCCACCACTTACCCGCTTTCGGAAGAGCCGCTGGAGCGGCTGATGGTGGCGCAGGACACCGGCGGCGCGATTCGCGGCGCGGTGCGGGCCGATTTCTACTGGGGCACCGGCCCGGAGGCCGGCGTGCTCGCCGGGCGCATGCGCCAGCAGGGCCGAATGTGGCTCCTGTGGCCGCGGGGCGAACCGCTGCCCGGTTAAGTGGGGGACAGACCCCCAGGGGTCCGTCCCCTATTTGGACGACTGGTCCAGAAGCGCGCGCAGGTCCTGAGGCGCAAGCCCGCCGGCGACGCGCTCGCCGTTGGCAAAGATCAATGTCGGCGTGCTGGTCACGCCCAGGCTCTCGCCCAGCCGCAGCACCTTGTCCACCGGATCGTCGCAGCCGGGCGCGGCATCCGGGATCTTGGGCCGGGGCGCCGCCGCGAGCTCCAGCCAGGCTTTGGAACGATCGGCGGAGCACCATACCGCGCGCGAATGGTCCGCGTTCTCGGGCCGGATGACCGGATACATGAACACGTGGATCGTGACGTTGTCGATCTGCTGCAGCGTTTTCTCGAACTGGCGGCACGCCGGGCAATACGGATCCGAGAACATCGCCATCACGCGCTTGCCGTCGCCGCGCTTCACCTTGACGGCGAGCTCGAGCGGCAGCTGCTCGAACTTGATGGCGTTCAGCTTGCGCAGGCGCTCCTCGGTCAGATCGCGGTCGGTGCGCAGCTCGAAGATGCTGCCCTGGATGACATGCGAAGCCGTGGCGTCGGTGTACACGACGCGCATGCCGCGTGGCGTGCGCAGGCGCACTTCCCACAGCCCCGGGATCGGCGCAGGGCCCACGCCTTCGATGGTCGCGCTGCCCAGCTTGGGCCCGAGGGCGCGGCGGATCTGCGCTTCGTTCGCAGCCGCGCCCGAGGCGAAGGCGAGCAACGCGCAGACCGCGGCGGCCCGAAGCGGTAAAAGCGTCACGGTCAGTGGAGCGCCTGGCGGATGAGGAGGTTCTTTAGGACCGGGATGCGGTCGGTCAAGTTCAATCCGGCGTTGCGCAACCGGCCGGCGAGCCGGTTATGCGTGCCAAAGAGCGTGTACAGGCCGTCGACCATGGTATCCATCGCCAGTATAGGCTCCGCGCGGGAACGCTCATAACGGCGCAGCAGCCGCAGCTCGCCCGGATCGCGCAGCGCCCCGCGCTGCGCGAGCACCGCCGCGAGCGAGCGCGCATCCTGCAGGCCGAGGTTGAGCCCCTGCCCGGCCAGCGGATGAATGACGTGTGCCGCGTCGCCCACCAGCGCGATGCGGGGCGCGACGAGGCGCCGCGCCGAGAGGCGCCTTAGCGGGTAGCTGCGCGGCGCGGTGACCAGGGACAGCTGGCCCAGCACGCCGTGCGTCGCCGCCTCCACTTCCCGGCACAGCGCTTCGGGCGCAAGCGCGCCGATGCGCCTCGCGTCTGCGGTGGGCAGGGACCAGACCATCGAAACATGGCGTCCGCGCAGCGGGAGGAGCGCGAGCACCGGACCGCGCCGGAACCACTGGTAGGCGGTGTGGTCATGCCCGCGCTCGCACGCGAAGTTGGCCACCACCGCGCTTTGCCCGTAGTCCTTCTGCCGGGCCTCGATGCCGGCATGCTGGCGCACGAAGGAGCGGGCGCCATCGGCGCCCACCACCAGCTTGGCCTCGACCTGGCGGCCCCCGGCGAGGCCCACGCGTGCCTGTTTGCTGCCGATGTCCAGGGACGCCGGCTCGCCGACCTCGGCCTCGAGCCCGCGCCACAAGGCGTCCTGCAGCAGCCGGTCCTCCACGATCCACGCCAGCTCGGGCACGCCCGCGCGGTAGGCGTCGAACTCGATGCGCGAGCCGTCGTCGCCGTAGACGCGCATCTCGTGCACTGGCGTGGCCTGCGTCGACGGCATCGCGCCCAGTCCCTCGAGGAAGCGAACGTTGCCGGGGCTGAGGGCATAGACGCGCGCATCGAACCCTTCGTAAGGAGCGCCCGGCAATGCACGCCGCTCGGCCGCAACCAGCGCTACCGCCAGGCCGCGCACGGCGCGCGCCAGGGCGGCGCCGACCGGGCCAGCGCCCACTACGATGAGGTCGAGGTCCACGAGGTTATAATGGCTTCATCCGTTCCGGACGTGGCGAATTAGCTCAGCTGGTTAGAGCAGCGGAATCATAATCCGTGTGTCCGGGGTTCGAGTCCCTGATTCGCCACCATTTCCCTTCATCCCCTAGAATCGTCGGCGTGCAGCTCATCAAGTACGTTTTCATGGCAGCCCTGATGCTCGCGTCCGCGGCACACGCTCAACTGCGGGCTATTCCGCCCGAGGCGAAGCCCGCCACGTTGCGCCACCTGCAGGACATGATCGTGGAGCTGGACGGCAAGCCGGCGCGGCTGTCCCCGGGCGCCCAGATACGCGATGCGTACAACCGCCTCGTCCTGCCGACGGCGCTCGCCAACCGCACCGCGGTGCGCTACCAGGTGGATGCCGTGGGCATGGTGCATCGCGTGTGGATCCTGACGCGGGAAGAGGTCGCGCGCACGCCCAAGACCCTGCCGGCCGCGGATTGAGTCCGGTGCGCAAGCTTTACCTGCGGACGTTCGGCTGCCAGATGAACGAGTACGACTCGGGAAGGATCGCCGACGTGCTGCGCGAGAGCGAGGGCGTCACCGCGGTCCAGCAGCCCGAGGAGGCGGACCTCATCGTCTTCAACACCTGCTCGGTGCGCGAGAAGGCCCAGGAAAAGGTATTCGCCGATCTGGGCCGCATCAGGCATTTGAAGCAGGCGCGGCCCGGCGTGATGATCGCCGTGGGCGGCTGCGTGGCGAGCCAGGAGGGCGCGGGCATCGTGGCGCGCGCGCCTTATGTTGATGTGGTGTTCGGGCCGCAGACGCTCCACCGGCTGCCCGAGCTGCTGGCACGCCGGCGCGCCTCCGGACAGCCGCAGGTCGACATCGCCTTCCCCGAGATCGAGAAGTTCGACCACCTGCCGCCGGCGCGCGCCGCGGGCGCCCAGGCGTTCGTCTCCATCATGGAAGGCTGCAGCAAGTACTGCAGCTTCTGCGTGGTGCCCTACACCCGCGGCGAGGAGATCTCGCGGCCGTTCGAGGACGTGGTAAGCGAGGTGGGCGAGCTCGCCTCTCAGGGCGTGATGGAGGTGACGCTGCTCGGGCAGAACGTCAACGCCTGGCGCGCCGCGATCGGCGGCGCCGACGCGGATTTCGCCGAGCTGCTTCACTACCTGTCCGACATCCCGGGAATCGAGCGCATTCGCTACACCACCTCGCACCCGCGCGAGTTCACGCAGCGCCTCATCGATGCGCACGCGCTGCTGCCCAAGCTCGCGCCGCAGGTGCACCTGCCGGTGCAGTCGGGCTCCGACCGCGTGCTCGCCGCCATGAAGCGCGGCTATACCGCGCTCGAATACCGCTCCATCGTGCGCCGGCTGCGCAAGGCGCGGCCCGACGTCAGCCTGTCGTCGGACTTCATCGTCGGCTTTCCCGGGGAGACCGAGGCCGACTTCGAGGCCACGCTGGCGCTCGCCCGCGATCTGGAATTCGACGGCGCGTTCTCCTTCCTCTACAGCCGCCGGCCGGGAACGCCGGCCGCCGAGCTAGCCGACGACGTGGCGGCCGAGGAGAAATCCGCCCGGCTGCAGCGCCTGCAGGCGCTGCTGGAGGACCAGGCGCGCAAGCTAAGCGAAGCCATGGTGGGCTCGACGCAGCGCGTGCTGGTGGAGGGCCTGTCGAAAAAAAGCCGCGACGAGCTGAGCGGCCGCACCGCCAACAATCGCATCGTGAACTTTCCCGGCCCGGCGCGACTCACGAATAGCTACGTCGAGGTGCGCGTCACGGCCGCGCTCCACCACTCGCTGCGCGGCGAGCTCGTGAATGCGCGGTAAAGCCGTCGAGGTCAAGCTCGACCCGGTCGACAACCAGCGCCTCGCCCGCCTGTGCGGCGCGCTCGACGAGAACCTGCGCCAGATCGAGACCGCGCTCGACGTCACGATCGCGCGGCGCGGCGGCAAGTTCACCGTGCGCGGCGAGCAGGCGCAGCGCGCCGCGCAGGCGCTCGAGCACTTCTACGACCGCGCCTCCGGCGACCTGAGCCTGGAGGATGTGCAGCTTGGCCTCACCGAGCTCGCGCAGGACGCATCCTCGAAGAAGGAAGGGCCGCAGCTGTTGACGCGGCGCCAGGACCTGCACGGGCGCACGCCGCACCAGGTGGAGTACATCGAGAACATCCTGGCGCACGACTGCACCTTCGGCATCGGCCCGGCGGGCACCGGCAAGACCTACCTGGCGGTGGCCTGCGCGGTGGTCGCGCTCGAGCGCGACAAGGTCAAGCGCATCGTGCTGGTGCGACCCGCGGTGGAGGCCGGCGAGCGCCTGGGCTTCCTGCCCGGAGATCTTGCGCAAAAGGTCGACCCGTACCTGCGGCCCCTGTACGACGCGCTCTACGACCTGATGGGATTCGAGAAAACCGGCAAGCTCCTCGAGCGCGGCACGATCGAGCTCGCGCCGCTCGCCTACATGCGCGGCCGCACGCTGAACCACTCCTTCATCATCCTGGACGAGGCGCAGAACACCACGCCCGAGCAGATGAAGATGTTCCTCACGCGCATCGGCTTCGGCGCGCGCGCGGTAGTGAACGGCGACGTCACCCAGATCGACCTCGCCCGCGGGCAGAAAAGCGGCCTGATCGAGGCGCGGCGCATCCTCGCCGACGTGCGCGGCATCGCGTTCACCCAGTTCGGCGCGCAGGACGTGGTGCGCCATCCGCTGGTGGCGCGCATCATCGATGCCTACGAACAGCACACGCAGCAAGAATAGGATCTCGATCCAGTATGCAGTCCCGCGCCGCGGCGTGCCCGGCGCCGCCTCGCTGCGCAGATGGGCGCCGGAGGCCTCCGAGGTCACCGTAAGGATCGTCGGCGCGGCGGAAGGACGGCGGCTCAATCGCGCCTACCGCAACAAGGACTACGCCACCAACGTGCTGTCGTTCCCCTATGGCAGGGGCCGCGGCGACGTGGTGCTGTGCCACCCCGTAATTGCGCGCGAGGCGCGCGCGCAGGGCAAAAGCGTTGCAGCGCACTATGCGCACCTCCTGCTGCACGGCATTCTGCATTTGCGCGGCTACCGCCATGAAAGAAAAGCGGAAGCCCGGCGCATGGCGCGCGAGGAGATACGCCTGCTGCAGCGCCTCGGGTTTGGCGATCCGTACACGGTAGAATAATTTCTCCAGCATGAACGATCCTTCACGGCCGAGCCTGCTCGAGCGCCTGTCGTCGCTGCTGATGCGCGAACCGGGCGACCGCGAGCAGCTGGTGGAGCTGCTGCGTTCCGCGCATTCGCGCAACCTGCTCGACGCCGACGCCCTGTCCATCATCGAGGGCGCGCTCACCGTCTCCGAGATGCAGGTGCGCGACATCATGATCCCGCGCGCGCAGGTGGACTTCATCGATATCAACGAGCCGATCGAAACCTTCATCCCGCAGATCATCTCCACCGCGCACTCGCGCTTCCCGGTGATCGACCAGAATCGCGACGACGTGATCGGGGTGTTGCTGGCCAAAGATCTTCTTCGTCACTACGCCGGCGACGAAGAGTTCAACGTGCGCGAGATGCTGCGGCCGGCGGTGTTCGTGCCCGAGGCGAAGCGCCTCAACGTGCTGCTGCGCGAGTTCCGCGCCAGCCGCAACCACATGGCGATCGTGATCGACGAGTACGGCGGGGTGGCCGGCCTGGTCACGATCGAGGACGTGCTGGAGCAGATCGTCGGCGACATCGAGGACGAGTACGACTTCGACGAAGCCTCAGACAACATCCTGCCCGAGCCCGGCGGGCGGTTTCGCGTGAAGGCGCTCACCCAGATCGCCGATTTCAACGCCGCGCTGGGCAGCGCCTTCCCCGACGAGGCCGCCGACACCGTCGGCGGGCTGGTCATCGCGCAGCTAGGCCGGCTGCCCAAGCGCGGCGAGACGGTGACCATCGACGGCGTGCGCTTCCAGATCCTGCGCGCCGACAGCCGGCGCGTCTACACGCTGCTCGTGGACAAGCCCAAGACTTGAAGAATGCTGTGAAGGAAAAATGGGGTCTGTCCCACTAGTGTCCGGTTAAATGCCGAGCAGTTTCAGTTGGTTGGAGCTGTCCGGGTTGGCAGTGAGAGGTACTTTCTCGATAAGGGCTTGTTGGAGAGACTTTTTCTCGAAGATTGTCACGGAGAGAACTTGTAGCAAT
>CBDDSA010000052.1:0-9000 GCA_965233185.1 uncultured bacterium
GCATGGGCACGCGCATGAGCCGCTTTTCCATGCTGGTGGACAACGGCGTGGTGAAGCAGCTCAACGTGGAGGCGCCCGGCAAGTTCGAGGTGTCCGACGCGGCCACCATGCTGAAGCAGCTCTGAAGGAGCGCACCGAGGCCGCCGCCGGCGCCCGCGCGGCGGCCCCCTACCTGCTCGGCGTGGCGCCGTTCGG
Organism: uncultured bacterium; assembly: GCA_965233185.1. Taxonomy (GTDB): domain Bacteria; phylum Pseudomonadota; class Gammaproteobacteria; order Burkholderiales; family SG8-39; genus SCGC-AG-212-J23. Next base: position 196 of record CBDDSA010000052.1, read on the forward strand.
GCTGGTCACGGGCGTGGCCATGGTCGCGGGCGGCATCCCGCCGCTGGCCGCCATGGCCATGTCGGTACTGGTGTACGCCGGCGCCTCGATGCTCGCCGCCACGCAGCTGCTCTCCGCGAGCGCGCCGCTCGCGGTGATCCTGCTCACGGTGCTGTTCATCAACCTGCGCTTCATGATGTACAGCGCCTCGATGCGCGCGCACCTCGCCGGCCTGCCGCTGCGCTGGAAGCTCGCCGCGGGCTACCTGCTCGCCGATAATGCCTACGGGCTGTCCATCGCGCGGTTCAACGAGCATCCGCAAGTGCGCGGCAGGCTCGCCTATTTTCTGGGCGCCGCGCTGCCCATCTGGGTGACCTGGCAGGCGACGGTGGGCCTGGGCATCGTCCTGGGCGCCGCGCTGCCGGCGCAGTGGCGCCTGGAGTTCGCCGCGCCGCTCGCCTTCATCGCGCTCACGGTGCCGCTGCTGCGCGACCGGGCCATGGTGGCGGCGGCGCTCGCCGCCGCGGTCACCGTGGTGGCGGCCTGGGCGCTGCCCATGCGGCTTAGCCTCGCGGCCGCCGCGGTGGCCGGCATCGCCGTCGGCCTGCTCGTGCGGCGGAGCCGCGCTTGACCCTCTGGCTCGCCATCGTCGGCATGGGCCTGGTGACCCTCGCGCTGCGGGCCTCGTTCCTGCTCCTGCCCGAGGGATTGCGGCTGCCTTCGCTGCTGCGCCGGGCGTTGCCGTTCGTCCCCGCGGCGGTGCTCACCGCGCTCTGGGCGCCGGAACTGCTGCTGCAGAAAGGGGTCCTATACCTGTCTGTGCACAACGAGCGGCTGCTCGCCGGCGCGGCGGCCGTGGCGGTCGCGTGGCGCTGGCGGCTGACCGTCGCCACCATCGCCGTCGGACTCGCCGCCCTGCATCTTTTCGACTGGCTGCTATGAAACCACGGCTTTACGCCGCGCTGCTGCTCCTGTGCTTCTGCCTCGCCGCCGCGGCGCAGCCGCTGCAGAAAGTGCACTCCATCGAGGGCGCCACCGAGTACCGGCTGGCGAACGGCCTGCGCGTGCTGACCCTGCCCGACCCGGGCATCGACACGGTCACGGTGCACATCACCTACTTCGTCGGCTCGCGCCACGAAGGCTACGGCGAGAAAGGCATGGCGCATCTTCTCGAGCACCTGCTGTTCAAGGGCTCCAAGCGCCACCCGAACATCAAGGAGGAGTTCACGCGGCGCGGCGCGCGCTGGAACGGCACCACCTCGAACGACCGCACCAACTACTTCGAGACCTTCGCCGCCACCGACGACAACCTCGACTGGGCGCTCGGCATGGAGGCCGACCGCATGCTGAACTCGTTCGTGTCGAAGCAGGACCTCGACAGCGAGATGAGCGTGGTGCGCAACGAGTTCGAGATGGGCGAGAACAACCCCGGCTCGGTGCTGTTCCAGCGCATGCAGCAGCTCGCCTTTCCCTGGCACAACTACGGCAACCCGATCATCGGCCAGCGCGCCGACATCGAGAACGTGCCGATCGACCGGCTGCAGGCGTTCTACCGCACGTGGTATCAGCCGGACAACGCGCTGCTCATCATCGGCGGGCGCATCGACGAGGCGCGCGCGCTCGCGCTCGCGGCGAAGCATTTCGGTCCCATCCCGAAGCCGCGGCGCGAGCTGCCGGTGTTCTACACCGAGGAGCCGACGCAGGACGGCGAGCGCGGCGTCACGCTGCGGCGCGTAGGCGAGAACCCGATCCTGTCGGCCATGTACCGGGTGCCCGCCGGGCACCACCCCGACTATCCGGCCATCGACGTGCTCACGAGCGTGCTGGGCGAGGTGCCCTCGGGGCGGCTGCACCGCGCGCTGGTGCAGAAGGGGCTGGCGAGCTTCGTCTGGGGCGCCGAGCGCGGGCTGCACGATCCGGGGTACCTGTACTTCGGCGGCACGCTGCCCGACGAGGGCAAGCTCGACGCCGCGCGCGCGGCGCTGCTCGGCGTGCTGGAGGACATCGCGCGCGAGCCGGTGCGCGAAGAGGAGATGGAGCGCGCCCGCACCGCGCTCCTGAACGAGTTCGAGAAGACGCAGCTCGAAACCGGCGCCTTCCTGCGCGCGCTATCGGAGTTCGCCGCGATCGGCGACTGGCGCCTGTACTTCCTTTACCGCGAGCGGCTGAAGAAGGTCACGCTCGCCGACGTGCAGCGCGTCGCCGAGCAGTACCTGAAGCGCGCCAACCGCGTGCTCGGGGTGTTCCATCCCACCGAGACCCCGGATCGCGCGCCCATCCCCGCCTCGCGCGACTGGCCGGCGGCGCTCGAAGCGTTCAAGGGCGACGGCGAGGGCGTGCGCCTGGGCGAGGCGTTCGAGCCCTCGCCGCAGAACATCGAGGCGCGGCTGGTGCGCCGCGAGCTCGCCAACGGCATCCGCGCCGCGCTCCTGCCCAAAAAAACCCGCGGCGGCCGCGTGCTGGCGAGCCTCACGCTGCACTGGGGCGACGAGCAGAGCCTCGTCGACCGCGAGGCCGCGTGCAGCTACGCCGGCCACATGCTGATGCGCGGCACGAAGCGGCTCAGCCGCACCGAGCTGAAGGACGCCTTCGAGCGCCTGAACGCGAGCGTCTCGGTGGGCGGCGAAGGCGCGAGCGTCGAGGTGCGGCGCGAGAACCTTCCGGCGGCGCTGCGCCTGGTGGCCGAAGTGCTGCGCGAGCCGGCGTTCTCGCCGGCGGAGTTCGAGGAGATGAAGCGCGCCGCCATCACCGGCGCCGAGGCGCAGCGCACCGACCCGTCGGCGCGCGCCTCGGAGGCCTTGACGCGCCACCTCACCGAGTACCCGCCGGGCCACCCGCACTACACGCCGACGGTGGACGAGAAGATCCGCTGGCTGCGCGAGGCGACGCTGCAGGACGCCGTTGCCTGCTATCGCGAGCTGTTCGGGGCGACCGCGGCGGATTTCGTCGCCGTGGGCGACTTCGACCCCGACGAGGTGGCGAAGCTGGCCGGGGACCTATTCGGCCCATGGAAAACGCCGCACCCGTTCAAGCGCGTGCCCACCCGCTACTTCGACGTGGCGCCGACGCTCGAGCAGGTGCTGACGCCGGACAAGGCGAATGCGGTGCTGCGCGCCGGCCTCAACATGCCGGTACGCGACGACCATCCCGATTTTCCCGCGCTGGTGCTGGCCAACTACCTGCTCGGCGGCTCCTCCACCGCGCGCATCCCGGCGCGCGTGCGCGAAAAGGAAGGCCTGTCCTACAGCACCTTCACTTCGTTCACCTCGAGCTACTTCGACGAGAACGCGGCGTTTCGCGTCGGCTCGATCTTCGCGCCGCAGAACCGCGAGCGCGTGCGCACCGCGCTGCGCGAGGAGCTGGAGCGCGCGGTGCGCGAGGGCTTCGGCGCCGAGGAGATCGAAAGCGGCAAGCGCGCGCTGCTCGAAGCGCGCCGCATGCAGCGCACGCACGACCGCGCCCTCGCCGGCCGGCTCGCGAACTACCTGTTCGCCGGGCGCACCTTCGCCTGGGACATCGAGTTCGAGAAGCAGATCGCCGCACTCACCCCCGGCGCGGTGCACGCGGCACTCAAGCGCCACCTCGACCCGGCGAAGCTCTCGGTGATCACCGCCGGCGACTTCAAGAAAAACTAATCGCTAGCGGTTCTGCTTCAAGAGGTCGCGGATCTCGGTGAGCAGCTGCTCCTCGCGCGGCGGGGTGGGCGGCGCGGGCGGCGGCTCGGCGCGCTTCAGGCGGTTGATCACCTTGACGGCGACGAAGATGGCCCAGGCGATGATGACGAAGTCGACGCAGGTCTGGATGAACTTGCCGTACTGGATCTTGGCGTTGCCGATCTCGACCATCAGCGTGCTGAAGTCGAGCCCGCCCAGCAGCGTGCCCACCAGCGGCATGATGATGTCGCCCACCGCCGAGGCGACGATCTTGCCGAACGCCGCGCCGATGATGACGCCGACCGCCAGGTCGACGACGTTGCCCTTCATGGCGAACTCGCGGAACTCCCTGGCGATGCTCATGGGTAGCTGACCTCCATTATTTCGAGTTTTTCTTCCCCGCCGGGCGTGCGCAGCGTGACCGTGTCGCCCTCGCGCGCCTTGATGAGCGCCCTTGCGATCGGCGACACCCACGACACGATGCCGTGCGCCGGATCGACCTCGTCCAGCCCCAGGATCGTGACCACGCGCGTTTCATCCTTCACCTTGAAGGTGACTCGCGCGCCGAAGAATACCTGGTCGCTGTCGCGGCCGGACGAATTGACTACCTCGGCGTTCTCCAGCCGCTTGATGAGGAAGCGCACCCGGCGGTCGATCTCCCGCAGGCGGCGCTTGCCGTAGATGTAGTCGCCGTTCTCGGAGCGGTCGCCGTTGGAGGCCGCCCACGACACCGTCTTGACCACCGCCGGGCGCTCGACCTCGACCAGCTCGCGCAGCTCGGCCTTGAGCCGCGCGAAGCCCGCCGGCGACATGTAATTCTTTCCGCCCGCGGCGAGCGGCGGCGCCTCGAGCGGCTCCTCGGGCGTTTCGGAATCTTCCCGGACGAAGGCCTTGGACACGGTTGAAATTCTATAGAATGCGCATCAGGGAGACAGCAATGGCTGGACAAAAAGAAGGCCTCGATTTCCTCACCAAGCTGCGCATCCGCGAGCTGATCCTGATGGGGCTCATCACGGTCACCGCGGTGCTCGCCAACCTGCCCCAGGAATACGTCGAAGGCGGCCTCGGCGTGAGCCAGGACACCCTGCTCGCGTTCCTGGGCATCGCGGTGATCATAGGCCTGTTCCTCTACCTGAAGTTCTTCCTGTTCGTGGCGGTGACGCTGCTCATCGCCGGGGCCAACATGCCCGAGCAGATCGCCGAGGGCCTGAACATCTCGAAGATCCCGATCGTGCTCGCGCTGGTGGCGCTGGTGGGGGTCGGGCTGATCAACTACGTGGTGAAGGTCCTGCCCACGGGCCTGGAGCCCAAGCCCAAGGAGAGGAGCCCGGAAGGCATCCGCGCCCTGTTCTACGCCATCGAGAAGAACAACCTGGTGTATGCGCAGAAAGTGCTGTCGATGAACTTCGACCCGGACCTGCACCACGACAACGGCTACACGCCGCTCGCCTACGCCGCCATGAAAGGCAGCGTGCCCATGGTGGAGCTGCTGCTGAGGAACGGGGCGAGCGCGGCGCTCACCACGCGCGAAGGCGACACCGCGGTGGAGCTCGCCTTGCGCTACGGCCACGCCGACGCGGCCGAGCTTCTCAAGCGCGCCCGCCAGGCAGCCGACCCCGGCAGCGAAGAGACCCCGGCGGTTCCCCAGACTTGATTTGATATACTGTAAATCGATACAGTAAGGCTGCCATGGAAATCCAGCTGTCACCGCTCGTCGCCGAGCAGGAAATCTGCCGCGACGCGCTGATCGAGAAATACGCCAAGGGCGACGAGACCACGGCCGCCGAAGTGCGCCTGCGCGTGGCGCGCGCGCTGGCCCAGGCCGAGCCCGAAGAGCGGCGCGCGCACTGGGAGCGGCGCTTCCTGCAGGCGCAGGAAGAAGGCTTCATCCCCGCCGGGCGCATCGCCTCGGCCGCCGGCGTCAACCTGCAGGCGACGCTGATCAACTGCTTCGTGCAGCCGGTGGGCGACTCGATTTCCGAAGTGGTCGACGGCAAGCCCGGCATCTACACGGCGCTGCAGGAGGCCGCCGAAACCATGCGCCGCGGCGGCGGCGTGGGCTACGACTTCTCGGCCATCCGCCCCAAGGGAGCCGAGGTCAAGGGCACGCACTCGCGCGCGAGCGGCCCGGTGTCCTACATGCGGGTATTCGACCAGTCGTGCGAGACGGTGGAGTCCGCCGGCTCGCGTCGCGGCGCCCAGATGGGCGTGCTGCGCTGCGATCACCCGGACATCGAGGAATTCATCCACGCCAAGGACCAGGGCGATCTTTCCAATTTCAACGTCTCGGTGGGCGTCACCGACGAGTTCATGACCGCGGTGGAGCACGACCGCGAGATCGAGCTCGCCCACAAGAAGAAGCCCTGGCCGAAGGAAGGCGTCTACCAGCGTCCAGTCGGCCTGTGGGTCTACCGCAAGGTGCGCGCGCGCGACCTGTGGGACCAGGTCATGGGCTCGACCTACGACCACGCCGAGCCGGGCATCCTGTTCCTCGATCGCATGAATGCCGACAACAACCTGCATTACTGCGAGACCATCGAGGCGACCAACCCCTGCGCCGAGCAGCCGCTGCCGCCCTACGGCTGCTGCTGCCTGGGGTCCATCGACCTCACGAAGTTCATAAAGGATGCTTTTCTAGAAAAATCTTCCTTTGACTTCGACCGGTTCGCCAGGGTTGTCGAAGTCGCGGTGCGCATGCTGGACAACGTGCTCGACGTCACCGCCTGGCCGCTCGAGCAGCAGCGCAGGGAGGCGATGGCCAAGCGCCGCGTCGGCCTGGGCTTCACCGGCCTGGGCGACGCGCTCATCATGCTGCGCCTGAAGTACGACACCGACGAGGCGCGCCACACGGCCGCGCGCATCGCCGAAAGCCTGCGCGACCACGCCTATCGCGCCTCGCTCGAGCTGGCGAAGGAGCGCGGCGCCTTCCCACTGTTCAACGCCGACCTGTATTTCTCGGGCAGCAGCTTTGCCACCCGCCTTCCGGCCGCGCTGAAGGAGCAGGTCAAAAAGCACGGCCTGCGCAACTCGCACCTGCTGTCGATCGCGCCCACCGGCACCATCAGCCTGGCGTTCGCCGACAACGCATCCAACGGCATCGAGCCGCCGTTCTCGTGGACGTACACGCGCAAAAAGCGCATGGCCGACGGCTCGCTGAAGGAATTCCCGGTGGAAGACCATGCCTGGCGGCGCTACAAGGCGCTTGGCGGCAACACTCATTTGGACCCAGGCGCCCTGCCCTCGTATTTCGTCACCGCGCTGGAAATATCGGCGCGCTCGCACGAGCAGATGGTGGCCGCGGTGGCTCCCTACGTCGACACCAGCATTTCCAAGACGGTCAACGTGCCGGAGGACTATCCCTACGCGGAGTTCCAGGACCTGTACTTCCATGCCTGGAAATCCGGGCTCAAGGGCCTGGCCACGTACCGGCCGAACAAGATACTGGGTTCTGTTCTTTCAGTTCAGAAAACAGAAGATTTCGTCCAGGACGACGTCAACCGGCGCATTCAAGTGAAATCGGTGCCGGCGCCGGTGCTCGCCTCGCTGCGCTGGCCGGGCCGCCCGGACCTGTCGGCCGGCAACCCGGCCTGGACCTACATGATCGAGCACCCCCAGTACCGCTTCGCGGTGTTCGTCGGCCACGTTGAAAACGGCCGCCCGCACGCCTTCGAGGTATGGGTCAACGGCAGCGAGCAGCCGCGCGGCCTCGGAGCGCTTGCGAAGACGCTGTCCATGGACATGCGGGCGAACGACTACGCCTGGCTGATGCTCAAGCTGGAGGCGCTTGCCAAGACCGGAGGCGACGACGGCTTCGACATGCCGTTTCCGCCCACGGGCGAGAAAAGGCGCATGCCTTCCGTGGTGTCGGCCTTCGCGCAGGTGGTGAAGTGGCGCGTCGAGCAGTTGCACAAAGGCCTGGACGGGGATTTCTCGCTCACCGGCGGCGAAGGCCCCTCCCCGGTGGTCGACGCCATGTTCGCGCTGAAGGAGCCCAAGACCGGCACCGACGGCACCATGTCGTGGACGGTGGACGTGCTCAACCCGCGCACCGGTGACGATTTCGTCCTGGGACTAAAGGAAATCACGCTGCCCGACGGGCTCACGCGGCCGTACTCGGTCTGGTTGTCGGGTGAATACCCGCGCGCGCTAGACGGCCTTTGCAAGATGCTGTCGCTGGACATGCGCGTGCTCGACCCGGCCTGGATCGGCATGAAGCTTAGGAAGCTGCTCGAGTTCCCCGAGCCGCTCGGCGACTTCATGGCCTTCGTGCCCGGGGTGAAGAAGCAGCAGACCTTCCCCTCGACCGTGTCCTACCTGGCGCGGCTGATGCTGCACCGCTACGCCATGCTCGGCATCCTGGACGAGAACGGCCTGCCGCGGCGCGCCATGGGCATCCTCGCCTCGCCCTCGGAAACCCATGTGCCGGTGATCGCCGGCGCCAAGTGCCCCGACTGCGGCAACAGCACCCTGATCCGCAAGGATGGCTGCGACTACTGCACCTCCTGCGGCTACGTCGGGGTCTGCGGCTAGCTACTTCTTTTCCCGCTCTTCTTTCCGCTCTTCTTTCCGCCCTTCTTGCCGCCTTTGCGGCTCGCCTTCTTGCCGGCGTTTGAAATCGCCGCCGCCCGGCTCTTCGGCATGCCCTTGCGTACGCCCCGGCACATTTCTGGCTGCGCCGTGAGGTTCCAAAAGGAGATCTCTCATGGCCGACCCCGTCAAGATCCTGGGCATTTGCGGCAGCCTGCGCAAAGCCTCGTATAACCTCGCCGCGCTGCGCGCTGCACAGCAGCTGTGCCCGGCCGACGCCAAGATCGACATCATCAGCCTCGAGGGCATTCCGGCGTTCAACCAGGATGAGGAGAAGAACGTTCCGCAGAAGGTCGCGGAGCTGAAAGTCCGCATCCGCGCGGCCGACGCCATCCTGATCGCCACGCCGGAGTACAACTACGGGTTGCCCGGCGTGCTGAAGAACGCGATCGACTGGGCCTCGCGGCCCTACGGCGACAACGCCTGGTCGGGCAAGTCGGTCGCCATCATGAGCGCCGCGCTCAGCATGGGCGGCGGGGTGCGCGCCCAGTACCAGCTGCGCCAGGCCTTCGTGTTCCTCAACATGGAAGCCGTGGTGCAGCCCGAGGTGGCCATCGGCAACGCGCCGCAGCGCTACGACGAGCAG
>CBDDSA010000053.1:0-18998 GCA_965233185.1 uncultured bacterium
TGTCCGCGATGAGCTGCCGGGTCTCCTCGGCCGGCGCAATGCCCAGCTCCTGGTTCAGGATGCGCGTGCACTCGCGGTATTGACGCAGCGCCGCTTCGCGCCGCCCGGCCCGCAGATACAGGCGGATGAGCGCGCAATGGCCCCACTCGAGCAGCGGATCCAGCGCGAGCAGCCTTTCGGCCACCGCGATGGCGCGCTCGTGTGCCTCGGCGCGCACGTAGTGGCTGACGAGGTCCGAGAAAGCCTGCACGGCGCGCTCGTGATAACGGCGCCGCTCGGCCGACATCCACTGCTCGAAGCGCTCCTCGCGCAGGCTGAAGCCGCTCAGGAGCTCGCCGCGGTAGAGCGCCGCCGCCTGTTCCAGCGGCGCCGCCGAGCGCTCCGCGGCGAGCCGATCGAACTGCAGCGCATCGACGTGCACTGCGCTCGCATCGAGCGCGACGCTGTCCGCGTCGGTGCTGATCGGCGCCTGCGCGCCCGGCAAGGCGCGGCGCAGGCTGGATAGCGTCTGGCGCAGGCTGGCGCGCGCCTGCTCCTCGGCGCTGCGGTCCCAGAACACGCCGGCGAGGTGCTCGCGCGAGCGCGACATGCCGGGGGACAGCGCGAGGTAGGCGAGGAACGCCCGGCTCTTGCGCGTCGGCAGATCGAGCGGCGCACCGGCGAGCCCGACGCCCAGCCCGCCGAGCACCTGAATGGTGAGGTGGCTCATCTGCGTTACCCGAGGCGCCTAGCTTACATGCGAGGCGCATGCGGCTGCGGTTTTCACGATTTTTTCACGCGTAAGGGGCGGCCGTATCACGGACATATGACGCCGTGACGGGATATTGCGAGCCATGTCGATCATGCACGAGATCGAGCTGGGCACTGTTCCGGCGGGCTGGGAGACGTGGCGCTGCCCGGCCAGTTACTGCGCGCAGCAGCTGCTGCGGCTGGCACGCCGCTCGCCCGGAGAGGATGTCTGGCTGATCTGCGAGCGTCCCGGCTGGCTCGTCGCCGCTGCGGTTCCCGTGTGCCCGGGCTGTGGCACAACCTTGAGGAGAGAATCATGAGTGCATCCGTTGCGGGCGCGTACGGCCTGGTCGTCTACGCCTTTTTCCTGGCCACGTTTCTCTACGCCATCGGCTTCGTCGGCAACCTGGCGGTGCCCAAGGGGATCGACGGCGGCGCCGCCGCGCCGCTCGCCGAGGCGCTGGTGGTCAACGTGCTGCTGCTGGGGCTGTTCGCGGTCCAGCACAGCGTGATGGCGCGGCGCGGCTTTAAGCGCTGGTGGACGCGCATCGTGCCGCAGCCGGTCGAGCGCAGCACCTACGTGCTCGCGGCGAGCGCGGCGCTCGCGCTGCTGCTGTGGCAATGGCGGCCGATCGCGGAACCGGTGATCTGGAGCGTCGAGCATCCGGCCGGCGTGCTGGCGCTGCAGGTACTCTTCTGGCTCGGCTGGGCCACGGTGCTGGCGAGCACCTTCCTCATCGACCACTTCGAGCTGTTCGGCCTGCGCCAGGCCTTCAGCCAGGCGCGGCACGCGCCGAAATTCCGCACGCCGGGCCTGTACCGCTACGTGCGCCATCCCATCTACCTCGGCTTCCTGCTCGCCTTCTGGGCCACGCCGCAGATGAGCGCCGGCCACCTGCTGTTTGCCGTGGCGACTACCGGCTACATCCTGATCGGCATCTGGTTCGAGGAGCGCGACCTCATCGCCCAGTTCGGCGAGCGCTACCAGAGCTACCGCGCCCAGGTGGGCATGCTGCTGCCGCGCCTGCGCAGAAGGATCTCGGGAAAGATCGCAGAATAGGCGGGTGCCGGCGCCGCTCGTCCCCGCTCGCCTCGCCTTCCAGGGGGGCATTCCCTACTCCGAGGAGTTCGGCGACCTCTACCACAGCGCCGGCGGCGGGCCGGCGCAGGCGCTGCACGTGTTCCTGCACGGCAACGGCCTGCCCGAGCGCTGGGCGGGCCGCAGCCGCTTCGTCATCCTCGAAACCGGCTTCGGCGCCGGCATCAACTTCCTCACCACCTGGCGCACCTGGCGCGCGGACCCCGCGCGCTGCGGCACCTTGCATTTCGTCTCGATCGAGAAGCATCCGTTCGCGCTTTACGACCTTCAGCAAATCCACCAAAACTATGATCTCGAGAAGGAAGCCGCCGAGCTGCACGCCCGCTGGCCGGTGCTGGTGCCGGGCGTGCACCGGCTCGAATTCGACGGCGGAAAGGTGGTCCTGACGCTGGTCTTCGCCGACATCAAGGTGACGCGCGAGCTGCGCCTGGCCGCGGACGCGTTCTATCTCGACGGCTTCGCGCCGGCGAAGAACCCGGACATGTGGTCGCCGGCGATCCTGCGCAACCTGTCGCGCCTCGCCGCCCACGGCGCGACCGCCGCCACCTGGAGCGTCGCCGCGGAGGTGAAGAAGGCCTTGCAGGAGACCGGCTTCGCGGTCGAGAAGCGCCCCGGCTTCGGCGCCAAGCGCGACATGCTGGCCGCGCAATACCAGAAACACGGACAGACCTCGTTTATCCCCAAGCGCGCCGCGGCGGTCGTCGGCGCCGGGCTCGCCGGTGCGGCGCTCTGCGAGCGGCTGTGCGCGCGCGGCTGGCATGTCACGCTGTACGAGCGCCACGCCCAACCGGCGCAGGAAGCCTCGGGCAACCACGCCGGCACCTTCCACCCGATCGTCACGCCGGACGACAGCGTCTTCGCGCGGCTGACGAGGGCCGCTTTTCTCGCTTCTCTCAGAAAATTCTCTTCGTTGGGAAATCTGCGGTGGGATCCCTGCGGCGTGCTGCAGCTCGCGCGTGACGCGAAGGAGGAAGCCTCGCAGCGCAAGTCGCTCGCCGCGCTCGGCCTGCCGCCCGACTACGCCCAGTACGCGACGCAGGAGGAAGCGGGCGCGCACGCGGGCGTGCCGGTGCCGGCGAGCGGACTGTGGTTCCCGTCCGGCGGCTGGATCCAGCCGCGCTCGCTGGTGGACGCCCAGCTCGCCGCCTGCGGCGATCGACTCGAGAGAAGGTTTTCCTCCGAGGTGAAGAAACTGCCGACGGCCCCGGTCGTGATTCTCGCAAGCTCCTTCGACGCGCCGAAGCTGCATGCGGTGCCGCACCTGCGGCTGCGGCGCGTGCGCGGCCAGCTTACCTACCTGCCGGCGAGCGAGCTTGAGCCGCCGCGCGCGGTGGTGCTGCGCGGCGGCATGGTGCTGCCGCCGGTCGACGGCTTGTGCGTGATCGGCGCGACGTACGACATCGACGACGAAGATGCTGCTGTACGCAGGGAAGGCCACGACAGCAACCTGGAACGCCTGGCGCGCATTCTCGATGTCACTCCAGCTTCAAGAACCTACGAAGGCCGCGTGGCGTTCCGCGCGGTCGCGCCGGATCGCGTGCCGGTGGTCGGAAAGCTCGGCGAAGGCGTCTACGGGGCGTTCGCGTACGGCTCGCGCGGCCTGATCTGGGCGGCGCTCGCCGCCGAGCTCATCGCGAGCGAGCTGGAAGGCGAGCCGCTGCCCCTCGAAGGCAAGCTCGCGGACGCGATGGACCCCGGACGCTTCGCGCGCCGCGCGAGGCTCAGGCAGCCCTGAGGATCGCCGGGGACGCCTCGCGCACGTCGCGCAGGCCGCACAGGGCCATCGTCACGTCGAGCTCGCGGCGCATGAGCTCGAGCGCGAGCGCCACGCCCGGCTCGCCCATCGCCCCCAGCCCATAGACATAGGCGCGCCCGACCAGGGTGGCGCGCGCGCCCAGGGCGAGCGCCCTCAGGATGTCCTGGCCGCTGCGGATGCCGCCGTCGAGCCACACTTCGATGCGCTCGCCCACCGCGGCGGCGATCTCGGGCAGCGCGCGGATCGACGACAGGGTGCCGTCGAGCTGGCGCCCGCCGTGGTTGGACACCACGATGGCGTCGGCGCCGCTTTGCGCCGCGATCTTCGCGTCCTGCGCGTCGAGGATGCCCTTCAGCACCAGCTTGCCGTCCCAGAGCTTCTTCACCCACTCGACGTCCTTCCAGGACAGCGTCGGGTCGAACTGCCCCGCGATCCATTGCGACAGCGTGGTGAGGCTGCTCGCCTCGGGAATGCGGCCTTCGAGGTTGCCGAACGACTTGCGCTTTCCCCGCAGCACATTGAGCGCCCAGCCGGGCCGGCGCGCGATGTCGAAAAAGGTCGCGGCGGTAAGCCGGGGCGGCACGGCGAGGCCGTTCTTCAGGTCGCGATGGCGCTGGCCCTGGATCTGCAGGTCGAGCGTGAGCACCAGCGCCGAGCAGCCGGCGGCCTTGGCGCGCTCGATGAGCGAGGCGGCGAAGGAGCGGTCGCGCATCACGTAGAGCTGGAACCAGAAGGGCTTGTCCACCGCGGCCGCGACGTCCTCGATCGAGCAGATCGACATGGTGGACAGCGTGAACGGCACGCCGAAGCTCTCGGCGGCGCGCGCCGCGTGGATCTCGCCGTCGGCCCAGTTGAGGCCGCACAGGCCGATCGGCGCCAGGGCGGCGGGCATGGTGACCTGCTGCCCGAGCATGGTGGCGCGCGTGGAGCGGTTGTCGACGTCGATGCCCACGCGCTGGCGCAGCGTGAGCAGCTCGAGGTCGGCGCGGTTGGCGCGCAGAGTGGACTCGGCGTAGGAGCCGCGGTCGACGTAATCGAAGATCGCGCGTGCCACGCGCTTGCGCGCGAGCTCGCGCAGGTCCTCGATGCAGGTCACCACTGGCATGGCCGGGCATTCTACAATGCGGGCGTTCAGATGAAGGACGAGCAGAAAAATCCCATCCAGGTGGTCGAGCGCATGATGCGCGTGCTCGACGTGCTGGAGAAGCATCCCGAGCCGCTGGGACTGAAGCAGATCTCCCAATACACCGGGCTGCATCCGTCGACCGCGCACCGCATCCTGTCGGCCATGTCGGCCGACCGGCTGGTGGACCGCGTCGAGCCGGGCAGCTACCGCTTGGGCATGCGCTTGCTCGAGCTGGGCAACCTGGTGAAGTCGCGCATCAGCGTGCGCGAGCTCGCGCTGCCGCTGATGCGCGAGCTGCATGCGCAGACCGGCGAGACGGCGAACCTCTCGGTGCGCCACGGCGACGAGATCGTGTACGTGGAGCGCACCTCGTCGGGCCGCTCGGCGATGCGCGTGGTGCACGTCATCGGCACGCGCGCGCCGCTGCACGTCACCGCCGCCGGCAAGCTGTTCCTGCTGGAGGAAGGCTTCACGCGGCTGCGCGACTACGCCAAGCGCACCGGCCTCGGAGCGCAGACGCGCAACACGCTGTCCAGCCTGCCGCTGCTCGAGCGCGACCTGGAGCGGATCCAGCGCCAGGGCTGGGCGGTGGACAACGAGGAGACCGAGCTCGGCGTGCGCTGCGTCGCCGCGGGGATCCGCGACGACGCCGGCACGCTGGTGGCCGCGCTGTCGCTCTCCTCCCCCGCCGACCGCATGAAGCCGCAGTGGGGCCCGCTGGTCAAGGAAACCGCCGACCGCGTGTCGCACGCCATCGGCCACCGCTTCGCGCCCCGCATCGGCATTGCGTGAAATCGGGGTCAGAGCCCGATTTCTTTTCCGACGTGCTGGCGGGCCTGTCGCGCCCGCAGAAGGCGCTGCCGCCGAAGTACTTCTACGATGCGAAGGGCAGCCACCTCTTCGAGCGCATCTGCCGCCTGCCGGAGTACTACGTGACGCGCGCCGAGCTCGCCCTCACGCGCGCGCATCTGGGCTCGATCGCGCGCTTCGCCGGCAAAGGCTGCGAGCTGATCGAGTACGGCAGCGGCGAGAGCCTGAAGACGCGGCTGCTGATCCGCGCCCTGCGCCCCGCGGCCTACCTGCCGGTCGACATCTCCGCGGCCGCGCTGCAAGCCGCGACCGGCCGGCTGTCGCGCGAGTTTCCCTGGCTGCGCATCGTGCCGGTGCATGGCGATTTCTCGCGCCCGATCGACCTGCCGGCGGCACGCAGCCGCCGCGTCGTGTACTTCCCCGGATCGACCATCGGCAACCTGACGCCGGATGAAGCGCACGGCTTTCTTTCGATGTCACGCGGCCAGGCGGCGCGCATGCTGGTGGGCGTCGACGCGAAGAAGGATGCCAACGTGCTGCACGCGGCCTACAACGACTCGCGGCACGTCACCGCCGCGTTCAACCTCAACCTGCTCGCGCGCATCAACCGCGAGCTGGGCGCCGACTTCGACCTGAAGCGCTTCTCGCATTACGCGTTCTACAACGCCGCCCTCGGCCGGGTCGAGATGCACCTGGTGTCGCTTGCGCGCCAGACGGTGCGCCTGGGCCGGCATCGCTTCGCCTTCGACGTCGGCGAGTCGATCCACACCGAGAATTCCTACAAGTATTCGATCGACGATTTCCGCGCGCTGGCCGCGGAAGCGGGCTTTGCGGGGAAGAAGGCCTGGACCGACCGCAGGGGCCTTTTCGCCCTGCACGGCCTCATCGCCAGCTGAGAAAGTAATCGGGGTCAGAGCCCGATTAGGCTTTCGGGCTCTGACCCCGATTTCGTATTCGGGCTCTGACCCCGATTAGCTGCTGCTGTCGGGGGCGCTGGCGGTGCGCTCGACGTTCTTCTCGAGCCACTTGCGGATGCGGTTGGCGTCGCCGATGCGCGAGCGCTTGCCCCACGAATCGAGCAGCACCACGATCAGGTCCTTGGAATGCATGCGCACGTGCATCACCAGGCAGCGGCCGGCCTCGCTGATGTAGCCGGTCTTGGAGAGGTCGATTTCCCAGTGCGAGCTGCGCACCAGGCCGTTGGTGTTGACGAAGTTGAGCGGCCGGCCGAAGGTGAGCACGCGCGCCTTTTCGCGCGTCGAGTACTCGCGGATCAGCGGATAGCCGTAGGCGGCGCGCACCAGCTTGGCGAGATCGCGGGCGCTCGCGACGTTCGCGGGCGACAGGCCGGTCGGCTCGACAAAGTGGCTGTCGGTCATGCCCAGGGTGTCGGCTTTGGCGTTCATCGCGGCGACGAAGGCCGGCATGCCGCCCGGGTAGGTGCGTCCGAGCGCCGCGGCGGCGCGGTTCTCGGAGGCCATCAACGCGAGCATCAGGAGCTCGTCGCGCGTCAGCACGCTGCCGGTGCGCAGCCGCGAGCGCGTGCCCTTCACCGAGTCCACGTCCTCCCGGCTCAGGACGATGCGCTGCTCGAGGTCCAGCCCCCGGTCCAGGATGACCATCGCGGTCATGAGCTTGGTGATCGACGCAATCGGGACAACGGCGTCGCTGTTCTTGCTAATCACGATCTCGCCGCTGTCGACCTCCTGCACCAGCGCCGACGAGGAGCGCAGGAAAACCGGCTTTACGTTGTCGGCTTGTGCAAAACCTACACTGAGCGCGAGGACGAAGAAGAGGGCACAAGCTGCCACGATGCCCTCCAGGGAATGCAACTTCCTTTGCGGTGTCGCCATGCCACGAATTCTTTTCTTGGTGTGCCTGTTTTCGTTGGTTGGAGCCTATGACCTAAAAGGAGCATGGCTTGATCGCAGTCTAGACTACCGCTCCAAGAAAATGCAAGCGTAATCATGGGGGTGGAAGTGTTACCTTATGTGCGCCGTGAACAATGCCCGCTGTCGGGCTGAGGCTACAGGGCTTCTTCTTCGCTCTCCAGGGCCGCGTCGACCTGCGCCTGCTGTTGCTGGAGCGCCCACATCCGGGCGTATTCCCCTTGTAGGGCAAGGAGTTGCGCGTGGGTGCCGCGCTCCGCGATGCGGCCGTGGTTGAGCACCATGATCTGATCGGCATCCATCACCGTCGAAAGCCGGTGGGCAATCACTAACGTGGTTCGGCCCTGGGAGATGCGCTCGAGCTCCGCCTGGATGGCTTTTTCGGCGCGCGAGTCGAGCGCCGAGGTGGCTTCGTCGAAGATCAGGATGCGCGGATTCTTCAGCAGCGCACGCGCGATGGCCACGCGCTGCTTCTCGCCGCCGGAGAGCTTCAGCCCGCGCTCGCCCACCGTGGTGTCGTACTTCGCCGGCAAGCCCTCGATGAAAGCGTGAATGTGCGCGGCGCGCGCCGCCTCGATCACCTCCGCGTCGCTCGCCTCCGGGCGGCCGTAACGGATGTTGTAGAGGATGGTGTCGTTGAACAGCACCGTATCCTGGGGGACGATGCCGATCGCACTACGCAGGCTCGCCTGCTGCACCTCGCGGATGTCCAGGCCATTCACCCGGATCGAGCCGCGCGTCACCTCGTAGAAGCGATAAAGCAGGCGGGCCAGCGTGGATTTGCCCGAGCCCGAATGGCCCACCACCGCGACGCGCTGGCCCGGCTCGATGACGAAGCCGACCTCGTGCAGGATCTGCCTGGCCGGCTCGTAGAAGAAATCGACGTTGCGAAATTCCACGCGCGCCGGCCCGGGCGGCACCTCGGGCGCGCCCGCCTTGTCCTGGATCTCGCGGTTCACCGACAGCAGGCTGAACATGCGGTCCATGTCGATGAGCGACTGCTTGATGTTCCGGTAGACCATGCCGAGCACGTTGAGCGGGATGTACAGCTGGATCAGCAGCCCGTTCACCAGCACCAGGTCGCCCAGGGTGAAGCCGCCCATCACCACGCCCTCGGCGGCGAGCAGCATGAGCGCCGTCACCGCCGCGGCGATGATCAGGCTTTGCCCGATGTTGAGCAGGCCGAGCGAGGACTCGCTCTTG
The DNA here is from genome assembly GCA_965233185.1 of uncultured bacterium. Lineage (GTDB taxonomy): Bacteria > Pseudomonadota > Gammaproteobacteria > Burkholderiales > SG8-39 > SCGC-AG-212-J23. The sequence goes on from CBDDSA010000053.1 coordinate 8,613, forward strand.
GTGGCCGCGTCCTCGTACTTGCTCAGGTTCTCGTCGTAGCGGCGCGCCTCGAACTCCTCGTTGCCGAAGTACTTCACCGTCTCGTAGTTGAGCAGGCTGTCGATGGCGCGCGTGTTGGCCTTGGAATCGAGCTCGTTGGCGCGCCGCCGGATCTCCATGCGCCACTCGGTCACCAGCACGGTGAAGGTGATGTACACCGCCACCGCGCCGAAGGTGACCGCGGCGAAGCGCCAGTCGAACCGGTTGAGCAGCACCGCGGCGACCAGCGCGAACTCCAGCAGCACCGGCAGGATCGAGAACAGCAGGTAGGAAAGCAGCGTGGAGATGCCGTTGGTGCCGCGCTCGATGTCGCGCGACATGCCGCCGGTCTGGCGCTCCAGGTGAAAGCGCAGGCTCAGGCTGTGCAGGTGGCGGAACACGCCCAGCGCGAGGCGCCGCATGGCGCGCTGGGCGACGCGCACGAAGACGACGTCGCGCAGCTCCTGGAACAGCGTGGTGGAAAAGCGCAGGATGCCGTAGATGGCGAGCAGCGCCACCGGCACCGCCACCATGGCCGCCGGCGCATCCAGCCCGTCCACCACCTCCTTCATCACCAGCGGCACGCCGACGTTGGCGAGCTTGGCGATGACCAGGAACACGAGGGCGAACACCACGCGCCACTTGTATTCCCAAAGGTAGGGCAGGAGCGTCCGGATGGAGCCCCATTCGTTGCGATTCACCGCCCGATTATCGCCGCTTGAATGCGAGAAGCAGGGGCAGCAGGATCCACAGCCACGGCCAGGGCAGCGCGAAGCCGAGCCGGGCGAGCGCGGGAACGGTGAAGAACACCGCCAACGAGCCGGCGATCGCGGCCAGCGGCCACACGCGCCACGCAGCCGCGCCCAGAAACAGGAGCCACGCCATCGACAGCAGAACCAGGCCGAGAAGCCCCATCCCTGTCATGCAAACAAGCTTGACGCACCGGGGAAGCGACCGCTAGCATTCAAACGTTCGTTTGAATGTGAGAACCACCATGTCGTTACGCGCAGTGAAACCCCAACACGAAACCCGCACCCGCATCCTGGATGCCGCCGAGGAGCTGTTCATGCTGCACGGCTTCGAAGGCACCTCGATGCGCCAGCTCACCGCCAAGGCCGGCGTCAACCTGGCGGCGGTGAACTACCACTTCGGCTCGAAGGACGCCCTCATCGAAGCGGTGTTCCGGCGGCGCCTGGATCCCATGAACGCGGCGCGCATCGCGGCGCTCGACGAGCTGGAGGCGGCGGGCCGGCCGCCGGCGCCCGACGCCATCATCCGCGCGTTCGTCGGCGAAGGGCTGCGCATGATCGAGGACGTGAAGACCGGCGGACGCAACTTCATCCGCCTGCTCGGGCGCACCTACACCGAGCCGGCGAAGCCCATCCGGGTGCTGATCGGCCAGCTCTACGCCCCCGCCATGGCGCGCTACAAGGCCGCCTTCGAGCGCGCGCTGCCGCAGATGCCGCGCGACGAGCTGGTCTGGCGCATGCATTTCATGTTCGGCACGCTGGCCTACACGCTCGCCGCCACCGACAGCGTGCAGCTCATCGCGGGCTGCAAGCCCGAGGACCGCTACGACGCCCAGCTCCTGGAAGAGCGCCTCACCGCCTTCCTCGCCGCGGGGCTCACCGCGCCGCTCAAGACCGTCGTTCGCAAAGCCGCCTAGGAGTCCGCCATGCCCGCACTCGCCGTCGCCCTCGGCGCCCTCGCCGTCTTTCTCGTGTTCGGCTTCCTCGGCCTGCCGCTGTGGGCCTGGACGCTCGCCGCAGCGGCGCTGCTCTTCGCCCTGACGAGCAACCTCTTCGTCTGGGCCTTGTTCGTTGCGCTCGCCGCGGCTCTCAACCTGCCCGTGCTTCGAAGAAAAATCCTTACCGACCGCATCCTCGCGGTGTACCGCCGCATCCTGCCCGACATGTCGCAGACCGAGAAAGAGGCAATCGACGCCGGTATGGTGTGGTGGGACGGCGATCTTTTCTCGGGAAAGCCGGACTGGAACAAGCTGCTCAAGGTGGCGCCGCCCGCCCTGTCGGCCGAGGAGCAGGCCTTCCTCGACGGCCCGGTGGAAGAGCTGTGCGCCCTGTGCGACGACTGGGAAATCACCCACGAGCGCCAGGACCTGCCGCCGCGCGTGTGGCAGTTCATCAAGGACAAGGGCTTTCTCGGGATGATCATCCCCAAGCAGTACGGCGGCCTGGGGTTCAGCGCCATCGGCCACTCGGCGGTGGTGCAGAAGCTCGCCACGCGCTCGAGCACCGCGGCGATCTCGGTCATGGTGCCCAACTCGCTCGGACCGGGCGAGCTGCTCCTGCACTACGGCACCGAAGAGCAGAAGAACCATTACCTGCCGCGCCTCGCCAAGGGCCTGGAAGTGCCCTGCTTCGCCCTCACCAGCCCGGAGGCCGGCTCGGACGCCGCCTCCATTCCGGATGCGGGCGTGGTGTGCAAGGGCCTCTGGCAGGGCAAGGAAGTGCTGGGCATGCGCGTCACCTGGGACAAGCGCTACATCACGCTCGGACCCATCGCCACGCTGCTCGGCCTTGCCTTTCGCCTCTACGATCCCGAAAAGCTCCTGGGAGGCGAAGAAGATCTGGGAATCACCTGCGCGCTCGTCCCTACCAATACCCCCGGCGTAAACATCGGCCGGCGCCACCTGCCGCTGAACGCGGTGTTCCAGAACGGCCCGAACTCCGGCAAGGACGTGTTCATGCCGCTCGACTGGATCATCGGCGGACGCGACTACGCGGGCAAAGGCTGGATGATGCTGATGGGCTGCCTCGCCGCCGGCCGCGCCATCTCGCTGCCGACCTCGGCGGTGGGCGGCACCAAGGCGCTGGTGCGGTTCACCGGCGCCTACGCACGCGTGCGCAGCCAGTTCAAGACGCCGATCGGCAGGCTCGAGGGCGTGGAGGAGGCGCTCGGGCGCATCGCCGCGCACTGCTACATGATGGACGCCACGCGCACCATGACCGCGGGCGCGGTGGACCTGGGCGAGAAGCCGGCGGTGCTTTCCGCGATCGCCAAGTACCACATGACCGAGCGCGGCCGCTGGTGCGTGAACGACGCGATGGACATCGTCGGCGGCAAGGGCATCTGCCTGGGCCCCAACAACTGGATCGGCCGCGGCTACCAGATCGCGCCGGTGGCGATCACCGTGGAAGGCGCCAACATCCTCACGCGCACGCTCATCATCTTCGGCCAGGGCGCGATCCGCTGCCATCCTTACGTGCTGCGCGAGATGCGCGCGGCGAAGGACATGCGCGGCGAGGAGGCTTCGCGCGAGTTCGACGACGCCTTCACCTCGCACGTCGGGCATGTCCTGCGAAATGGAATTCGTGCCCTCGCCTATGGCGTAACCGCGAGCATCGCCTCGACCCCGGCGAGCTGCGCCTCCGAAACCCGGCACTACTACAAGCACGTCTCCAGGCTCTCCGCCGCCTTTGCGTTCCTCGCCGACATCTCGATGCTGGCGATGGGCGGCGCGCTGAAGCGCAAGGAGAAGATTTCCGGGCGCCTGGGCGACGTGCTGTCGATGATGTACCTGGTGTCGGCCACGCTGAAGCGCTACGAGGACCAGGGACGCATCAAGGAGGACCTGCCCCTGGTGCGCTGGGCGGTACGCGACGCGCTGTACCGCGCGCAGCAGGCGCTCGACGGCATCCTGTCCAACTTCCCGGTGAAGCCGCTTGCCCGGCTGCTGCGCTGGGTCATCTTCCCCACCGGCATGCGCCTGCGTCCGCCGCTGGATTCGCGCAACCGCGAGTGCGCGCAGATCGCGCTGGAGCCCGGCGCCGCGCGCGAGCGCCTGACCGCCGGCATGTTCTACCCGAAAGGCGACGGCGCCACGGCGATCCTCGAGCAGGCGTTCCTCGCCACGGTGGCCTGCGAGCCGCTCGACAGGAAGCTGCGCGAGGCCCAGCGCAAAGGCGCGACCGACGCGCAACAGGTCCTCTCTCCCGAAGAGCTGGCCCAGTGGCAGCGCAAGGAAGCGCTGCGCAAGCAGGTGATCCGGGTGGACGATTTCCCGCAGGACTTCGGGCGCGCCGACATCGTGCAGTCCGAGAAGGCGTACTCCGTGAAGGCCGCGTAATGCTTCCCAGGCCCATCTACGTCATCGACGGCGCCAGGACGCCGTTCCTGAAATCCCGCAACCGGCCCGGTCCGTTCGCGGCGAGCGACCTCGCCACCCAGGCCGGGCGCGCGCTGCTCATGCGCCAGCCCTTCCGGCCCGACCAGCTCGACGAGGTGATCCTGGGCTGCGCCGCGCCTTCGGTGGATGAAGTGAACATCGGCCGCGTCGCCGCGCTGCGCATGGGCACCGGGCAGAAAGTCCCGGGCTGGACCGTGATGCGCAACTGCGCCTCCGGCATGCAGGCGGTCGACTCGGGCATCAGCAACATCCTCGCCGGGCGCTCGCAGCTCGTGCTCGCCGGCGGCGTCGACGCGCTCTCGCGGGCGCCTTTGCTGTATGCCGACAAAATGGTGCACTGGTTCTCGGACATGGCTGCGGCTCGCACCACCGGCCAAAAAGCCGCATTGTTTGCGAGAGTCCCCGTAAAAGCCCTGCTCGCGCCGGTGATTGGCATCATGAAAGGTTTGACCGACCCGATGGTCGGCCTGCTCATGGGCCAGACCGCCGAGAACCTGGCGCACCGCTTCGGCATCACGCGCGAGCAGCAGGACGAATTTTCGGTTCGGTCCCACAAGAAAGTCATGCAGGCGCAGGACGAAGGCCGTCTCGCGCCCGGCGGCGGGGAGGTGGAGGCGCTCTACGACCGCGACGGCACGGCCTACACGCTCGACGACGGCGTGCGCCGCGATGCGTCGCTCGAGAACCTGAAGAAGCTGCGGCCGTTCTTCGACCGCAAGTACGGCAGCGTGACCCCGGGCAACAGCTCGCAGATCACCGACGGGGCGGCCTGGCTGCTGCTGGCGAGCGAGGAAGCCTTGAAGAAATATTCGCTGGAGCCCATCGGGCGCATCGTCGATTCCCAATGGGCCGGGCTCGATCCCGCGCAAATGGGCCTGGGGCCGGTGCAGGCGGCGACGCCGATCCTCAAGCGCCACGGCCTGGGCCTGAACGACCTGGACTACTGGGAGATCAACGAGGCCTTCGCCGCGCAGGTGCTCGGATGCCTGGCCGCGTGGCAGGACGAGGAGTACTGCCGGGAAGAACTGGGCCTTGAGAAGGCTTTGGGAGAGTTGGACCAGGAAAAACTCAATGTCGACGGCGGCGCGATCGCGCTCGGCCATCCGGTCGGCGCTTCCGGCGCGCGCATCGTGCTGCACCTGCTGAAAACGTTGAAGCGCAACCGCGCGAAGCGCGGCATCGCCTGCATCTGCATCGGCGGCGGGCTGGGCGGCGCGATGATGGTGGAGAGCGTTTGATGGACAGGCTGGCTGCGACCTCCACGCGCCACTGGCGCTGGGAAACCGACCGCGACGGGCTGGTGTGGCTCACCTTCGACAAGGCGGGCGAGTCGGCCAACACGTTCTCGCGCGAGGCGCTCGAGGAGCTGGGCAGCGCCATCGCGGCGATCCGCGCCGACCAGCCCAAGGGCCTGGTGATCCGCTCGGCCAAGGAGAACTTCATCGCCGGGGCCGACGTCGAGGAATTCACCCGCTTTCGCACCGCTGCGGAGGCCACCGAGTTCGTGAAGCTCGGCTGGGACGTGCTCCAGGAGGTTCGCGACCTGCCGTTCCCGAGCACTGCCATGGTGAACGGCTTCTGCATGGGCGGCGGCGTCGAGCTCGCCCTCGCCTGCCGCTACCGCGTGGCGCTCGACGACCCGAAGACGCGCTTCGCGCTGCCTGAAGTGATGCTGGGCATCGTGCCGGCGTGGCACGGCCTGCAGTGGCTGCCCAAGCTGGTCGGGCCCGCCGCGGCGCTCGACATGATCCTCACCGGGCGCGCGATCGACGCGCGCCGCGCCAAACGCATGGGCCTGGTCGACGAGGCGGTGCCGCTGCGCATCCTCGAGAACACGGCGCGCATGGTGACCCTGGCGGACAAGGGGGCGAGGCGCCTGCCTTTTTCCCAGCGCGTCATGCTTTCCCTGCGGGGGCTGGTGGTCTCGCAGGCGCGCAAGCAGGTCGCCAGGCGCGCGAAGAAGGAGCATTACCCGGCGCCCTACGCGGCGCTCGAGCTGTGGCGCAAGCACGACGGCAATCCGTTCGCCGCGACGCACGACCGCTCGGCGTCCATCGAGATGCTGTTCGACCACCCGACCACCAAGAACCTGATCCGCATTTTCTTCCTCCAGGAGCGCATGAAGTCGCTCGCCAAGGGCATCGCCTTCGAGCCCGAGCACGTGCACGTGGTGGGCGCCGGCGTGATGGGCGGCGACATCGCCGCGATCTGCGCCATGCGCGGCCTGCGCGTGACGCTGCAGGACACCTCGGCCGAGCGCATTGCGCCCGCGGTGAAGCGCGCGGCGGAGCTCTTCAGGCGCCGCATGCGCGACGAGCGCCGGGTGCGCGACGCCCTGGACCGGCTGATCCCGGACGTCACCGGCGACGGCGCGCGTCACGCCGAAGTGGTGATCGAGGCGATCTTCGAGAACCTGGAGGCGAAGCGCGAGCTGTTCGCGAAGGTGGAGGCGCTCGCCAAGCCCGGCGCGATCCTCGCCTCCAATACCTCCAGCCTGAGGCTTGCCGACATCGCCACCGCGCTCAAGGATCCTGCGCGGCTGGTGGGCATCCATTTCTTCAATCCGGTTCCGCAGCTGCAGCTGGTAGAAGTGGTCTATGGAGAAAAAACCCGCCCGGAGGTTTCCGCGAAGGCGGCGGCGTTCGTGCGGCACATCGACAAGCTGCCCCTGCCGGTCAAGGATTCGCCCGGCTTCCTGGTGAACCGCGTGCTCGGCCCGTACATGCTGAACGCCTTCCGCCTGCTGGACGAGGGCTACAAGCCGGAGACGCTGGACGCGGCGATGGAGTCGTTCGGCATGCCGATGGGACCGGCCGAGCTCGCCGACACCGTGGGCCTGGACATCTGCCTCGCCGCGGGCAAGGCGCTGGGCAGGACCACCCAGGTGCCCGAGATCCTCGCCAACAAGGTGGCGCTGGGCCACCTGGGCAAGAAAACCGGCCAGGGCCTTTACCGCTACGAAAACGGCAAGCCGGTGAAGGGCCAGGCCGACTCCTACGACCCGAAGCTGGTCGACGCGCTGATCGAGCCCTACCTCGACGAAGCGCAAACCGTGCTCGCCGAAGGCATCGTGGCCGACGCCGACCTGGTGGACGCCGGCCTCATCTTCGGCACCGGGTTCGCGCCCTTCCGCGGCGGGCCTTTGCATTATCTGGAGACCCGTGGAAAAGCTGCCTGAGGGAAAGCAGCCCGCGCTGCGGGTCATGCCGATGCCCGCGGACGCCAACCAGAACGGCGACATTTTCGGCGGCTGGATCATGGCGCAGGTGGACATCGCCGGCGGCACGGCGGCCGGGCGCATCGCGCGCGGGCGCGTGGCCACCGTAGCGGTGAAGGAGTTCGTGTTCAAGCAGCCGGTGCAGATCGGCGATCTCCTGTCCTTCTATGTCGACGTGGAGCGCGTCGGCACCACCTCCATCACGGTTACCGTGGAGGTGTTCGCCGAGCGCCGGCCGACCGACCCCCACGTGGTGAAGGTCACCGAGGCCACCCTCACCTACGTCGCCATCGACGCCAAGGGGCGTCCGCGCCCCGTGCCTTCCCGCTAGGTTGCTGCTCGACGCGCCGACGCTCGCCGCGGTCGCCGTGCTCGCGCTCGGCGCGGCCGTCATCGGCGGCATGGGCGGCTTCGGCACCGGGGTGATCCTCACCGCGGCGCTCGTGCCCCTGATCGGCGTGAAGGCGGTGGTGCCGGTGCTCGCGGTGGCCGGCGTCGTCATCAATGCCGGGCGCTTCTGGTTCTACCGCGGGAGCCTCGAGCGGCGCGCGCTCGGCGTGGTGCTGGCGGCATCGCTGCCGTTCCTCGTGCTCGGCACCTGGCTCTACAGCATCCTCGATGCGCGCGCCATCGGCACCCTCCTGGGCATCGCCGTCATGGCGTCGATTCCGCTGAGGAGGATCCTCAAGGCAAGGCAGATCGTCCTGCAGACGCGCGGCCTCGCCGTGGGCGCGGGCGTGTTCGGTCTCGCGAGCGGCGTCACTACCGGCACCGGCGTGATCCTGGTGTCGCTGCTGCTGGGCGCGGGACTCGCCGGGCCGGCGGTGCTGGCAACCGACGCGCTCGCCACCATCGCGCTCGACCTGTGCAAGGCGGCGCTGTTCCAGCGCTTCGACCTGCTGGATGCGCAAGCCTTTTCCACCGGGCTGGTGATCGGCTTCGCCACCATCCCCGGCAGCGCGCTGGCCGCCTGGCTGGTGACCCGCATGGGCGCCACGCTCCACGTGCGCTTCATGGAAGCGCTCATCCTGTGCGGCGGCGGCTTCATGCTGTGGCATTCCTGGAGGTGATCGGATGAAAAATCTCGAAGGCAAAGTGGCCGCCGTCACCGGCGCGGCGAGCGGCCTGGGCAGGGCCATGGCGCGCGCCTTCGCGGCCGAAGGCATGCGCGTGGCGCTGGCCGACGTGGACGAAAAGGGCTTGCAGGCGCTGGCGCTGCCCGGCTTCGGCATGCGCGTCGACGTCTCCAAGGCCGACGAGGTGGAGGCCTTCGCGGCGCGCACCGTGGCGCAGCTGGGCGGCGTGCACCTCGTGTGCAACAACGCCGGCGTCGCGCTCACCGGCGCGGTGTGGGAAAACACGGCGCTCGACTGGGAATGGATCCTGGGCGTGAACCTGCGCGGCGTGGTGAACGGCGTGCGCGCGTTCACGCCGCGGCTCATCGCGCAGGACGAGGGGCACGTGGTGAATACCGCTTCGGTGGCCGGGCTGATCTCGCCGCCCGGCATGGGCGCCTACTGCGTCAGCAAGCATGCGGTGGTGGCGCTGTCGGAGGCGTTACACCACGACTTGCGCGAGCGCGGCTCGAAGGTCGGGGTGTCAGTGCTGTGTCCCGCCTACGTGCCCACCGGCATCGCAGACTCGGACCGGCATCGCCCCCGCGCGCTTGGCGCTTCGACTCGGACTCCGAAAGATCTCATGTTGAAGAAGGCGGTCGCCTCCGGCAAGAAATCCGCAGAAGACGTCGCGCGCGCGGTGGTGGAGGCGGTCAAGGCGGAGCGCTTCTACATCCTCACGCATCCGGCGATCAAGGGCGCGGTGCGCGCGCGCATGGAAGACGTGCTGGAAGAGCGCGCGCCGCGCGCGCATGGAAGACGTGCTGGAAGAGCGCGCGCCGCGCGATCCGCTGCGGCTTTAGTTCAGCCCGGGAAAAAGTGCGCGCAGGCCGAGCGCCATGGTCTCGATGGAGATGGCGGCGAGCAGCAGGCCGAGCAGGCGCGTGGCGATGTTGAGGCCGGTGGTGCCCATGCGCGGGCCCACGGCGTCGGCGACGCGCAGGATCCACCACAGGATGAAGCACACCAGCGCGACGCAGGCGATGAGCACGCCGGTATGCGCGGCGCCGCCGGCCTGCGCGGCGATGATGGTGGTGCTGATGGCCCCCGGCCCCGCGAGCAGCGGCACCGCGAGCGGCACCACGCCCGACATGGGACGCGACTCGAGCTCCTCAGCCTCGGCGCGCGACTGGCGCATGCCGCCGGCCTGCGCGTTCAGCATCGCGAGCGCCATGAGCAGCAGCACCAGCCCGCCGCCCACCTGGAACGCCGGCAGGCTCGCACCGAGAACGCGCAGCAGCACCTCGCCGAAGATGGCCGCGCCGCTCAGCACCAGGAACACCGTGAGGGTCACCACGTTGGCCAGGCGCCGGCGCGCCTGCGCGTCGCCCATCGCCGTGACGCTGAGAAAAATCGGCACCGCAAGAAACGGATCCAGCACCGCCGTCAGGGTGACGAGGAAGCGCAGGTACTCCTGGTAGCCGCTCACTGCCGAGGGTAGCCGCTCACTGGGTCGCGGCCTTGCGCTCCTCGTTGACGCGCTGGAAAACCGGGCGCTCGCCCAGCATGCGCAGGTAGGGCTTCACCTCGGCCAGCTCCTCGAGCGCGTCGCGCCCGTAGGCGAGCTTGCTCGCGAGCGACACCAGCGGCAGGTGCACGAAGGCGGCGCAGTCGGCGAGGCTCAGCTCCCTGCCGGCGAGATAGGGATCGAACCTCGCCAGCGCCCGGAACGCGTGCACGCCCTTGGCGAGGTCGCGCTGCACCGCCTGGCTGGCTTCCTCGGACAGGTTGCCGCGCTTGAAGAACAGCTGGCCGTAGAGCCGGCGCACCACCAGCTCCAGGTGCAGCTCGAGGTGCGTGACGAGCTCGCGCACCTTGGCGCGCTCGATCGGGTCTCGCGGCAGCAGCGGCTTCTGCGGATACGCGTCCTCCAGGTATTCGCAGATCAC
>CBDDSA010000054.1:0-12779 GCA_965233185.1 uncultured bacterium
TCGTCGAGAAATTTCCGTCGAAGATCGTAGTCGACCGGCCGCCGGTTGTCGGGATCGACCAGGCTGAAATCCCACAGCTCCGTGCCCTGGTAGTAGTCCGGTACGCCGGGCGAGGCCACCTTGATCAGCGCCTGCGACAGCCCGACCAGCATGCCCAGCCGGGCGAGCTGTGCGACCGCGTCGTTCACTTCCTTGACGAATACCGGGTTGTCGAGCGATTGCACCACGAAGCGCTCCAGCGCCGCCTCGTATTCGGTATCGGGGTTGATCCAGCTGGTACGCAGCTTGGCCTCGCGCACCGCCTTCAGCATGTAGGCCTTGAGACGCAGCTTCAGATCCTCCAAGTCGAATTGCTTCTCCAAGGGCCAAACCCCGAGCAGCGCCTGGTAGAAGTGGTACTCGTCCCCCCGCGTGGGCCAGCTTTCGCCGCCGACCTCCGTGCGCCGGCTGCGGTTGGCGACGTGCCAGCGGCGCAGCTGCAGCAGCCAGGCCGAGCTCAATTCCGAGAGCACGCCGATGCGCGCGCGGGCGTCTTCCGAGCGCTTGGTGTCGTGGGTAGAGCTGCCCAGCATGGTGTAGGGCCAGTGCTTCGCGCGGTCCTCGCTCGCCGCGTGGAACGCCTTCAGCGAGAAGCCGAAATCGCGCGGGTCGTTGCCCACCTCGTTCAGCGCGATGAGGCGGTTGTAGCGGTAGAACGCGGTGTCCTCGACGCCCTTGGCGACCACCGGCGCGGTGAGCTGCTGGAAGCGCATGGCGAACTCGACCATCTGGCGGCGCCGCGCGCCGGCCGCCGGGGCCGCATCCAGCGTGAGCACGCCGTGCACGAAATCGAATACGCTGGGGTCGGCGATGCGGCTCGCACGGCGCGCGGCCTTCACCGCCCAGTCGATGTAGCGCCGGTCGGCCTCGTGCACGCCCCGGCCGGTGACGTAGGTGCGGTACACGGGAAAGCGCGCGGCGATCTCGGCGAGCGCACGGCGCAGCACGCCGTCGGTGTAATCGCGCGTGCGGCGGTTCCCCGAGGCGATGCGCGCGAGGCGCCGGCTCAGGTTGTGCAATTCCGCGGCCAGCGTGGTGCCCATGATGAGCAGCCGGCTGTGATAGGAGATCTCGTCGAACGACTGGCGCTCGCCGGTGAAGCGCTGGTAGATGCGATCGAAGCGCGAGGCCGCCGCGGCATCGATGAACAGCCCCGTCAGCAGGTTGGCGAACCGATAACCCGTGGTGCCGTGCACCTTCCAGTCGGCGCGCAGCGGCTCATGGTCGGCCAGGATCTTCTCGATCAGCACCCAGGGCTTGGGGCGCAGCTCGTGCAGCCGCTCGAAGTACTGCTGCGGATCCGCGAGCCCGTCGGGATGGTCCACGCGCAGCCCTTCCACGCCCGGGCGCCGCGCAAGCCTGCCGATGAGCGCGTGCGTGGCCTCGAACACCGCGCGGTCCTCGGCGCGCAGCGCGGCCAGATCCGTGATCTCGAAGAAGCGCCGGTAGTTGATCTCGTCGGAAGCCACGCGCCAGTAGGCGAGCCGGTAGTGCTGCTTCTCCAGCAGCCGGTGCAGCGCGAGGGGGTCTTTTGCGGACTTTGCCAGCTTCAAGGACTTCTTGTTCAGGGGAAAAGCCTGGTCGTAATACTGCACCCGCCATACCCCCTGCGCTTTCACGAGCTTGATCTCGCCCTCGTCGAGCGCCTCGCCGTAGTGCTTGCCCAGCACCGGCAGCAGCAGCTTGCCGCCGCCGCGCTCCCAGTCGATGTCGAAGAAGCGGGCGCAGGGCGAAGCGCGGCCCTTCTCCAGCACGTCCCGCCACCAGGGATTGTCGCCGTGCAGCACGCCCATGTGGTTGGGCACGATGTCGAGCACCAGCCCCATGCCGTGGCGGTGCAACTCCTCGACCAGCGCCTCGAGCTCGGCCTCGGTGCCGATCTCGGGGTTGATGCGGCTGTGGTCCACGACGTCGTAGCCGTGCATGCTGCCCGGCCGCGCCTTGAGGAATGGCGAAGTGTAGAGATGGCTGATCCCGAGCTTGGCGAGGTAGGGCACCCGCGCCTTGGCGTCGGCGAAGCGAAAGCTTTTGTGCAGCTGCAGCCGGTAGGTGGCCACCGGGATGCGCAGCGGCGCCTTCTCGTCGGACACCAGCGCTCTTTCGGCCATCGCCTCGGCGAGCGCCTGCATGCGCGCGTCGCTCGCCCAGTGCTCCAGCGCCAGCGGGAGCTTGCGGCGCCAGTTGGGGTGCTGGTCGACCGTGCCCGGCAGGTTCGCCTGCTCCTCGACCTCGAGCACGTCCTCGGGCTGCACCATGAGGATCTTGGAGGGCGTGCGCGCAAGGAACGCGTGGGCACTTTGCGCCGACCTGTCCGCAAGGATTTTCGCCAGGAGAGCTTTGTCCTGCTCGCGCTGCGCTTTTTCCTTTGCCGCATCCACCGTGAGCCCGAGGTGCTCGCGCAGCTCGAGGTCGCGCCCGGCCCAGAAACCCTTCCAGGTCGGAAGATCGTGCGTGCTCACGCACACCAGCGCGTTGCGCGGATACGCGGCGGCCGGCGCGTCCTTCTCGAACAGCAGCGGCCGGTAGGACAGCACGCCCGCCTCGTCCAGCGCCGCGCGCAGCTCGGGGGGCACCGTGCCCAGATCTTCGCCGATCACCATGCAGCGGCGCCGGCGGCTTTCGAAGGCCAGGATGGCCAGCAGCTCGCGCAGCGGATAGTTGACGTAGCCGCCCTGGTCCGGCTTCGCGCCCTGCGGGATCCAGTACTGGCGCATCAGCGCCATGACGTGGTCCAGGCGCACCGCGCCGCCTTCGGGCATGTTGGCGCGCAAGAGCTCGATGAACGGCCGGTAGCCGGCGGCGCGCAGCGCCCGCGGCGAGTACGGCGGCAGGCCCCAGTCCTGCCCGCGCGGGTTGAACTCGTCCGGCGGCGCGCCGATCGAGGCGCCGGTGGCGTACGCCGCCTGGTCGGACCACACTTCCGCCCCGCCGCGGTCGGAGCCGAGCGCGAGGTCGAAGTAAAGGCCGATCGGCATGCCGAGCTCGTGCGCGCGCTGCTGCACCCCGTCGAGCTGCAGGCGCGCGTTCCATTGCAGGTAAGCGTGGAACTCCACGCGGTCCTGGTGCTTCTTCGCGAAGGCCTGCACTTCCCGCGAAGCGGGCTTTTGGAAGCCCTTCGGCCAGGTTTGCCAGTTGCCGCCCAGTCTTTCCACGAGCGCCTCGTACAGCGCATGGTTGCGCAGCTCGGGCGAGCTTGCGCGGTGGAACGCCGAAAGCGCCGCGCGGCGCGCGCGGTCCCTGCGAAAGCAGGCGTGCAGAAGCTCCAGCACTTCGTGCTTGGCGGCGCGCACGCCGTCGTAGTCGACGAGCTGCAGCTTCCTCAGGTTCTCAAGCAAGCTTTGGAAGGCCGACGAGCCGACCAGGCGCTTTGCCGCGGGACAGGCCTTGAACTCCGCAATCGCCTCGACGTCCAGGTAGACGGTGTTCAGCGCGTGGCGGCTCGAGGGACTGTACGGGCTCACCCAGGCGGCATGCAGGGGATTGACGCCCACCACGGCGGCACCCATGCCCGCGCCGAGCTCCACCAGCGCGCGCAGGTCGGTAAAGTCGCCCACGCCCCAGTTGCGCGCCGAGCGCAGGCCGTAGAGCTGGACCACGAAGCCCCACACCCGCCCGCCCGCGGCCAGCACCTCCGGCTCGTAGCAGGCGCCGGGCTCCACGCGCAGCCTGGCCGCCGGGCGGCGCGGTCCGAGCGAGCGCTCCAGCGCGCGGCGCGTTTGCGGATCGATCTTCTGCTCGCGCTGCCAGACGTCGAGGTAGCTCTCGGCGATCTCGCTCATGCGGCGAGCCACCAGCTCACGCTCCAGGGCTCCAGAGTCTTTTCACTTGAACCCCAAAAACACCGCCCGGCAGGCAGGGTCTCGATGTCGATCGCCTTATCGCCGCAGTTGGCAAGCAACGTAAGCCCGCCTTCCCAGGCGACTTCGAACGCGCGCTCGTCCAGCATGCGATAGCGGCCGGGACCGAAGACGCGCGGGGCGATTTCGTCCCGGCGCAGCGCAAGCAGGCCCTGGTAATGCGCAAGCCACCCGCGCCCTTCGGGGGTGCGCGCGTCCTTCCAGCGCAGCACGCTGCGCTTGAAGGTCTGCTCGGCGAGCGGGTCGGGGATGCGGGCGCGCGCCTTGGGGTCGGCGAAGGCGGCAAAGCGCGCGAACTCCCCGCGCCGGCCGTTGCGCACCGCCTCGCCCAGCTCGCCGGCGAAGTCGCAGAAGTACAGGAAGGGCTGCTTGCAGCCCCACTCCTCGCCCATGAACAGCAAAGGCGGCGAAGGGGCGAGCAGCAGGATTGCAGTTAAACACTGGATTTTCTCGACCTCGGACAGCGAGACGAGTCTTTCTCCATGCGCGCGGTTGCCCACCTGGTCGTGGTTCTGCAGGAAGTCCACGAAGCACGACGGCGGAAGGTGCGCGCTCGGCTCACCGCGCGGCTCCTTGCTGAACGCCGACACCTCCCCCTGGTAGGCAAAGCCCTCGGCGAGGCAGCGCGCCAGGTGCCTGGCCGGCGCATCCGCGTAGGCCGCGTAGTAGCCGTCGGATTCGCCGGTGGCAAGCACGTGGTAGCCGTGGTGCGAGTCGTCGTTCCATTGCGCGTCGTACTTCCCGGGCCCCAGGAAGCGCGCCTGGTTGGCATCGTTCTCCAGGATCAGGTGGATGTGCCTTTCGTTTCTGAATTGATCTTTTACTTTGGAAGACAGCTCTTCCAGGATATGAAGCGGAGACTCGTCCTTGATCGCATGCACCGCGTCGAAGCGCAGGCCGTCGAAGTGGTATTCCTCGAGCCAGTAGAGCGCGTTGTGGATGAAGTAGTCGCGCACCTCGCGCCGTCCGAAGTCGATGGCCGCGCCCCAGGGCGTCTTGTGCTTCTCGGTGAAAAACTGCGGCGCGTAGAAATGCAGGAAGTTGTCCTTGGGCCCGAAGTGGTTGTACACCACGTCCAGGAACACCATCAGCCCGGCCTGGTGCGCTGCCTGCACTAGGCCCTTCAGCGCCTCGGGCCGCCCGTAGCGGCTGTCGGGCGCATAGGGCAGCACCCCGTCGTAGCCCCAGTTGCGCCGGCCGCTGAAGTCGGCAAGCGGCATGAGCTCGAGCGCGGTCACGCCGAGCTCCTTCAGATGGTCCAGCTTTTCGAGGATTCCGGCGTGGGTCCCTTTGGAAGAAAAGCAGCCCACGTGCAGCTCGTAGATCACGGCCTCGGCCCAGGGACGGCCCTGCCAGCCGGCATCCGCCCAGTCGAAGGCGCCCGGGTCGACCACTTCGCTCGGACCTTCGGCGTCCTTCGGCTGGAAGCGCGAGGCGGGATCCGGGACCTCCTGCCGGCCGTCGATGCGATAGGCGTAGCGGTTGCCCGGCCGGGCGGCGTCGTGGAGCAGCTCGAACCAGCCGTCGCCCGCGCCTTTCATCCTGAAAAATTCCCCGTTCAGGGAAAGATCGACTTCGCCGGCGGCAGGCGCCCAGAGCCGAAAGCGCACGCCGCCGGCGGGCAGGACCTCGGCCCCGAAGGGCATGGGATGCCGCCTTACCGTTTTCGGCGTGGCCACCAGCGTTCCAGCAGCTCGGCCGCCCATTCCCGGCCGCCCAGGCCGAACGCGAGGGCGAGCGCGAACACCAGGCCGGCGAGCACGATGAGGAAGCTCTGGCGGACGATGTCCCCGCCGATGTTCACCTGGTCGAGCGCGATCAGCACGACGAAGGTGACGATGGCGTACTGGGCGAGGCGCCCGAGCAGCTCGGCGTCCTGGATATGCACGTTGCGGCAGTAGGCGGTGATCGCATTGCCGATGAAGCGAGCAAAATATGCGCCGAACGCGAGGATCAGCAGCGCCACCATCACCTTGGGCACGAACAGGATGATGCGCCCGAGGAGGTCGGTGACGTAGGCGAGCCCCAGGGTGTTGAAGCCGATCACCAGCGCGCCGAGGATCACCAGCCAGTACACCAGCACGCCGAGGATCTCGGTGGTGTCGCTCTCGATGCCGCCGTCGCGCAGGAAGCCGTCCAGCCCGGCGCGATCGGTCACCACGTGGAAGTTGACCGCGCGCAGGCCGCGCACGATGGCAAAGCGCACCGCCTTGGCCACCAGCCAGCCGATGAGCAGGATGAGCAGCGCGAGGAACAGCCGCGGCAGCAGGTCTCCCACCTGGCGCAGGAACACGCGGATCGGCTCGAGCATCATGTCTATCTGGTTCATCTCCCCTCCTCCAGCAGCCCCAGGATCCCGGCAAGCGGCACCTGCAGCCAGTCGGGCCGGTTGTTGAATTCGTAGCGCAGCTCGTACAGCGCCTTTTCCAGCTCGAACAGCTTCAGCAGCCCGCGCACGTCGTCGAAGGACTCGAACAGGCCGCTGCCCTGCGTGCCCGCCTCGTAGGCCGAGAGGAACGCCCTGCGCACCTGCTGCTCCCAGGGATCCAGCGCGTTGCTGCGGGTCGCCGACCACTTGGCGTAGCTGAACGAGCGCAGCATGCCGGCGACGTCGCGCAGCGGCGAATGCTTGCGCCGCGCCTCCTCCAGCGGCCGCGACGGCTCGCCTTCGAAGTCGATGATGTAGAAGTCGTTGTTGGCCACCAGCACCTGCCCCAGGTGGTAGTCGCCGTGGTGGCGGATGCGCAGCGCCGGCCCGCGCGGCCCCTGGCACGCGTCGATCAGCGCCAGGAGCTTTTCGCGCTTCTCATGCAATTCGCCTGAATTGACGAGCGCAAGGGTTTGCTCGGCTTCCTTCCGTATGCTCGCCTTCCAGGTGTCCACGTTCGCCTGGTTCATCGCCGCCGGGTCGAAGGCAGGGTCGCCGGTCACGGCGGCGAAAGCGCGGTGCAGCTCGGCGGTGCGCGTGGCGAGCGTCTGGATGAGCAGCAGGTAGGCGCCGTGGTTCTCCTCGCCCACGCCGAGCTGCGTCTCGAGGAAGCGCTCCAGGTAGTCCAGCGTATAGCTCCAGCCGTCGCCCTGGTTGGGGCGGTACGCCTGCAGCAGCGCAAGCGTGGTGGGCTCGCCGCTGCCGGTCGAGTACTCCACCGCCCCGGCGACCGGCACGCAGTTGGCAAAGCGCGCCACCTCGGTGAGGAAGCGGCCGACCTCCAGCTCCGGGTTGATGCCGGCGCGCAGGCGGCGGTAGCATTTGAGGAACAGCCGCTCGCCCAGCGTCACCGAGGTGTTGGTCGCCAGGGTGTGCAGCTGCCCCAGCCCCAGGCCGGCAAGGTCCTCGCCGGCGATCTCGCCGAAGACCTGCGTCGGCGTGAAGCGCAGCGTGCCGCGCTCGGTCGTGAGGCTGCGGCCCTCGCCGATGGCGCGCACCACGTTGCGGCAGAACGCCTCGTCGGCGAGCGCGTCGCCCGACACGCCGACATTGGCCTGCTGGCGCACGCGCGCCACCGTGGACTGCGCCAGCGCGCGCACCTGCTGCTCGTCGTCTTCCCAGCCCAGCGCGAGCGGCAGGAAGTAGGACGCCTCGCCCACCTCCAGGATCAGCAGCAGCCAGCTCAGGCCTCCCCCCGCGTCCCATATGGCGTGGTCGTGCAGCCGCGCACTTTTCACCGGCTCGCCCTTGGAGGCGTACCAGCGCTGCGACTCGATGTAGCGCGGCAGCACCTCGCTTTCCAGCTGCGCGCGCAGCTTGTCCGCCATGCCCATGCGCCAGGGCACCACCTTGTCGCGGAAGAAGGACAGCCAGCCGTCGAACAGCACGAGCACCGGCGCCTCTTCGGGCACGATCATCTGCGTGTGCCAGGAGGGCGCCTGCGCGTCGGTGGCGAGGCGAAACCAGTAGAAGCCGTGCGCCGGGATGGTGAGCAGGTACGGCAGGTCGCCGATCGGCGGGAACGCGGTGCGCCCCAGGAGCTCCACCGGCACGCGGCCCTTGTACCTGCGCAGGTCCAGCTCCACCGGCTGCGCCGAGCGCGACAGGTTGGCCACGCACAGGACCGCCTCTTCGTCGAGCTCCCTCAGGTAAGCGAGGATCTTGCGGTTGCCGGGACGCAGGAACGACAGCTTCCCCCTGCCGAAGGCATGGCTTTCCTTGCGGATCGCGAGCATGCGCTTGAGCCAGTTCAGCTGCGAGCCCGAGTCGCGCTCCTGCGCCTCGACGTTGACCGCCTCGTAGCCGTACAGCGCGTCCATGATCGGCGGCAGGAACAGGCGCTGCGGGTCGGCGCGCGAGAACCCGGCGTTGCGGTCCGGGCTCCACTGCATCGGCGTCCTCACCCCGTTGCGATCCCCCAGGTAGATGTTGTCGCCCATGCCGATCTCGTCGCCGTAATACAGGATCGGCGAGCCGGGCATCGACAGGAGCAGGCTGTTCATCAGCTTGATGCGGTCCGGATGGTTCTCCATCAGCGGCGCGAGGCGCCGGCGGATGCCCAGGTTGATGCGCGCCTGCATGTCGGCGGCGTACATGCGGTACATGTAGTCGCGCTCGCGGCTGGTGACCATCTCGAGGGTGAGCTCGTCGTGGTTGCGCAGGAAAATGGCCCACTGGCAGATGTCCGGGATCTCGGGCGTCTGCTGCATGATCTCGACCAGCGGGTGGCGGTCCTCCTGCGCGATGGCCATGTACATGCGCGGCATCAGCGGGAAGTGGAACGCCATGTGGCACTCGTCGCCGTCGCCGAAGTACGGCCGCACGTCCTCGGGCCATTGGTTGGCCTCGGCGAGCAGCACCTTGTTCGGGTAGCTCTGATCGATGAGCGCGCGGATCTGCTTCAACACCGCGTGCGTCTCGGGCAGGTTCTCGTTGTTGGTGCCCTCGCGCTCCACGAGATACGGGATGGCGTCCAGCCGGAACCCGTCCACGCCCATGTCGAGCCAGTAGCGCATGGTGCGGAACACCGCCTTCAGCACGCTCGGGTTGTCGAAATTGAGGTCGGGCTGGTGGCTGAAGAAGCGGTGCCAGAAGTAGGCCTTGGCCACCGGGTCCCAGGTCCAGTTGGAGGTCTCGGTGTCGGTGAAGATGATGCGCGTGCCCTTGTATTTCTGCACCGTCTCGCTCCACACGTACCAGTCGCGCTTCTTGGACCCCGGCGGCGCGCGCCGCGCCGCCTGGAACCAGGGATGCTGGTCGGAGGTGTGGTTCACCACCAGCTCGGTGACCACCTTCAGGTCGCGGCGGTGCGCCTCGCGCACGAACTGCTTGAAGTCCGCGATCGAGCCGTACTGCGGGTGCACGTTGTGGTAGTCCGAGACGTCGTAGCCGTCGTCCTTCAGCGGCGAAGGGTAGAACGGCAGCAGCCAGATGGCGTTGACGCCCAGCGCCTGGATGTAGTCGAGCTTGGCGGTGAGGCCCTTGAAGTCGCCCACGCCGTCGTTGTTGGCGTCGAAGAACGCCTTGATGTGCAGCTGGTAGATGACCGCGTCCTTGTACCAGACCGCCTGCTCGGCCACCGGGGTCATCTCCTCGACCTTCATCGCACCACCCTGAAGACGTGCGCGGGCAGCGTCAGCGGGTTCAGCTCCACGAAGTTGCGCCCCCGCGTCCACGCATAGCGCCCGCCGGAGAGCAGGTCCTCCACCTCGAATTGGCCGTCGAGGTCGACATCGACCCAGCCCGACTGCGGATGGTGGAAGTCTAGGTTGACCACCGTGAGGATGGTATCCGCAGCCTGCGTCTTGCTGTAGGCGAGGAGCTGGGGATTGTCCACCGGGTGAAAGCGCAGGCTCCAGTCGCTTTGCAGCGCCGGATGCTCGTGGCGGATGCGGTTCAGGCGCGCGATCAGCGCCTTCAGGCTGTCGGGGCGCTCCCGGTCCCAGCGGCGGATCTCGTACTTCTCCGAGCTCAGGTACTCCTCGCTGCCGGGCTCGCGCGGCAGGTGCTCGAGCAGCTCGTAAGCCGGGCCGTAGAGCCCGTAGTTCGCCGCGAGCGTCGCCGCCAGCACCAGGCGCACGATGAATGCCGGGCGCCCGCCGTGCTGCAGCGCCTCGTGCAGGATGTCGGGCGTATTCGGCCAGACGTTGGGGCGGAAGTACTCGCGCGACGGCGATTGCGTGAGCTCGGTGAAGTAATCGGCGAGCTCGGCCTTGGTGTTGCGCCAGGTGAAGTAAGTGTAGGACTGGGTGAAGCCGAGCTTCGCCAGCTTGTGCATGATGCGCGGGCGGGTGAAGGCTTCGGACAGGAAAACGAGCTCGGGATGCTTCGCCTTCAGCTCGCCGATGCACCACTCCCAGAACTCGAACGCCTTGGTGTGCGGGTTGTCCACGCGGAAGATCTTCACGCCGTGGCCCACCCAGAATTCAAAGACGCTTTTCAGCTCGGCCCACAGCTCCTTCCAGTTTTCGCATTCGAAGTCGAACGGGTAGATGTCCTGGTACTTCTTCGGCGGGTTCTCCGCATACTGGATGGTGCCGTCGGGGCGCTTGCGGAACCACTCGGGATGGTCCTTGACGTACGGATGATCGGGGGAGCACTGGAACGCGACATCCAAGGCCACTTCGATGCCCCTTCGATTCGCCTCCTTCACCAATGCATGGAAATCGTCGAACGTACCGAGCTGCGGCAGGATGGCCTTGTGGCCGCCCTCCTTGCCGCCGATCGCCCAGGGGCTGCCGACGTCGCCCGGCTGCGCGCTCACCGCGTTGTTCTTGCCCTTGCGCGCGGTCGTGCCGATCGGGTGGATCGGCGGGAAGTAGAGCACGTCGAAACCCATCTCCTGCACGTAGGGCAGGAGGGCGGCGCAGTCCTTGAACGTCGCGTGCTTGCCGTCGGCGCGCGCCGAGCGCGGGAACATCTCGTACCAGGTCGAGAAGCGCGCGCGCAGCGGATCGACCAGCACCTCCAGCACCCCGGATTCCAGCGTCTTGTCGGGCGAAGGGCGCGGCGGCACCGCGGCGATGGCGGCGGCGTAACGTTCATCCGCCGACCGGCTTTCATCAGCCAGTACGTTGTTTTCCAAAAGCCGGGAGCCGATGCGCAGGTCGATCGACAGGTCCTGGCCGGCGTCGCGGCGCTTTACCAGGTCGCGCTGCCAGGTGACGAAGGCGTCGACCCAGGCGCGCACCTTGTACTGGTAGCGGCCGAGCTTCTCCACCTTGAACGCCGCCGCCCAGTGGTCGTTGTGGAGAAATGCCATTGGCACGGCATGCCATTCTTTTTCGGTCTGGAATCTGAAAAGCAATTCGCACACCACGGCGTCATGCCCGTCGGCGAAGGCGTCGCACTCGACGAGCACCTCCTCGCCCACGGCGCGCTTGACCGGATAGCGGCCGCCGTCGACCTCGGGACGCACCGATTCGATGACGACGCGCGGCGGCGCTGTTCTAGTCAGGCTTGAAGAAGGTGACCGCAAGGGGCGGCAGGGAAAGGGTGAGGGAGTGGCTGTAGTCCTCGTAGGGCATGGGCACCGCCTCGGCGCCGCCCTGGTTGCCCAGGCCGCTGCCGCCGTACCAGTTCGCGTCGCTGTTCAGCAGCTCGCGCCAGTAGCCGCCGCCCGGCACGCCGACGCGGTAGTTGTACCGCGGCACCGGCGTGAAGTTGAACACCACCAGCACCGGCGGCGCGCCTTCGTCGCCCAGGCGCAGGAAGGATAGCGCGCTCTGCTCCCAGTCGCCGCGCTGCACCCAGCGGAAGCCCTCGGGCGAGAAATCTTTCCCGTGCAGCGCGTTATTTTCTCTGTACACCCGGTTCAGGTCGGTGACCCAGCGCTGCACCCCCTCGTGCAGCGGGTACTGCAGCACGTGCCACTCGAGGCTGTCCTCGTGCGTCCACTCGCGCCGCTGCGCGAACTCGCCGCCCATGAACAGCAGCTTCTTGCCCGGATGCGCCCACATGAAGCCCAGGAGCAGGCGCAGGTTGGCGAACTGCTGCCAGTCGTCGCCCGGCATGCGCCCGATGAGCGAGCCCTTGCCGTGCACCACCTCGTCGTGCGACAGGGGCAGCACGAAGTTCTCGTGGAACGCATACCACAGGCTGAAGGTGAGCGAATCGTGGTGGTGCTTGCGGTACACCGGGTCGCGCTTGAAGTAGTTGAGCGTGTCGTGCATCCAGCCCATGTTCCACTTCATGCCGAAGCCCAGCCCGCCGAGGTAGTTGGGGCGCGACACCTGCGGCCAGGCGGTGGACTCCTCGGCGATGGTCTGCACGTCGGGGAAATCGCGGTACAGCGTCTCGTTCAGGAAGCGCAGGAACTCGATCGCCTCGATGTTCTCGCGCCCGCCGTAGCGGTTGGGGATCCACTCGCCCGCCTTGCGGCCGTAGTCGAGGTAGAGCATCGAGGCCACCGCGTCCACGCGCAGCCCGTCGACGTGGTATTTCTCCAGCCAGAAGTGCGCGCTCGAGCTCAGGAATGCCCTGACCTCGTTCCTGCCGTAATTGAAGATCGCGCTGGCCCAGTCGGGATGGTGGCCCTGGCGCGGGTCGGAATGCTCGTAGAGGTGCGTGCCGTCGAAGTACCCCAGGCCGTGCGCGTCCCAGGGGAAATGCGACGGCACCCAGTCGAGGATCACGCCGACGCCGTGCTGGTGCAGCACATCGACGAAGTGCATGAAATCCTGCGGCGTGCCGTAGCGCGAGCTGGGGGCGAAATAGCCGGTGCACTGGTAGCCCCACGAGCCGTAGAACGGGTGCTCGGTGATCGGCATCAGCTCGACGTGGGTGAAGCCCAGGCGCTGCGCGTACTCGGCCAGGCGCGGCGCGAGCTCGCGAAAGCCCAGCACCTCGCCCGGGTGGTCGGGCGAGCGCATCCACGAGCCCAGGTGCACCTCGTACACCGAGTGCGGCGCGCCGAGCGCGTTGCGCTCGCGGCGGATGCGCATCCATTCCGCGTC
>CBDDSA010000055.1:0-28331 GCA_965233185.1 uncultured bacterium
GGCAAGCCTCATAAGGTCGCCATGGTGGCCTGCATGCGCAAGATGCTGACCATCCTGAATGCCATGGTGCGGAAAAGCACCCCCTGGACCCCCGAAATGAACCCCCTTTGATCAACCCATTTACAACACGGTTGCTTTACAGGGGGGCAGAACCGGAACGTCATACCTTCACTCCGACCGCTTCCCGGTCGTCCGTTTCGAAAAACGGCATCGATTGGAAGCGAAACAGCTTGGCCACGACGACATCCGGGAAGGACTCCAGGCGCGTGAGGTACTGCTGCACCGCGCCGTTGTAGAAGCGCCGCGCGTATTGCAGCTGGTCCTCCACCTCCACCAGGCGCTCGGAGAGGTCGCGGAAGCCGGCGTCGGCCTTGAGCTGTGGGTAGGCCTCGGCGAGCAGCACCAGCCGGTGCAGGCCTTCGCCCAGGGAGCGCTCGGCGCCGAAGCGCGCGGCCGGGGCCTGCGGCGCGAGCGCCGCGGCGCGCGCCTCGGTGACCGCGGTGAGGAGCGCCTTCTCGTAGGCCGCGTAGGCGCGCACCGCCTCGACCAGCTGCGGCACCAGGTCCGCCCGGCGCCTGAGCTGCACGTCGATGTCCGCGTAGCCCTGGCGCGCCTGGTTGCGATCGGCCACCAGCCGGTTGTAGACGAACACCGCAGGCAGGATCAGCGCCAGGCCGACCACCGCGGCCCACAGTTCTAACCCCATTCCTGGACCCCCCGGCGCGGAGTCTAGCGTTCCGTGAAGAAGTTCGCTGACGCGCGCAGCGCCGGATGCAACACTTGCCGCGGGGGGTCAGTCAAGGGAGAAGAACATGGACCTGTCTAAAACCATCGCCTGCACCGCCTTGCTCATGGTCGTGGTCCTGGCCGCGGCGCACGCCCTCGCCCAGGGCACGCTGTCGGAGCGCGAGAAGCAGCAGCAGGAAGACTTCATGCGCGCCTGCACCATCAAGCCGGTGATGACCGACGCCGAGATCGAGAAGTGCCGAACAGCGCATCGGCGCTGACGATCTGAAATAGGGGCGTGCGCAAAGCGAGCAGCGCCTGGTCGCGGGTCACGAGGCAGTCGGCGCGCGCCGCGAGCGCCAGCTCCAGGAGCTTCTGGTCGTCCGGGTCGCTGCATCTGGGCAGCGCCCCCCTCTCCGAAGGAATCGTTTGCACCCGTTTAGCGATCGACCGGCATTGCGCGAGGCACGCCGCCTGGGCCGCCTCGTCGAGCGTGCGCCGGCCGAGCTTGTAGCCCAGCACCCTCGCGAGCTCGGCCTCGCAGGCCTCGTCGATCAGCACCTCGGCGCGCTCGGCGGCGAGCAGCGCGCGCATCGGAGCCGTCGAAGGGTCGTCGAACACCAGCCAGTCCAGCCACACCTGCGTATCCAGCACCAGGCGCAGCTTCTCGAGCATCACCAGCTCCGGCGCCACGCCCTTCTCTGCGTAGACGACGGCGTTCTGCCGCAAGGCCCGGCCCAGCGCCTCGGCTTCGCCACGCGTGATGCCGACGATCAGCAGGCTGGGCTCCGGGGGCCAGTGGCCCTGCGGATCGCGGCCTTCGCCGCGGTAATACGGATGGGCGAGCGACGCCTCGAGCTCGGCGAGCGCGGCGAGATTGTCCGCCGCGCTCCATTGCTCGCCGCGCGGATTGGCCGGCGTGACAAATGCCGCGCTCGTCGCGCCCTCGCTTTCGAGCAGGGCATCGAGCGCATCGCTGCGCCGGCCGATGCGCAGCGTGAAGTGGCCGTGCACCACGTAGTGCGCGCTCTCGTAGGCGGCGATCAGCTGCGGCGAAAGCAGCATAAAATCCGATCATGAGCGATAGACAGGCCACGGTGCTGTTCGCCGATGTGAGCGGCAGCACGCGCCTGTACGAGACCGCCGGGGACATGGCCGCGCTCGCCGCCATCACGCAATGCCTCGCGGCCATGCGCCAGGCGACCGAGGCGGCCGGCGGTCGCGTAGTGAAGACCATCGGCGACGAGGTGATGGCGATCTTTCCGGGCCCGGATGCGGCGGTGGCCGCGGCGGCGGAAATGCAGGCCAAGGCCGAAGCGCTGCCCGAAGTCGCCGGCACGCGCATCGGCCTGCGCATCGGCTTTCACTACGGGCCGGTGCTGCAGCAGGACAACGACGTGTTCGGCGACACCGTCAACCTCGCCGCGCGCCTGGTGGCGCAGGCGCAGAAATCCGAGATCATCACCACCTCCGAGACCGCCTCGCACCTCGCCCCGGTGTTTCGCAGCATGGTGCGCCACCTGCACGCCATCACGGTGAAGGGAAAATCCGAGGAGGTGGAGCTCGCCGAGATCATCTGGCGCAGCGACGTGAATGCCACCACCTTCGTGCGCAACCGCGTCAAGTCCAAGGTCGCCGGGCGCACCCTGCGCCTGAAGTACCACAGCCGCGAGGTGGTGCGCCGGCGCGACGGCGATGCGGTGATCATCGGGCGCGACTCGGGCTGCGGCCTGGTGATCGACGACGACATGGCCTCGCGCCAGCACTGCACCGTCGAGCGCCGCGGCGACAAGTTCGTGCTCAAGGACCACAGCACCAACGGCACCTACGTCACCCTGGAAGGCGACACCGAGCTTTTCCTGCAGCGCGAGGAGCTCACCCTGCGCAAGCACGGCTGGATCGCCTTCGGCCAGCCTCGCGCCGGCGCCACCGAGGTGGTCGAGTTCTTCTGCGATTGAAATGGGGTCTGTCCCCATTTCAGGCAATTAGGGCCTCCGCCAGCTCCAGCACGTCGTCCGGCCAGTAGGCCATGGGCCGCGGGCGCGGGGCGCTCGCTTCGGCCAGCGGGCGGCAGGCGAGCACCGGGGCGATCCAGCGCGCGGGGAAGGCAGCGCGGCCATGCAAGGCCCCGAGCAGCGCGCCGGCGATGGCGGCGTTGGTGTCGGTGTCGCCGCCGCAGGCGACGGTCGCGACCAGCGCTTCCTCCACGTTTTCGGCGCCTTGCAGCCGGAAGAAGGCGTTCTGCAGCGCGGTGATGACCCAGCCTTGCCGGTCGTGGAAGTCCGCGGGCAGGGCGTTGCGCTCGATGGCCTCGCGCGCCGGCCCCGTGCAGTGCGCGAGCGCCGTCCTGACCATCTCTTCGCGCGATGCGCCGGCCACGCCGGCGGCGATGGCGGCGCAGTAGGCGGCGCAGGCCTCCAGGCATACCGGGTTGGGATGGGTGAGCGCCGAGTCGGGGCGCGCCGTGGCCGCCGCGCGCGCCGGATCGCCGGCCGCCCAGATCCCGATCGGCGCCACGCGCATCAGCGAGCCGTTCGACTGGCTCTCGTGCGTGTGCAGGCCGAGCAGGCCGCGCTCGGTGGTCTCGCCGATGTCGATGGGCCGCGTCTGCAGCCATTCGCGGTAGCCGTCGAGCACCTTGTCGGCGTCGTGCCGCCGGTCGCGCAGCAGCGCGCGCGCCAGGGTGAGCGCCATCTCGCTGTCATCGGTCGGCTGGCCGGCGATGGTATGGAACACGCCGCCGTCGGCAAGCTCGCGCACGCCGTCGGGGAAGAGGCGGGCGATCTCGGCCGCGGGCTTGAACTCGACGCGCGAGCCCAGGCTGTCGCCGATCACCTGGCCGAGCAGGCAGCCCTGCGCCCTCTCGAGCGCGGGCCTGTCCTTGCGGGGGAAACCCAGGGCGATGCGCGGCTCGCGCCGGGGCTCCTGGTCGAGCTGCGGCCAGGCGAAGCGCTGCAGCGCCCGCGCGGCCGCCGGGGCGCCGGCAAACAGGCCGCTCACGCGCTGCGTGGTGTTGCCCGCGAGCACCACGTCGCGCCCCTCGGCATCCAGCACCACGCCGTGGGCGGCGGCGATGAGCGCCATGCCGGCGGCAATGTCGTACTCGTTGACGCTGTGCGTGGAAACCGTGGCGACGCCGTCGCCGCAGGCGATGCGCGCCATGCGGTAGGCGATGCTCGGCAGGGCGACGTAGCGCGCGGGGGCGACGGCGAGCGACCAGGTGAGCGGCTTGTGCGCCGCGGACGCGGTCGCCCAGACCAGCTCGCCGGCGGCGAGGCGTCCTTGCGAGAGGTCGCTCGATACGGGCGCGCCGTTACGCAGGATCGCCGGCGCGCCTTCGGCCCAGGCAATGGTGTCGCGCCCGCGATCGGGCGAAAGCGGCGCGCACACCACGCCCAGGACCGGCAGGCTGCCGCGCAGGAGCGCCACGGCGATGGCGCTGCCGCGCCGGCCCGACATGAACTCGAAGGTGCCGTCGTGCGGATCCACCATCCAGGTCCAGCCGGCCTCGCGGCCGGCCGTCATGCCGGTTTCCTCGCCGGCGAACGCACCGGGCAGGAGGGCCTGCAGCTTCGCGCGCAGGCGCTCCTCGATCTCGAGGTCCGCCTCGCAATGGCCGCGGCGCCCGCGCGGGCCCTGCGGGCGGTAGAATTCCTCTCGCAGGCGCTCCGCCTCCTCCTCCACCGCGGCAATCACGCGGTTCAGCACACCGATCACCATGAAAGGAACTCTATGACGCTTGGCATCGAAGATCTCGTCGTCGGAAAGGGCGATACCGCCGCCAAAGGCCAGCAGGTCACCGTGCACTACACCGGATGGCTGAGCGAGGGTACCAAACTGGGCAGCAAGTTCGACTCGAGCAAGGATCGCAACGAGCCCTTCGAGTTCTCGCTCGGCGGCGGGCAGGTGATCAAGGGCTGGGACCAGGGCGTGGAAGGCATGAAGGTCGGCGGCAAGCGCAAGCTCACCATCCCGCCGGAGCTGGGCTACGGCGCGCGCGGCGCCGGCGGCGTGATCCCGCCCAACGCCACGCTGGTGTTCGAAGTGGAGCTGCTAGGCGTCGGCTAGGCCGCCTTTGCCGCGCAGCGCCTTGATGCGGCCGCGCTGGCGCTTCTCGTCCATCCTGCGCAGCTTGGAGGAGCGGGTGGGGCGCGTCGGGCGCCGCTTCTTCGGCAGGTGCGCCGCGGCGGCGACCAGCGCTTTCAGGCGCGCGATGGCTTCGGCGCGGTTCATCTCCAGGCTGCGGTGCTTCTGCGACTTGATCACCACCACGCCGGTGCGCGTGATGCGCTGGTCGCCGAAGCGCAGCAGCCGCTCCTTCACCTCCTCGGGCAGGGACGAGGCGCGCACGTCGAAGCGCAGGTGCACCGCATTGGATACCTTGTTGACGTTCTGCCCGCCGGCGCCCTGCGCGCGCACCGCGGTGAGCTCGATCTCGGCGTCGGGAATACTGAGGGGATGGGTCAGCACCCCGATAGTGTAGGCAAAAGCTAGCTCGCCTCTTCCAGCTCGCGGCTGCCGGGGCGGCTGTCCCAGCGGTCGCGCTCGACCGGCGGCTCGCCGGCCGTGGCCCCGCCGCTCGCCTCGCCCGGAGGCGGCTCGGGGCTCGCGCAGGCCGCCGCCAGCGAGAAAAGGAACGCGTAAACAAGCGCCTTCATGCCGCTTACTTCTTGCGGCTGCGGCGCCGCTCGTCCTTCTCGGCCTGCTCGGCCTTGGCCGCGGGGCGCGTGTCGACGCCGGTCGCCCCCAGCGCCGCGCCGCCTTCCACCGAGGCGTTGCTGCCCGCGCGCGCCCGCGCCGCGTCGCCGCTCGCGCCGGCCGAGGAGCTTTCTTCCGTGCGCACGCGGGCTTTGGCGGCCGGGTCGAGTCTGTCGCGCTCGGTCTGCGCGGCGGCGGTGAAGCTGAGGGACAGCAATCCAAGAAGCAGAAGAAAGGGCATGAGCAAGCCTCCAGTCAGGCCCCTGCCGCAATCCGCGTGCCCGAAATCGGGGTCAGAGCCCGATATCGATATCGGGCTCTGACCCCGATTTCCCTTTCGGGCTCTGACCCCGATTGAGGGGTTACTTGCTGACGCGGTTGCGGCCGGACTGCTTGGCGCGGTAGAGCGCCTCGTCGGCGGCTTTGAGGACCTGCGAGGGGGTGCGCCGGGCATCGCCGGGCTGCGCGACGCCGATGGACACGGTGACCGAGAGGGTCTTGCGCGCGGGCTTGTTGAGGCGCAGGCGCGCGGTGTCGTCGGGGTTGCGCGGGCGATCCTCGCCTCGCACCGCCATCTTGTAGCGCTCGATGGAGTCGCGCATCGATTCGAGGTGGCGGGTGGCCGCGCGCAGGTCGCTGTCCGGGAACAGCACGCAGAATTCCTCGCCGCCGTAGCGGTAGGCGATGCCGCCGCCGTCCATCTGTGCGAGCCGCCCGGCCACGAGCTTGAGCACCTGGTCGCCGATGTCGTGGCCGTGAGCGTCGTTGAATTTCTTGAAGTGGTCGATGTCCACCATGGCGATCGCATACTGCGCGCCCAGCGTGCGCAAGCGCTCGTCGAGCGCGCGCCGTCCCGGCAGCCCGGTGAGCTCGTCGCGGAAGGCGAGCCGGTGCGATTCCTGCAGCAAGGCGACGATCAGCATGACGCCGGCGGCGGCGAGAAACGCGGCGAACATCCCGCTCTCCTGCGCCCAGTACGCGCCGATGAAGAAGCTCACCAGCGCGGCGGCATGCGCGATCTGCAGCGGCCGCGGCTCGAGATAGGCGCGCCACACGGCGGCGGCAAAAGTGGCGGCGAACATGAGGCGCCCGACCAGCGGCACCGGCGGCGAGCGCAGCGCCCAGTTGTCGGTCGACGCCTCGCCCAAGCCCAGCGCGTGGAGCCAGACCACCAGCACGATCTCGGCGCCGAACAGCAGCAGCCAGCGAAACGCCATGCCGTAGCGCGCCCCGCGCTCGCGCGCCGCGAGTGCGATCACGGCGTTGAGCGGCACGAGCAGCGTCAGCGCGACGAACACCGGCTTGGACGCGGAATACGCATCGAACGCCGCCCAGGCGAGGAGCAGCGAGGCGAGCAGCACGAAGCTGCGCCCGCGGTTGAACCACAGCGCCATGCCGGTGCCGGTCAGCAGCACGGCATAGGGGCCGGCGTTATGCAGTCCTTCGTAGCCGCGCGGCAGGCCGGAAATGAAGGTCACGGCGAGAATGGTGGCGAGCAGGATGCCGCCCATCGTCCATAGCGGACGCGTTATTCTCAGGAGCTCGTGCAATGACCCCCCGCAATCCCGCCGACCCCGCCCCTCGCAAGCTTGCCGCGGGCGCCGTGGTGTTCCGCCGCACCGACCGCGGCGTGCGCCTGCTCGTGCTGCGCGCCTACAAGAACTGGGATTTCCCCAAGGGCATGGTCGAGCCCGGCGAAAGCGAGCTGGAGGCGGCGCGGCGCGAATGCGCAGAGGAGACCGGCCTTGCCGAGCTCGAGTTCCCCTTCGGCGACGCCCACCGGGACACCGTGCCCTACGCCGGCGGCAAGGTGGCGCGCTATTTCCTCGCCCAGACCGATGCGGCCGCCGTTACCCTGCCGGTCTCGCCGGAGCTCGGTCGCCCCGAGCACCACGAATGGCGCTGGGTGAGCCTCGACGAGGCCGAGGAGCTGCTGCCGCCGCGGCTGGCCGTGATCCTGGACTGGGTGCGCCAGACCCTGGGCTAGCACTACTCGCCCAGGCGGTCGGGCTTGAATCCGACGTCCGGAAGCTTGCCGCGCTGCGCGCGCCGGCCCAGGTGCTCGGCGATCTGCTTCTGGTTGAGGGTCGCCACCTTGCGCGCGCGCTTGAAGCCGGAGACCATCAGCGACTTGCCGTCGGTGCTGAGCACGCTCGCGAGCTTGGCGTCCTCGGGCAGCGCCAGGAGCTGCACGCCGACGCCGCCGTTGGGCCGCTCGGGAATTTCGTCGAGCGCAAACACGAGCAGCCGGGCGTCCGAAGAGAGCGCCGCGATCAGCTCGTGCGCGACCAGCGCGGGCGGCTGCGCGCGCGCGCCCGCGTCGACCTTCATGAAATCCTTGCCCTGGCGCGTCTTGGTGACGAGGTCGCCCAGCTTGCACACGAAGCCCAGGCCCGCGGAGCTGTTCATGAGGAGCTTCTGGCCGAGATCGCCCGAGCGCATCCAGACGATGTCGTCGGAGCCCGAGTTCACCAGGGTATTCACCGGCGTGCCGTCGCCGCGCCCGGTCGGGATGGCGGCCGCGTCCAGCGTGAAGCTCTTGCCCGAGGCGGCGAGCACGATCACCGGGTCGGTGGTCTTGCACTCCAGGGTCTGCAGCAACGCATCCCCGTCTTTGAATCCCAAACCTGTTAAATCCAGTCCGTGACCCGTGCGCGCGCGGATCCAGCCCTTTTGCGACAGGATCACGGTGATCGGCTCCTGCACCACGGTGCGCTCCACCTGGGCGCGCTCCTCGGGCTTGATCAGCGTGCGGCGCGCATCGCCGTACTTCTTCGCGTCGTCCTGCAGCTCGCTCACCACCAGCTTTTTCAGCTCCTTGTCGTCCTCCAGCAGGCTCTTCAGCTCTTTCCGCTGCGACTCGAGGGCTTTGCGCTCCTCGTTCAGCTTGATGCCGTCGAGCCTGGTGAGCTGCCCGAGGCGCAGGTCGACGATGTCCTGTGCCTGTCTTTCCGAGAATTTGAATTTGGTTTTTAATTTTTCTTTTGCTTCAGCCTGATCTTCACTCGCGCGGATGAGCTTGATGATGTCGTCGATCTTCGCGTAGGCGGCGAGGCGCCCGGTGACGATCTCGTGGCGCTCCTGCACGCGCGCCAGGCGAAACTGCGTGCGCCGGCGCACCGTGGCGACGCGGAACTCGCCCCACTCGCGCAGCACCTCCAGGATGCCCTTGGTCTCGGGCAGGCCGTCCAGGCCGAGCCAGGTGAGGTTGACCGCGTAGCGCGTCTCGAGCGAGGTGTGCACCAGCAGCGCCGCCATCAGCTCCTCGGGGCTTTGCCGCGAGCTCCTGGGCTCGATCACCAGGCGCAGCTTGGACTTGCGGTCGCTCTCGTCGCGCACCCCGCCCTGGTCGATCTGGTCGAGGATGAACTGCTTCATACGCCGCTGCTCCTGGGTCACTTCTTTCTTGCCCAGGCCCGGCTTCGGGTTGGCAAGCGCCTCGATCTCCTCCATCACCTGCTTCACCGACACGCCGTGCGGCAGCTCGGTGACCACCACGCGCCACTGGCCGCGCGCGAGCTGCTCGGTTTCCCAGCGGCACTTGAGCACCAGCGAGCCGCGGCCGGTCTCGTAGGCCTGCCGGATCTCCGCGGGCGGCGAGATGATCTGGCCGCCGCCGGGGAAGTCGGGCCCGGGCAGGAGCTCGAGCACGTCCTCCACCTTGGCGCGCGGGTGCCGGATGACATGCGCCGCCGCGGCGGCGACTTCCTTCAGGTTGTGCGACGGGATGCGCGTCGAGAAGCCCACCGGGATGCCGAAGCTTCCGTTCAGCAATCCGAACGGCAGCCTCGCCGGCAGGAGGACGGGCTCGTCGAATTTGCCGTCGTAGTTCCTGATGAAATCGACGGTGCCCTCCCCGATCTCGCTCAGCAGGAGCTCGGCAAAGCGAGACAGGCGGGCCTCGGTATACCGATAGGCGGCCGGCGCATCGCCGTCGCGCGAGCCGAAGTTGCCCTGGCCGTCGATCAGCGGGTAGCGCATGGAGAAGGGCTGCGCGAGGTGCACCAGCGCCTCGTAGGTGGAGCTGTCGCCGTGCGGGTGGTATTTGCCCAGCACCTCGCCGACGTAGCGCGCGCACTTGGAGAACGACTGCGCGCCGCCCGGCGTGTCGCCCATGGCGTACAGGATGCGCCGCTGCACGGGCTTCAGCCCGTCGGCGATCTCCGGCAGCGCGCGCGACTTGACCGTGGACACCGCGTAGCCGAGGTAGGCCTGCGACGCGTGCTGCTCGATCGGCGCGGCGTCGTCGCCGCCGTCGGCGGGAAAAAGGTCTAGTGTCTGGGTGTCATCCATCTGGGGCTTTCAAGAAATGGGGACGTACCCCATTTATCCCTGGAACAGGTCCAGTTGTTTGTCCGCGTTGAAGACGGCGAGCTCCACAGCCGCTTTCGCCTTGTCGAGATTGTCCGCATGCCCGGCGCGCCCGGCGGCTTCCCAGGCGTACTGGTCCTTGCCCAGCAGCGTGACCTTGCCGAGCTTCGCCTTGCCCAGCCAGTAGGCGTGCCCCTTGTAGGCGCGCTCCCAGAACGGCTTGGCTTTCTTCTTCGTGGCTATACGTCGGCCTCCACGGTCTTCCAGTGCTCGCGCATCCAGTCGCGCCGGCCTTCGGCTTCGCCCGCGTCCATCAGCAGCTCGAAGGTCTTGCGGATCTTCTTGATCTCCTTGGGGTCGAGCTGCATGCGGATCAGGCGCCGGGTGTCCGGGTTCATGGTGGTTTCCCACAGCTGCTCGGGGCTCATCTCGCCCAGGCCCTTGAAGCGCGAGATCTCCCAGCTGCCTTCCTTCACCTTCTCCTTCTTCAGCGTGGCGAGCGCTTCTTCCAGCTCGTCGTCGTCCAGGCAGTAGATGCGCCGCGGGGCGCCTTTCTTCTCGCCTGCCTTGCCCTGCCCCGGCACCTCGATCTTGTAGAGCGGCGGCATGGCGACGTAGAGGTGGCCGGTTTCCACGAGCTTGGGCGCGTGCATGAAGAAGAAGGTGAGAAGCAGCGCCTGGATGTGGCCGCCGTCGACGTCGGCATCGGTCATCACCACCACCTTGCCGTAGCGCAGCGCCGAGAGGTCCACCTCGGTGTCGGCCGGATGCGGATCCACCCCGATGGCGGTGGCGATGGCCTGCAGCTCCTTGTTGGCGTGCACCGTGCGGCTGTCCTTCGACATGGTGTTGAGCACCTTGCCGCGCAGCGGCAGGATGGCCTGCGTGTCCTTGTCGCGCGCCTCCTTGGCCGAGCCGCCCGCCGAGTCGCCTTCGACCAGGAACAGCTCGTTGCGCGACACGTCGCCCGAGGCGCAATCCACCAGCTTGCCGGGCAGCGTGGCGATGCCGCTGGACTTCTTGCGCTCCACCTTCTTGCCCTTGGACAGGCGCGCCATGGCCTGCTCGATGGCGAGCTCGACGATGCGCTTGCCCTCGGCGGGATGCTCGTTCAGCCACAGCTCGAAGGCGTCGCGCACGCACAGCTCGAGGAGCTTGGCCGCGTGGCGCGTGGTGAGCTTCTCCTTGTTCTGGCCGTGGAACTGGGTGCGCACGATGCGCGCCGACAGGGTGAAGCAGGCGCGCTGCCACAGGTCGTCGGGGATCAGCTTCACGCCCTTGGGCGCGAGCCCGCGCGTGTCCATGAACGCCGCCAGCGCCTCGAAGATGCCCGAGCGAAAGCCCGCCTCGTGGGTGCCGCCCGAGCGCGTGGGAATGAGGTTCACGTGGCTGTCGGCGAACACGTCGCCTTCGGCCACCCAGCCGATCGCCCACGAGGCGCCTTCGCCCGGCTCGATCTCGGGGACGTTGCTTTCCTTGAAAAACCGCTCTCCCGTGAACAGCGGGGCGATCAGCTCGCGGCCGGCGAGCATCATCTCGAAGTACTGCACCATGCCGCGCTCGTACTTCCAGGTCTTTTCTTCCTTGCCCTCGATGTTCAGCACCATGGTGAGCCCGGGCAGCAGGTAGGCCTTGGAGCGCACCAGGTGCTCGAGCTCGGGCAGCGGGATGTTGGGCGAGTCGAAGTACTTCGGGTCGGGCCACAGGCGCACGATGGTGCCGGTCCTGCGCTCCTTGATCTTCTCGCTTCTCAGCTTCTCCTTCAGCTCCCCGCCTTCGAAGGCGATGCTGTGCTTTTGACTATTTCTATAAACAACTACTTCGCACCGCCGCGAAAGCGCGTTGGACACCGCCACCCCCACGCCGTGCAGGCCGCCCGAGATGTGGTAGACGCCGTCGCCGGAGCGCGAGAACTTGCCGCCGGCGTGCAGCATGGTGAAGGCCACCTCCACCGCGGGCTTTTTCTCCACCGGGTGCATGTCGACCGGGATGCCGCGGCCCTCGTCCTCGACCTCGATGGAGGCGTCCTTGCGCAGCGTGACGGTGATCTTCTTGCCGTAGCCGGCGAGCGCCTCGTCGACCGCGTTGTCGATCGCCTCCTGCATGATGTGCAGGGGATGAATGGTGTGCGTGTACATGCCCGGCATGCGGCGCACGGGCTCGAGCCCCTTGAGCGCCTGGATTGCCGATGCGTCGTAGACCTGTTGCTTTGCCATGTCAGCTCTGTCTTGCCTCTTCGAGATCGAAGTCCGCCTGCAGCTCCATCCAGAAGCGCGGCGGGTTGCCGAAGTGCTTGGCCAGGCGCAGCGCGGTGTCGGCGCTGATGCCGCGCTTGCCCAGGATGATTTCGTTGATGCGCCGCGGCGGTACGCCGAGCTCGCGGGCGAGCGCATTCTGCGACAGGCCCGCGGGCTTCATGAACTGCTCGTGGAGGATCCTGCCGGGGTGGAAGCTGCGCTGTTTTTTCATCTTATGACGGCGCCCGTTATATAACGGATTCCGTCATAGCGCAAATCAGCGGCTAATCGGGGTCAGAGCCCGATAGCGAATTCGGGCTCTGACCCCGATTTCGATGCGCTTCGGCGAAACGTTGGATGCTTTCGTGGATCGATGCGGCGAGCGGCGCTTCTTCCCAGAGCTGCAGCAGCGCCTTTTGCGCTTTCAAGGCGGCCGGATCGCCGGCGAGGAGGCTCTTTACCGTGCGCTCGACTTCCTCATCGCTGCCCATCGCTTCGATCAAGCCCCATTCGTAAGCGCGGCGCGCGTCGATCGCCTCGCCGGTCAGCACCAGCCAGGCGGCGCGGCCGCTGCCGATGAGCCGCGGCAGCAGCGCGGCTTCGACGACCGAAGGGATGCCCAGGCGCACTTCGGGCATGGCGAACTTGGTGCCGTCGGCGGCGATGCGCAGGTCGCAGGCGGCGGCGATCTCCAGGCCGGCGCCGATCACCGCCCCGTGCAGGCGCGCCAGCACCGGGATGGGAAGCCGGCGGATGGCGGCGCACACCTCGTGGATGCGCTCGACGAAGCGGCCCGCGGTGGAGGCGCTCAGGGACCGGAGCTCGTTCACGTCGGCGCCGCCGCAGAACGCGCCGCCGCGGCCGCCGAGCACCAGCACCCGGGCGCCGGGGGATCCCGCGACGGCCTGCAGCGCCGACAGGAGCTCGCCCAGGTGCGCCGAGTCGAGCGCATTGGCCTTCTCGGCGCGGTTGACGAAAATGCGCGCGACCCCGCCTTCGATTGCCGTCTCGACGCCCATGCGAAAACGTGGTCTGTCCCTGGTTTGGCGGCTATCATACAAGCGGGACCCTTTAGAGGAGGAGCCACCCATGTCCGTCACCTTGCGCGCCGCCGCGGCCGCGCTGCTGCTCGCCGTTGCCCCACTTGCTTTTGCCCAGGACACGCTGGTCGTGTACTTCGCCAAGGGCTTCTATCCGGCGTAGGACAAGGCGGTCGACGAGCTGGTCGCCAAGTTCGAGAAGAAAACCGGCGTGAAGGTGGAGCTGTCGCGCTACGCGCCGCAGGAGATGATTCCCAAGACCGTGGCCGCGCTGGACGCGGGCTCGCCGCCCGACGTGGTGTACGGCGACGTGTTCGACTTCCAGGTCGCCGGCAAGTGGGCCTTCGAGGGCCGCCTGGAGGACCTGTCGGACATCCTGGTGCCGATGAAGGCGAAGTTCCTGCCGAACACGCTCGAGACCACGTACATGTACAACGACAAGGCGAAGAAGCGGGCGTACTACGCCTTTCCGCTGAAGCGCCAGACGATGCACATCCAGTACTGGAAGGACATGCTGGCCGAGGCGGGCTTCAAGGAGTCCGACATCCCGACGGCGTGGAAGGCGTACTTCGACTTCTGGTGCGGCAAGGTGCAGCAGGCCTACCGCAAGAAGACCGGCAAGCGGGTCTACTCGGTCGGCAGCCCGATGGGCGTGGACTCGTCCGACTCGTTCTACTCCTTCCTCACCTACATGGACGCGTACGACGTGAAGCTGGTGGACGACGAGGGCAAGCTGCGCGTCGACGACAAGCAGGTGCGCCAGGGGCTGATCAACGCGGTGCGCGACTATAGCGAGACCATCGGCAAGGGCTGCACGCCGCCCTCCGCGATCAACTGGAAGGACCCGGACAACAACGTCAACTTCCACAACAAGACCATCATCATGACGCACAACGCCACCATTTCGATCGCCTCGAAGTGGCTGGACGACATGAACAACGACAAGCTGAAGCCCGAGGAGCGCGCGCAGGCGAAGAAAAACTACCAGGAGCTGATCGCCACCGCCGGCTTTCCCCGGAAGCCCGACGGCCAGCCGATGCAGTACCGCTCCGCGGTCAAGGTGGGCGTGATCTTCGACAATGCGAAAAACAAGAAGCGCGGCAAGGAGTTCGTCGCCTTCCTGATGGAGGACGAGAACCTCACGCCGTATGTCGAGGGCGCGCTCGGGCGCTGGTACCCGGTGACCAGGTCGGGCGCCGCGCGCAAGTTCTGGACCGAGGACCCGCACCGCAAGGTGGTGCACGACCAGTTCTCGGCCGGCACCGTGCCGTTCGAATTCACGCGCAACTGGAAGTTCACCATCCTCAACAACGAGAACGTCTGGGCGAAAGCCATGAGCCGCGTGGTCACCGACCGCTGGCCGGCGGAAAAGGCGGTCGACGAGATGATCAAGCGCATCAAGGAAGTCGCGGGCTGACCGCTTTTTGGCTTCCGTAGCGCTTCCCCATCCGCCGGTCGCCCGCCGGCGGATGAGCTCCTGGCAGGCGTGGGGCCTGGTCCTGCTCGCGCCCTACGCCCTCGTGTTTCTTGCGTTCGTGGCCTATCCGGTGAGCTACGGGCTGTGGCTCGCGCGCCATCCCGAGAGCTACGCGCAGCTTTTCGCCGACCCGATTTTCTTCCGCACGGTCGTCAACACGGTTTTCTTCCTCCTCATCGCGGTCAACCTGAAGTTCCTGCTGGCGCTGTGGCTGTCGGGCTTCTTCGTGCACGAGCGGCTGTGGATCCGCTGGATGTCGCTGCTGTTCCTGCTGCCCTGGGCGGTGCCGTCCATCCCCACCATTTTTTCCATCCGCTTCATGTTCAACCCGGAATGGGGCGTGGTGAACTCGGTGTACTTCCGGCTCACCGGGCTCGACGGGCCGAACTGGCTGAACGACCCCTACATCGGCCTGGGCCTCGCGATGCTCACGCACATCTGGAAGTCGCTGCCGTTCTGGACGCTGATCCTGATCGCCGGGCGCCTCGCCATCCCGCGCGAGCAGTACGAGGCCGCGGGCGTGGACGGCGCCACCACCTGGCAGAAATTCCGCTACGTGACCTGGCCCTCGCTGCGCACGCTGTACCTCGCCTCCACCATCCTGTCGATGATCTGGACGCTGGGCGACTTCAACAGCGTGTATCTGCTCACCGGCGGCGGGCCCGCCGACCTCACGCACGTGCTCGCCACCCTGGGCATCCGCTACATCCGCCTGGACCAGGTGGACCTCGCCATGGCCACCATCGTGTGCGCGATGCCGCTGGTGCTGCCGCTGGTGTACTTCATGATGAAGAACCTGTCGCGGCCGGCGCAATGAGGCGCTTCTCCAAAGACGCGCTCCTGCTGCTGGCGGCGATTCCGATCCTGCTGTGGACGCTGCTGCCGATCTACCACATCTTCCTGTTCTCGATTTCCTCCAAGGACTCGGCGTTCTCGGGCGCGCTGTGGCCCGACCAGCCGACGCTGCGCAACTTCGAGACCATCGCGCGCGAGCACCATTTCTACCTGCACCACTTCTGGGTGCAGATCTGGAACTCGCTGTGGATCGCGGTGGCGGCCGGCACGATCACGCTCGCCATCGCCTCGTGCGCGGCCTTCGCCATCAGCCGGCTGCGCGTGCGCGGCGGGCGCGCGGTGATGAACCTGGCGCTGTTCACCTATTTCATCCCGGCGGCGTTCCTCGCCATCCCGATGTACAAGGCCATGGGCGCCTACGGCCTGCTGAACAGCCGCTGGTCGCTGGTGCTCGCCATGGTGACGCTCGCCTCGCCCTACGCCATCTGGGTGCTCAAGCAGGCCTCCGACAAGCTGCCCTACGAGCTCGACGAGGCCGCGCGCATCGACGGCGCCACGCCGCTGCAGCTGTTCCGGCTGGTGTACCTGCCGCTGATGGCGCCCTCGCTGGTGGCGATCGGCACCTACGCGCTGCTGCTCGCGTGGAACGAGTACCTCTACGCCTATCTGCTGCTCTCGCACGAGACCACCATCACGCTCGCGGTCGCCCTGGGCCACTTCATCTCCGCGGACGACTCGCCCTGGGAGCTGCTCATGGCCACCGGCCTGGTGTACGCGCTGCCGCCGGCGGCGATCTACTACGCCTTCCGGCGCCACATGGTGGCCGGGCTCACCAGCGGGGCGGTGAAGAGCTGATGGCTTCGGTCGTCTTTGATTCTATTTTTAAGTCTTTTGGATCTACCAAGGTCCTCCACGGCATTTCGCTCGACATCACCGACGGCGAATTCATGGTGCTGGTGGGGCCCTCGGGCTGCGGCAAGTCGACGCTGCTGCGCATGCTCGCGGGCCTGGAGGACATCAGCGGCGGGCGCATCTCGATCGACGCCCGCGTGGTGAACGACGTGGAATCGAAGGACCGCGACATCGCCATGGTGTTCCAGAGCTACGCGCTCTACCCGCACATGACGGTGCGGGAGAACATGGGATTCTCGCTGCGCCTGAGAAAGGAAAGCGCCCGCGTGGTGGACGAGCGCGTGGACCGGGCGGCGGCCATCCTCAACCTCGAGCCTTACCTGGAGCGCTACCCGCGCGAGCTCTCGGGCGGCCAGCGCCAGCGCGTGGCCATGGGGCGCGCGATCGTGCGCGACCCGAAAGTGTTCCTGTTCGACGAGCCGCTGTCCAACCTCGACGCCAAGCTGCGCGTGGCGATGCGCTCGGAAATCAAGGCGCTGCACCAGCGGCTGAAGACCACCACGGTCTATGTCACCCACGACCAGGTGGAGGCGATGACCATGGCCGACCGCATCGCGGTGATGAACGAGGGGCGCATCGAGCAGCTCGGCGGCCCGCTCGAGCTGTACGACCGCCCGGCGAACCCGTTCGTCGCGCAGTTCATCGGCTCGCCCGCCATGAACGTGTTCGACGGGGTGTACCGCGACGGCGCCGTGGAGGGCCTCGGCGCTCGCTGGCCCTGCAATGCAAAAGCCCGCGACGGCCAGAGCGTGAAATACGGCATCCGGCCGGAGCACCTGCAGTCCGGCGGCACCGGCATCCCCGCGGAGGTGGTGCTGGTGGAACCGATGGGCGCGGAAACCGAGCTGCGCGTGAAGCTGGGCGAGCATCCCTTTACCGTGCTCACGCACGGCCGCTCGCTCGCCGGTCCCGGCGATCGCGTGCTGCTCGCCCCGCAGGCGGAGCATGCGCACCTGTTCGACGCGGCGAGCGGCAACCGCCTTTAGAATCGGGGCATGGCGAAAGAAACCAACTGGGCCTTCCCGGCGGAGATGCGACCCAAGCCCGAGGACTGGCGCTTCGACCTGGATGGCGCGCTGGATGCCGTGGTGCAGCTGCGCGCGGAGATCCCCGAAGACGCGTTCACCGCGCAGATCCTGGGCACCGAGCGCCTGGGCAACGGCGTGGTGATCCGCGACGACGGGCTGGTGCTCACCATCGGCTACCTCATTACCGAGGCGAGCACCCTGTGGCTCACCACCAACAAGGGCGTGGTGGTGCCCGGCTTTGCGCTCGCCTACGACCAGGTCACCGGGTTCGGGCTGGTGCAGCCGCTGGGCAAGCTCGGGGTGCGGGCGCTGCCGCGCGGCTCGGCGGCGGCGTGCCGCATCGGCGAGAACGTGGTGGTCGCGGGCCACGGCGGCCGCGCGCACGCGCTGCGCGCCACCGTGTTCGCCAAGCGCGAATTCGCCGGCTACTGGGAATACCTGCTGGACGAAGCCATCTACACCGCGCCGGCGCATCCCCAGTGGGGCGGCTCCGCGCTCATCGGCGCCGACGGCAAGCTGCTCGCCGTCGGCTCGCTGCTCGTGCAGGAGAAGGTCGACGCGGGGACGCTGCAGGGCAACATGGCCGTGCCCATCGACCTCCTCGCGCCGATCCTCGACGACATGCTCAAGCTCGGGCGCCCGGCGCAGCCGCCGCGCGGCTGGCTCGGCATGTACACCACCGAGGCCGGCGGCAAGCTGGTGGTCGCCGCTGTCGCCCCCGGCGCGCCGGCCGAGCGCGGCGGCATCAAGGTCGGCGACGTGGTGGTGGAGGTGGCCGGCGAAAAGCCCGACAGCCTCGCCGACCTGTGGCGCAGCATCTGGGCGCTCGGCGGCCCGGGCAGCACGGTGCCGCTGAAGCTCCTGCGCAAATCCACCCTCGTCAACACCGCCCTGCGCACCGCAGACCGCAACGACTTCCTCAAGAAGCCGCACCTGCACTAATTCGGGGTCAGAGTCGTAATTATTGGTGCAACGCCTGTCTAGCTTGCGCAGTAAGTGGCTGTCGATTGTTCCATCTTGGGGCCTGGTCGCCCCCGCTGCACGCGAGCGCCTCGAGGGACTGTCACGCACGCCTTGAACGCTTCGCTGGCCAACGGGTAGCCACTATTCGTGGCATCGCGAATGGCTTGCTGCAGCTGCTCGTCCATGGTCCCTTCGAACAAAGCGCGATACGCCGCATGGCCAGCATTGTCTTCGCCCAATGCCGCATATTCGTTATGGGGCCGTATGAGCGGGTCAGCCCGCATGCCTGCGTTAATTGCGTAGCTCGACCACAGGTATCCGGCCGGATGGTCCGTCATCCGGGCGCGCACCGGATTGAGCTCGATGTAGCGATAGCACGCGAGCACATAGTGCGCCGACTCGGCCAGGCAGGAACGAAAGCGGCCTTCCCACAGCGTGCCGGTGCGCCCGTACCGGCGATTGAAGTAACGCACGTAACAGCGGCCGAGATCGCGCATGAGGAGGGCGCACGCACTGGCCGCGTCCGGCGTCAAAAGGAGATGGACATGATTGGTCATCAGGCAGTACGCGTGCAACTCGCAGCCGTACTTCGAGGACAGGTGGCGCAGATAACCGAGGTACGTCAGGTAGTCGCTATCCTCCCTGAAGCAAGCCCCGCGGTTGTTGCCGCGCTGAATGATGTGCACCGCTACGCCGGGCACAATTAGCCGCACAGGCCTCGCCATATCCGCAAAGAACGAACATCACTGGATATGCGTTGACAATAATTACGACACTGACCCCGAATTAGGGTTTGAAGCGGTCGACGGCTTTCCAGTCGACCAGGTCGGCGAGGTTGGGGGTGGAGGGGAGGATGATGCGGCCGTCGCGGATTTCGGGGGTCCGGGTGACGACCTGCTGCTGCAGGATGAGGAAGAAGCTTTGCTCAGCGACCAGGCTAGAGGGAAGCTGCAGGTTGACCAGCGTGCCGAGCGCGCTTTCGGCGTAGATGCCCAGCGCCGTGCCGCCGCTGCCGAGCGCGCGCTTGATGGCGAGGGATTCGGAGAGGCCGATGCGACCGGGCTTGAGCGACACGGCTCGCGCGCCGCGCGCCTGGTACAGCTGGGCGTCGCGCACCGAAGTGCACGAGCCGTCGACCAGGATGGGAATGGGACTGCCCGCCTGCAGCGCCTCGAACTGCGCGTCGGGCGCGAGCGGGCACGGGTCCTCGGCGACCGTGGCGCCGGCCTCCGCGATGCGCCGCACATACTCGGGCGCCTCGCTGCGCGCATAGGCGCTGTTGGCATCCACGTACAGCTCGACTGTCGCTCCGACCGCGGCGCGGATGGCCCCGAGCGCTTCGAGGTCGGTCTTCAATCCCTGCCCGCCTTTCACCTTCAGCGTGCGAAAGCCGTAGCGCGCGCACAGCTCGGCTGATTCCTTGGCCATGAGCGCGGGCGTGTCGCGCGTCACCGTCCAGCACACTTCGCGCGAGGCGCTGCCTTCGAGAAGCTGCCACAGCGGCTGCCCGCTCGCCGCGGCGCGCAACGTCCAGCAGGCGTTGTCCACCAGGCCCTTCGCCAGGCGGTTTTCCGGGATCCGCGCGTGCGCGCGCGACACGGCCTGCGCCTCCAGGAGATCCACGCCGGCGATCGCCGGCATGACGACGTCTTCGAGCGCCGCCTGCAGCGAGCGCGGCGAGACGCCGGACCAGGTGTGCTTGAGCGTGCCTTCGGCAATGCCGGCGAGCCCGTCCTCGGACTCGAGCTTCAGCAGCGCGTAGAGCCCGGCGTTCTCCACCGCGTTGGACCACACCACTTCGCGCACGTACGGCAGGCGATAGAAGTGCAGCGACCAGCGGGCGAGTTTCATGCTCCTATTGTGGCCCAGGCGGGTCAACGCCATCCGCAACGGAGCGTTTTACAGGGACGATGAAGCATTTCGCCGCAATGGTTGTAATTGTTTCCGTGCTCGCCGGGTGCGCCGCGCCGCCGCGCCAGAACCTCGGTGCGGTGCACGTCGTCGCTTCGCCCTACGAGCCGGCGGCGCAGCTCGACGCAGCCGCGCGCGGCAGCGCGGCGGAGGGCGCGGTGATCGGCGCGGCCGGCGGCGCGGGCATCGGCGCGCTCTCGGCGAAGGCTTCGGCCGGCCTGCTGTGCACGGTG
Organism: uncultured bacterium; assembly: GCA_965233185.1. Lineage (GTDB taxonomy): Bacteria > Pseudomonadota > Gammaproteobacteria > Burkholderiales > SG8-39 > SCGC-AG-212-J23. The sequence continues at coordinate 20,332 of CBDDSA010000055.1, forward strand.
GGTGGCCCGCTTTGCTGGATCGTGATGATCCCGGCGGCCATCGTCGGCGGCGTGGTGGGCGGACTCGCGGGCGGCACGGCCGACGCCATCACCAGCGGACCCGGCAAGGAAGTGGTTGCCGCCCGCTCCGCCATCGACCAGGCGGTGGCCGAGCTGCGCCTCACCGAGGCGCTCGCGGCGCGCATGCGCACGCCGGGAAAGAACGCCGCTTCGAGCGCCACGCTGGAAGTCGAGGTGACCGACCTCGCGTACCTCGCGCGGGAGAAGGACCTTGCCGTTTCGCTGCGGGCGCGCTCGCGGCTTTATCGCGGCGCCGAGCTCGTCGAAGAGCGCTTCGCCGAAGCGCAGACGCCGTACCGCAGCTACCGCGACTGGGCCGCCGAAGAAGCGCAGCCGCTGCGCCGCGAGATCGACGAGGCGATCGGGCGCCTGAGCCGGAGGCTCAGCCCAGCGTAGGCATGTTGAAGCCGGGAGCCGGCGTATCCTGGTGGGGCCAGCGCGTCGTCACCACCTTGGTGCGGGTGTAGAACTTGACGCCCTCGACCCCGTGCACGTGCAGGTCGCCGAAGAGCGAGCTTTTCCAGCCGCCGAAGGAGAAGAACGCCACCGGCACCGGGATCGGCACGTTGACGCCCACCATGCCCACCTGGATCTCGTTCTGGAAGCGCCGCGCCGCGCCGCCCGACTCGGTGAAGATGGCCGTGCCGTTGGCGTAAGGGTTGCGGTTCACCAGCGCGATCGCCTCCTCCAGCGTGTCGGCCCGCAGGATCACCAGCACCGGCCCGAAGATCTCGTGGCGGTAGATTTCCATCTGCGGCGTCACGTGATCGAAAAGCGTGGTGCCGAGGAAAAAGCCTTCCTTCACCGGCGCGCCGCTGCCGTCCACCACCACGGTGGCGCCTTCTTTTTTTCCCTTCTCGATGAACCCGGCCACCTTGTCGCGGTGCTCGGCGGTGACCAGCGGGCCCATGTCGACGCCCTCCGCCGTGCCGGAACCCACCTTGATCGCCTTCGCCTTTTTCTCCAAGAGCTTGACCAGCGGATCGCCGGCCGCACCCACCGCCACCACCGCCGAGATCGCCATGCAGCGCTCGCCAGCCGAGCCGTAAGCCGCGCCGATCAGCGCATCGGCGGCGAATTCCAGGTCCGCGTCCGGCAGGACCACGGCGTGGTTCTTGGCGCCGCCCAGCGCCTGCACGCGCTTGCCCTGCTTCGCGCAGGTCTCATAGATGTACTTCGCGATGGGCGTGGAGCCCACGAACGACACCGCGGCTACCTTCTCGTGAAGGAGCAGGGCGTCGACCGCTTCCTTGCCGCCGTGCACCACGTTGAACACGCCGTCGGGCAGCCCCGCCTGCTTGAACAACTCGGCCATGCGCACCGAAGCCGAAGGCACTTTCTCAGAAGGCTTGAGCACGAAGGTGTTGCCGCAGGCGATGGCCATCGGGAACATCCACAGCGGCACCATCACCGGGAAGTTGAACGGCGTGATGCCGGCGCACACGCCCACCGGCTGGCGCAGGGTGTGGGTGTCGACCTGCGTGCCGACGTTCTCCGCGTGCTCGCCCTTGAGCAGGTGCGGAATGCCGCAGGCGAACTCCACCACCTCGATGCCGCGCTGCACCGAGCCCATCGCGTCGGGCAGCGTCTTGCCGTGCTCCTCGGTGACGAGCGCGGCAAGCTCCTTCTGGTTCTTCTTGAGAAGATTCAGGAACTCCTGCATGACCCGGGCGCGGCGCAGCGGCGGCGTGTCGCGCCACGCGGGCAAGGCCGCCTCGGCCGCCTTCACCGCCTGGTCGATCGCCTGCGCGTCGCAGAATGCGACCCGCTTGGTGACCTGCCCCAGCGCAGGATTGAAAACGTCGCCGTAGCGCGCGGCCGACGAAACGGCGCTGCCGCCGATCCAGGCGGGCACCGTCTCGAGCTTCAGTTCAGCGGGCTTGTTCATGCCGTGGTCCTTTCCGTGGCTTTCAGTCCGCACGCCTCGAACGCTGCGCGCGTGGCGGCTTTTTCCTGCTCGGTGAGCGACAGCAGCGGCGCGCGCACCGCGCCGCCGGCCTGGCCGAGCAGCTCCTGCCAGTATTTCTGGTGCGCCGCCGCCTTGCCGGCCGGCCGTGTGCTCTTCAACGCTTTCCGGATGGGGCTCAGGGAATCCCTGACCTGAACGGCGCGAGCGACGTTGCCCGCAAGCGCCAGTTGCGTGTACTCGTGCATGCGCCGGTCGCTAGCCGTCTGCAGCAGGTACGGCGGCGTGGAGCAAAGGTACACCTGCCAGCCCAGCTCGACGATGTTGTCCAGCCATTCTTCCTCGTTCGAGGTGCTGACGATGAGCTGGCCGGCCGCCATGCGCGTGAGCTGCGCATAGGTCTCGCGCGGCACGCTGTACTTGATCGCCACCACGTTGGGCAGCTGGGCGAGGCGCAGGCAGGCCTGCGGCTCGAGCAGATAGCCGCAGTCGGGCGGCTGGTTCCACAGGGCAATGCCGATGTCGACCTGCTCGGAGATCCTGCGGTAGTACTCGAACAGCGTGTCGGGGGTGTGCGCGCCGAAGTAGAGCAGCGGCGTATGCACGACGATGTAGTCGGCGCCGATCGCCTGCGCGTGCTTCGCCAGCTGGATGACCGTATCGAGGCTCTGGTCGGAGCACGACACCATGACGCCGCCGCGCCCCGCCGCCTCTTCCACGGCGAGCTCCGCGGTGCGCTTGCGCTCCTCCAGCGACATTGCGTAGAACTCGCCCTGCTTGCCGTTGACGAAGAGGCCCGCGATGCCCAGCGCGCGGTACCAGTGGCGCAGGTTGCGCCGCCAGCCGGCTTCGTCCAGCTTCAGGTCGGGCGCAAACGGGGTGAGGGTGGCCGCCCAGATGCCGCGCAGGTGGTGGCGGGCGTAGTCCTTGGCGTCCTGCTTGCGGTATTTCATGCTCCGAATATAGCCGCGCTTGACAGCCCTGGGCCGGCCCGCCTAGAGTTGAACAGGTGTTTAAACCAACTGGCAAAGTCCTGGCGCTGTTCGACGAGGGCGAGCTCGGCGCCACCAAGGCGAAGATCCTCGAGGCGGCCTTCCGCCGGCTCGCGCGCGAGGGCTACGCGGCGCTCAGCGTGCGCGAGATCGCCAAGGACGCGGGCGTGAACCACGCGCTCATCAACTACCACTTCCGCACCAAGGAGCAGCTCGTCATCGCGGTGCTCGACGCCGCCAACCGCGAGCTGCTGGCGCGCCAGCAGCGCATGTACGGCGCGCCCGGCGGCTTCGCGCAGAAGTGGGCGCAGGCGCGCGCCTTCTACGAAAGCGACCTCGCCTCGGGCTTCGTGCGGCTGCAGGCCGAGCTGTGGGCGGCGAGCCTGTCCAACCCCGGGCTGCGCGACACCTTCCTGCCGCGCATGCTTGCCTGGCGCGAAGTGGTGCTCGGGGCGGTGCGCGAGGCCGTGGCCGCGCTCGAAGCGCAGGGCACGCGGCTGCCGACGCCCTTGACCGCGGAGGTCATCGCCACCTGGATCTCCGAGTTCTGGCTCGGCATGGAGATGGTCGACCTGATCGGCGGGCCCGCCGAGCGCAGGGAGCACCGCGCGGCGCTCGATGCCATGCAGACATTTTTGGAGGGAATGGAAAAATGAAGCTGCCCGAGAGCTTTCAGCGCGTGGTCGGCGAGCTGCCCGAGCCGGGGCGCGTGCCCGAAGCGCAGCGCAATCCCTACGAGACGCTGCAGCCGGTGCGCGAGGGCTTCGTCGAGCGCGGCGGCGTGAAAAGCTGGTACGCGGTGTGGGGCGAGAGCGGGCCGTGGCTCGCGTTCGCGCCGATCTTCCAGATCACGCATTCGCAGATGCTGAAGGCCACGGTGCCCTACCTGGCGCAGCACTTTCGCGTGGTCACCATGGACGGCCGCGGCAACGGCCGCTCGGACCGGCCGCGCGGGCAGCAGGCCTATACCTTCGACGAGTACTACGGCGACTTCATCGCGGTGCTCGACGCCGCCGGCGCCGAGCGCGTGGCCGTGGTCGGCATCTCGGCCACCGCCATGACCGCCCTGCGCCTGGCCGCCGAGCACCCGCAGCGCGTCACCCACGTCATCGTCGCCGGCGGCTACGCCGACGCGCGCATCGACGACCCCAAGATCGCCGAGCGCGTGCGCGCCGAAAGCGACCGCATGAAAAGCGACTGGCCGGGCTACCTCGACTGGTTTTTCAGCCTGCTGTTCACCGAGCCGCACTCCACCAAGCCGTTCGAGGACGGCGTGCGCTACGGCTGGGCCTCCAGCGGCGAGGTGGTCGACTGGTGCCGCAACGGCTGGCTGCACAGCGACGTGCGCGACCTCGCGCGGCGCATCACCTGCCCCACCCTGGTGATCCACGGCGACGGCGACAAGCGCGTGCCCTACGCCAGGGGCGAGGCGATCCGCGACCTGGTGCCCGGCGCGCACATGCTCACCATCGCCGGCGGCGGCCACATCACCGCGGCGCGCGACCCGGTGGTGTTCAACCGCGCGCTGCGCGAGTTCGTCGCCGGCACCACGCGCACCGCCACGTGGACGCGCGCCATGAGCCGCCGGCGCAAGGCGCTGTTCATCTCCAGCCCGATCGGCCTGGGGCACGCGCAGCGCGACCTCGCCATCGCACGCGAGCTGAGGAAGCTGCAGCCGGACCTGGACATCGACTGGTTCACCGTCGACCCCGCGGCGGCGTACCTGGCGCGCGAAGGCGAGCGCGTGCATCCCATCACCGCGCGCCTGGCGAACGAGAGCCGGCACTTCGAGGAGATCGCCGGCGAGCACGACCTGCACGCCTTCTTCGCCCTGCGCACCATGGACGAGGTGATGGTGAACAACTTCATGACTTTCGCCGACCTGATGGAGCGCGAGCACTACGATCTGGTGATCGGCGACGAGGCCTGGGACGTGGACTACTACTACCACGAGAATCCGGAGCTCAAGCGCCAGCCGTTCGTGTTCCTCACCGACTTCGTCGGCTGCCTGCCGGTGGAGGGCGACGAGCGCGAAGCCTTCCTGTGCGCGGACCGCAACGCCGACGACCTGGAGCACGTGGCGCGCTTTCCCTACGTGCGCGACATGGCGCTGTTCGTCGGCAATCCCGAGGACGTCACGGAGGCGCCGTTCGGCCCGGGGCTGCCGTCCATCCGCGCATGGACCGACCGCAATTTCGCCTACAGCGGCTACGCGCTGCCCTTCGACCCCGCGGAGTTCTCCGACACGGAGAAAACCAGGAAAAAGCTGGGGTACAAGCCGGAAGAGAAAATCGCCATCGCCTCGGTGGGCGGCACGGGCGTGGGCCGGGCCCTGCTCGAGCGGATCGCGCAGGCCTTCCCGCACATGAAGCGGCAGGTGCCGGAGCTGCGCATGATCCTGGTGGCCGGCCCGCGCCTGCCGGTGGACGCGTTCCCGCGCCTGGACGGGCTCGAGGTGCGGCCTTACGTGCACAATCTCTTCGAGCACCTTGCCGCCTGCGACCTCGCGCTGGTGCAGGGCGGCCTGTCCACCTGCATGGAGCTGGTGGCCACGCGGCGGCCCTTCCTCAGCTTTCCGCTGCAGCGGCACTTCGAGCAGAACGTGCACGTGCGCCGGCGCCTGGCGAACTACGGCGCCGACCGCGCGGTCGCCTACCGCGGGCTCAGGCCGCAGGCGCTTGCCGACAAGGCGCTCGATGCGATGCACACGCCGGTGCGCTATGCCGCGGTGGAGACCGACGGCGCGGCGCGCGCCGCACGGCGCATCGCGCAGGTGCTCGAGAACCGCGCGTGGGTGCAACGCTGACGGGCTAGCGCCCGCTCAGCTCGGCGAGCAGCGCTGCGGCGGCCTTCATGTCGGCCGTGTCGCGGCCTTCGGTGATGGTGCCGTAGGCCGACTGCAGGGCGATGCGCGCCGGCGCGGCGCCGCCCTTGGCCATGAGCAGGCGCGCGAGACTCAGCGCCGCGCGCAGCTTCGGCAGCTTGGCGCCCTGCTCCTCGGCCGCCGCGATCGCCTCGCGGTAGCACGCCTGCGCCTCGGCGCGGTTGGACTTCGACACCCTTTCGAGCACCTCGCCTTTGAGGCGCAGTATCTCCGGCATCTGGAAGCGGGCGCCGTGCCGCTCGGCGGTGGCGAGGGCGCGCTGGATTTCTTCCAGGCCGGCCTGCGGACTGCCCGCCTTGGCCAGCGCTTCGCCCAGCAGCGCCGCGAAATACGGCAGGCCCATCTCCGCGCCCGTGGCGCTGGTGCCCGCGACCCCTTCGCGCATGCGCGCGATGCCCTCGTCGAGCTCGCCGAGCTGCACCTGCGCCCAGCCGAGCTGCAGGATGCCCTGCGAGCGCGTCAGGGGCAGCAGGTATTCGTCGCTGACCGCGATGACGCGCTCCGCCCAGTGCCGCGCGGGCAGCGGCTCGCCGCGCAGGATGTGCGCGAGCGCGCAGCCCCAGTACGCGATCGTGGCGGTGAGCGGGTGGTCGAGCTCGCGCGCCAGCTCGAGCGCATCGCCCAGGGTTTCGAGCGCCTGGTCGGGGCGCCCGCACAGGCACTGGATCAGGCCCGAGAACGAGCGGCAGCACACGCCGGGGTCGTGCCCCGAATAGACGTACGTGAGCGCGTGATCGCGCTCGCGCCGGTAGAGCGACACGCCTTTCGCGCAGTGCATGCGGGCCTCGGCGTACTCGCCCATGAAAAAGCTGTTGGACCAGAAGAGGTGGTGCGTCTCCAGGTGCACGCCGAGGTCGCTGGAGCGCTCGGCGAGAGCTATGCAGCGGTTGCCCAGGCGCCGGGCGATGGCGGACTGGCCGCCGATCATGCGGTACTGGCCTTCGCCGCGCAGCGCGATGAACAGCTCGCGCTCGTCGCCCAGCTCTTCGGAAAGCGCGCGCGCCCGCGTGTACGCGTCCAGCACCTCTTCGGCCGCCCAGCCCTTGGCCGCCATAGTGGCGACGCCGATGGCCTTCTGGTAGTCCAGCTCGCGCTTGAGCCGATCGAGGGGCTCGGGCAGCGCGCCGATCAGCTCGAGCCCCTGCTTCAGGTAGCCGATCGCCTGCTGGTGCGCCGAGCGCTGCATCGCCTTGCCCGCCGAGCGGTAGAGATAGTGGACGGCTTTGGCCCGCTGCTGCGCCCCCAGCGCGTGGTGCGCAAGGCGCTCCACGTGCTCGTCGAGGCGATCCGCGTAGCGCGCCTCCATCATCTCGACCAGCCGCAGGTGCACCGCGCGACGCCGCTCGCGCAGCACGCTGTCGTAGGCGACGCGGTGCGTGAGCGCGTGCTTGAACGTGTACTGGGGCTCCGGCAGCACGCGACTCTCGTACAAGAGCTCCGCGGCCTGCAATCCGCCGAGCAGCTCCTGCAGCGATTCCCGGTCGAGGTCGGCGATCGGCTGCAGCAGCTCCAGCGGCACGTCCTGCCCGATCACGGCCGCCGTCTGCAGCAGGCTCTTCTGTGCCGCAGGCAGGCGATCGATGCGCGCGGCGATGACGGCGTGCACCGTCGAAGGAATCTGCACCGCCTCGATCGGGCGGGCCGCACGGTAGTCCCCGGGACGGCCGGTCAAGGCGCCGGCGTCCGCCAGCGCGCGCACCGATTCCTCGAGAAACAGCGGCGTTCCCCCCGTGCGATCGACCAGCTGCCGGCGCAGCTCGCGCAGCTCGCTGCTCTCGCCGAGCAGCGCGCGCAGCAGCCGGTCGGCGCTGTCCGCGCCCAGCGGATCCAGGCGCAGCTGGGTGAACGAGCTCCGGGCGAGCCAGGGGTGCCGGTACTCCGGCCGGTGCGTCAGGACGAGCAGCACGCGGCAGGCGGCCAGGCCGTCGACCAGGTGATCCACCACCGCCTGCGTGCCCGGGTCGCTCCAGTGCAGGTCCTCGATCACGAGGATCAAGGGCTGGGCCTGGCTGCGGCGCATCACCAGCGCCTTGACCGCCTCGAGCGTGCGCCGGCGCTTCTGCGCGGGGCTCAGCGGCGGCCACTGCGCGTCCTGCGGCGGCAGGTCGAGCAGCGCGGCGAGCGCCGGCTGGATCGGCGCGAGCGCCCCGTCGAGCGC
>CBDDSA010000056.1:0-2957 GCA_965233185.1 uncultured bacterium
ACCGCGCCCATGGTGCAGAAGTTGGTCTTGTTGCCCACCGCGCCGAAGATGAAGGCGAGCAGGAAGGCGCCGCCGGTGACGTAAGGGACGAGCTGCGCGGGGTTCGCTTCGTTCATGGGCGCCAACTATACAATCGCGGCATGCAGCTCATCGAGGACCTCGAGCGGCGCCTCGCGCGCGAAGAGAGCCTGTTCCAGGCGCAGCTCCTGCGCGAGGATATCGCGCGCCTGCGCCGCCTCCGGGACATGGCCGCGGTGCTCGAGCGCAGCGAATTTCTCGAAAAAGGCATGCGCGTGGGCTGGACGCCCGGCGATGGCCGCACCGCCGAGCTGCGCGAGCCGCTGCAGGCGTTGCTCGACGCCGTGTACCGGAAAGACGACCCCGGCATTCGCGGGTCCTGGCAGGCGCTGCACAAGGCGCGGATGGAGCGGCTGCTAGGCTGCCTGTCGACGCCGCCGCCGCAGCCCGCCGACTAGGCCGGTCTTGCTGCAGTACACCTCGTAGAGCGCGGCGAGCAGCGCCGGGGCTTCGGCGCCGGCCAGGGCGTAGAAAATCGCCTGCCCGGCGCGCCGCGGCTTGACCAGGCCGCGCTGGCGCAGCAGCGCAAGGTGCTGCGACAGCGCCGACTGGCTGACCCCGGCCACCTGCTCCAGCTCGCCCACCGATTTCTCGCCCTCGGCGAGCTGGCACAGCACCCGCAGGCGAACCGGGTTGGCCATCGCCTTCAGCAGGCCGGCGGCGCGCAGGGCGCGCGCCTCCAGCTCCTCGAGGTTCATCTGGGTGACCGGGTCGGCGCGGTTCATGGCGCGCAACCGCAGCCGGCGAAGCCGTCGGCCGCCATCTTCGCCTCGTACTTCGGCGCCACCTGCGCTCCCGGCGTGAGCGTGCCTTTCACCGCCGCCCAGTCGGCCGGCTTGAGCACCACCAGCCAGCCTTTGCCGTAGGGGTCCTCGTTGGCGAGCGAGGGCTTGCCGATCATCTCCTCGTTTACCGCGACCACCGCGCCGGCCACCGCGGACTTGGCCGGCCCGACCCACTTGCCGGACTCCACCGTGGCGCAGGACTTGCCCGCGTCGACCGAGCGCCCGACCTTCTTGGGAGTGAACGCGACCAGCTGCCCCGCCATCGACGTGGCCACGGTGGTCATGCCAAGCCTGACGTTGCCGTCCTCGGCTTCCTGGTACCAGATGTGGTTGTCCACGTCGTACAGGAGCTCGTCGGGCAGGTGGCAGGCGCGCACGTTAGCCATGCGATTTTTCCTCCTTGCGCGATTCTTGCCGCAACGGCCGCGAGGCGCAACAGAAGTCCCCGAGCCCTTCCACCTCGAGCTTGCCCTGCACGAACAGCTCCAGGTGCTGCACCAGCATGACCATCATTTTTTCCCGATATTCGGTGCGTTCTTTCTCGAGAAGGTTGTAGTGATAGGCGATCTCGCGGCAGGTTTCGCGGCAGGCGTTGAAGCTCGGCACGCCGCGCGCGCCCTGCCGGTGCAGCGCGAGCAGCCGGAAGCCTTCGACCTCGTCGCCGGTAGGGACCTCGCCGCGGGCCTTCACCCACTGCTCGAGCACCGCTTCGGCGCGGACCAGCAGCTCGTCTCTCATACGATCTGCTTTTCCTTAAGGATCGAAACCCCGTCGGATACGTTCTCGTGCACGCCGAGCTTGCGCGGCGATACGCCCAGGGCGACACCGAGGAGCTGGGTGAAATACAGCATCTTCACGGTCGTCTTTTTCCCGAGCACCTTCTCGGCGCGCACCTGGTGCATCTCCAGGCCCGAGTGGCAGGTGGGGCATTCGGTGGCGATGACCTCGGCGCCGGCGGCCTCGGCCGCCTGCAGGATATTGAGCACGAGGCGCGTCGAGGTGTCGCTGTCGGACAGGGTGTGCGCGCCGCCGCAGCAGGCGGTCTTCAGCGGAAAGTCGACGTTCTGCGCGCCGGCGGCGGCGAGCAGGTCGTCCATGAAGTGCGGCTGCGAGGTCGATTCGCTGCCCGCGCCCTGGTCCTTCTCCGGAAAGATGTGGCGCGGGCGGGTATACATGCAGCCGTAGTAGTTCGCCACCTTGAGGCCCTTGAGCGAGCCCTTGAGCCGGCGCTTGAGCTCCTCCTCGCCGATGCCGTCCTTGATCCAGTCGAGGGCGTGGATGGTCTCCACCTGGCCGGCCTGGTAGGTGTCGTGGCCGGCCTTCTTCGAGATGCGCTCGACCACTTCGCGCGAGCCCGCGTCGTGCGCCAGGTCGTACTCCGCCTTCTTGAGGTTGTGGTAGCAGCCGTTGCACGGCGCCATCACCACCTTCGCCTGCATCTCGTTCGCCGCGATCGACATCACGCGCGAGGAGAGGTAGGTCTGCACCTTCGGGTCGATGTTCTTCACCTCCATCGCGCCGCAGCAGTTCCAGTCCTTCACCTCGTCGAGCTTCAGGCCGAGCGCCTTGCCCACCGCCTTGGTGGACTCGTTGTACGCGTGTCCGGTGCCTTCCAGCGCGCAGCCCGGGTAATAGGCGACTTTCTCGTACTTATTCAAGGTTCAGCGCCTTTCGTTGTTTCGATTCCTGCTCGTCGATGTACTCCTGCAGCGCTGCGCCTGCCTTGCGCCACTTGCGGGTCCGAGGGGTGAAAAGCGTCTGCCACGCCATGGCGAGGCCCTGCCTGAACGGCAGGCGCCGCGCCACGCGCTTCACCATCTCGATCAGCCAGTCCTGGGCGAGCGGCTGGCCGGTGCGCTTGAAGAACTCGCGGATGGTGCGCCCCTCCTCGATCTTGCCGGTGGCGATCACCTGCTCGGAGAACACCTCGTCGAAGATCATCGACTTCGACTTGGGCGTGTGGCCCTGCAGCTCCAGCCAGTGCGCGGTGGCCTTCATCACGCCCTCGGGAAACACGTCGCGCGGGCAGGCGTAGGTGCACTTGTTGCACGACACGCACTGCCAGATGATGTCCTTGTCGCGCAGCAGCTCGGA
>CBDDSA010000057.1:0-29388 GCA_965233185.1 uncultured bacterium
CGCCCCGATCGCGTGGAGCCTCGCGCCATCAAGCGACGACCAAAGCCGCATCGACTACTATTGATCCCCAGACCCTTGGCGCGCCTTCAAATCTTGGCTCAGCGCCCTCGCTAAGGTAGTGCCATTGGGCTCTGACCCCGATTTATCGGGCGTACGACGCCGTCCTCTACGGGATGGCGCTGGCGGCGGGAGTTCTCATGGTCGCGATGATGGCCATGATCGTGGCCGACGTGGTGCTGCGCAACCTGGGCTACCAGAGCTCGTCGCACTTTTTTACCTTCACCGAATACTTCCTGCTCCTCATCCCGCTGCTGGGCGCGCCGTGGCTGGTGCGCGAGAAGGGGCATATCTACATCGAGCTGCTGATCGGCGCGCTCGCCCCCGGCGCGCGGCGCCGCGTCCTCTGGGTGATCCTCGGGCTCAGCCTGGCGGTCTGCCTGGTGCTCGCCTGGTACGGCGGCGCCATCACGCTGCAGAACTTCGCGCAGAACGAGAAAGACGTGCGCTCCTTCGACATGCCGCGCTGGATGCTGATGCTCGCCATGCCGCTGTCGTTCGGCATGATGGCGCTGGAATTCCTGCGGCTGGTCGTGCGCCGGGAAAGCCCCTACCGGTAGGGCCCATGGAATGGTACTGGGCCATCGCGGTGCTGTTCGGCCTGATCGTGGCGCTGATGCTGCTGGGCATGCCCATCGCGCTTGCCTTCCTTGCCGCGAACATTGCCGGCGCGATGCTGTTCATGGGAGGGCCGCTGGGCATCGTGCAGGTCCTGAACAACGGCTTCGGCGCCATGACCAGCTTTGCGCTGGTGCCCATTCCGATGTTCCTGCTCATGGGCGAGCTGTTCTACTACACCGGCCTGGCGGAGAAAATGTTCAACGCCGTGGACCGGCTGATGGGCAACGTCCCGGGGCGGCTCGCCTACGTGACGGTGGCGGGCGGCACGGGCTTCGCGGCGCTGTCGGGCTCGAGCATGGGATCGACCGCGCTGCTCGGCTCGCTGATGGTGCCGGACATGATGAAGCGCGGCTACAGCAAGTACCTTTCGATGGGCCCCATCATGGGCACCGGCGGCCTCGCCGTGATCATCCCGCCCTCGGCGCTGGCGGTGCTGCTCGCAACCCTCGGCCGCAGCGACGTCGGCGCGCTGCTGCTCGCCGGAGTGATCCCCGGCCTGATCCTCGCGTTCCTCTACACGGCGCTGATCTTCGGCTGGACCGTGGTGGCGCCGGACGCGGCGCCGCGCTACGCCGTCGAGCCGGTGCCGCTGGCGCACAAGCTGAAGCTCGTGCTGCTCGACATCGTGCCGATGACGGCAGTAATCGTGCTGGTGATCGGCATCATGGTCACGGGACTCGCCACGCCGACGGAGGCGGCGGCGATTGGCTGCATGGGGGTCATGGTGCTCGCCGCCTGCTACCTGCGGCTCACCTGGAAGGCTTTCAAGCAGTCGGTGGACGCCGGCCTGCGTATCACCGTGATGGCCTTCCTCATCATCTTCGGCTCGGCCACCTTCAGCCAGCTGCTCGCCTTCTCGGGCGCCTCCAGCGGGCTGATCGCGTGGGCGACGCAGTTCGACGTCACGGCGCTGGGCATGCTTCTCGTCATGATGGCGATCATCTTCTTCCTCGGCTGCTTCATGGACCAGCTGTCCATGATGCTGCTCACCGCGCCCATTTTCTTCCCGCTCGCCGGCACGCTGGGCTTCGACCTCACCTGGTTCGGGCTGATCATGCTGCTCGCGCTCGAGGTGGGCTACACCACGCCGCCGTTCGGGCTGCTGCTTTTCGTCATGAAGGGCGTGGCCCCGCCGGGCACCACGATGCGCGACATCTATCGCGCCGCCGCGCCGTTCATCGCGTGCGTGCTGCTGCTCATCGCCCTCATCATTGCCTTTCCGCCGCTTGCCACCTGGCTTCCCCGCCTGATGCACTGACCGGCTCGGCCTTGCTGTCCGCTTATCGGACACAGCGGTAAGAGCGGCCGGCTGAATGACCGGAAAGCGTGACTTATTTTGTTGCTTCAGCCCGTCGGAAAGGTACTATTCCACATGAAAATATTTCACTAACGGCCTGATACCAATAAAGAACGACTCGGCCGGAAAACTGACTCGGGGGAGGCAGGCGAAGTGGGCGAGGCGCACGCGGGACCCATCAAGGTCCTGGTCATCGACGACAGCAACACGATCCGGCGCAGCGCCGAGATGTTCCTGCGCCAGGCCGGGTTCGAGGTCATCCTGGCCGAGGATGGCTTCGATGCGCTGGCCAAGATCAGCGATCACCAGCCCCGCGTCATCTTCGTCGACATCATGATGCCGCGGCTGGACGGCTATCAGACCTGCGCCCTCATCAAGCAGAACCCCCAGCTCAAATCCACGCCGGTCATCATGCTGTCCAGCAAGGACGGCGTATTCGACCGCGCGCGCGGCCGCCTCGCCGGGTCCGACCGCTACCTCACCAAGCCGTTCACCAAGGAGGGCCTGGTCCAGGCCGTCCAGGAGACGGTCAACCCGCCGGTTTCGTCTTAACCCATAGGTCATCGCCATGCCCATCCAGAACATCCTGGTCGTCGACGACTCTCCTACCGACCGCCAGCACCTCACCGACATGCTTTCGAAAAGCGGCTACAAGGTGAGCAGCGCCGCCAGCGCCGAGGAGGCCCTCGCCAAGGTGAAGCAGCTCAAGCCCGACCTCGTGCTGATGGACGTGGTGATGCCGGGGCAGAACGGCTTCCAGGCGACTCGCACGCTTACCAACGATGAGGCCACCCGGGGCATCCCGGTGATTATCTGCAGCACCAAGGGCCAGGAGACCGACAAGGTCTGGGGGCTGCGCCAGGGTGCCAAGGACTACATCGTCAAGCCCGTAAAGCAGGCCGACCTTCTGGCCAAGATCTCGGCGCTGGGCTGATGGCAGCCCGGATCTCCCTGCGGGATTACCAGCGAGAGCTCGCGGAGCGGTTGCGCAAGGCCGGCGCGGGACGCGCCCCGTCCAAGCTCGGCCTGCAAGTGGGCGAGGAGGCTTGGCTGGTCGATTTGGCCGAAGCGGGCGAGGTCCTGCCGGTGCCGCCGATTACGGCGCTGCCGCTCACACGGCCCTGGTTCAGGGGCGTGGCGAACATCCGCGGCAACCTCTACAGCGTGGTCGATTTCGCCGCGTTCCTGGGGCTGAGCCCGGTGGTGGCAGGCGAGCAGTCGCGCCTGCTGCTGCTGGGCGAGCGTTTCCGCCTGGGCGCGGCGCTGCTCGTCGACCGTTCCCTCGGCCTGCGCAATTCCGGCCAGCTCGAGCCGGTCGATGGCGAGCCGGCCCCCTGGGCGCGCGGCCGGTATGCCGATGCGGAAGGCCGGCGGTGGAAGGAGCTCGACCTGCCGCAGCTCGTCCACCATCCCGACTTCCTCGCGGTCGGAATCTGAGGAGGCACGATGATGAAAAAGCTCATCCTGGTTCTCGCGGTCCTGGTGGCCCCGGCCGCCATCGCGCAGGGCGTCACGAACGAGCGCATCCTGCTCGGCCAGGCGGCCGTGTTCTCCGGCCCCGCCGCGCAGCTCGGCATCCAGATGCGCAACGGCATCCGGGCCTACTTCAACCACGTGAACGAAAAGGGCGGCGTGCATGGACGCCGGCTCGAGCTGGTCACCGAGGACGACTTCTACGAGGCGTCGCGCGCCCCCGCGGCCAGCAGGAAGCTGATCGAAGAGCACAAGGTGTTCGCGCTTCTGGGCTATGTGGGCACGCCGACCGGAGTGGTGCACCTGCCGGTGGTTACGCAGGCGAAGGTACCGCTGGTCGGCATGTTTACCGGCGCGGAGGCGCTGCGCGTGCCGCTCAACCGTTACGTCTTCCATGTGCGCGCCAGCTATTACGACGAGACCGAGGCGATCGTCGAGCAGGTGGCAGCGACCGGGGGGAAAAACATCGCCGTGTTCTACCAGGACGACGCCTACGGACAGGCCGGGCTGAAGGGGGTCGAGATCGCCATGGCGAAGCGCAAGCTGAAGATCTCGGCGCTCGGCACCGTGGAGCGCAACACGGCCAAGGTCGAGGGCGCGGTCAAGTCGATCCACGCCGCCAAGCCCGACGCGGTCGTGATGATCAGCGCCTACGCTTCGTGCGCGGAGTTCATCCGCCAGATGAAGCGCGCCGGCAGCGCGGCCACGTTCTACAACGTGTCCTTCGTCGGCAGCAAGGCGCTCGCCGATGCCCTGGGTCACGACGGCACCGGGGTGGCGATCTCCCAGGTGGTGCCGTTTCCGTGGGGCGCCGCGGTGCCGGTGGTGAAGGAATACCAGCAGCTGTCGAAGAAAGCCGGCCTCACCGACTACAACTTCAGCGCCATCGAGGGTTTCCTCGTCGCCAAGGTGATGGTGGAGGGCCTGCGGCGCACCGGCCGCGACCTCACGCGCGAGAAGTTCGTCGACACGCTGGAGAAGCTGGACGTGGACCTCGGCGGCTTCTACGTCACTTACTCGCCCAAAAGCCACACCGGCTCGAAGTTCGTCGACCTGACGATCATCGGCCGCGAAGGCAAGTTTTTGCGATAGGGAGATTCACATGGCATTCAAGCTAGCCCTCAGGCTTCCGTTCCTCGGGCGCGCCCCGGCCGCGGAACAGGCCGCACCGCGTGCGGCGACCGTCCCTGCCGCCAAGAAGAGCAGTTTCTTCTCCCGGCCCCTTTGGCTCATCGGCAAGCTGCCGATCGGGCGGCAGCTGCAGCTGCTCACGGTCGCGCTCGTGGCGCTGCTCGCTCTTGACGCCGGCATCGTCGTGGTGGACGCCCGCCAGGGCGCCTTCAACACGCTGTACATCGCCACGGCCGGCAAGATCCGCATGCTTTCACAGCGCCTTGCCAAGGCCGCCCAGCAGGCCTCCCAGGGCAATGCCGCGGCTTTCCGCCAGCTGCGCGAGAGCCGCGATGAGTTCGCAAGCCTGCTCAGGTTCCTTACGCAAGGCGGGGCGATGGCCGAGGTCAGCCTGCCGCCCAGTCCGGCGAACGTGCGGCCTGCCCTCGACGTGCTCAACGCCGAATGGAGGAAGAACGAGCGCAATGCCGCGCTGGTGATCTCGGAGGAGCGCAACCTGGTGGCGCTGGGCCAGTCGGTGCGCGCGATCAACCTGAATAACCCCGCGCTGCAGGAGCTTGCCGACGAGATCGCCGCGCTCAGCGTGCAAAGCGGAGGCTCCGCCCGCCAGAACGCCATCACGGCGCAGCTCATGATGCTCACGCAGCGGATGGCGAAGAACGCGAACATCATGCTCGCCGAGGCGGTCGTCGACCCGGAGGTAGCCTTCCTGCTGGGCAAGGACACCAACACCTACCGCAGCACGTTGCAGGGGCTGCTGCAGGGCAGCGAGTCCATGCGCATCCCGCGGGTGAGCGATCCGGACCTGCGCGGCAAGGTGGGCGAGCTGGAAAGCGCATTCAAGGAGTACCAGCGGGCGGTGAGCGCCATCCTGGGCAACCAGCAAAGCCTGGTGAACGCCAAGCGCGCGAGCTTCGAGCTGTTCAACGACAGCGAGGCGCTGCTCGGCTCGGCCGAGCGGCTTGCCGCGGCGTACGACGCCGAGCAGGAGAAGCGCCAGTGGAATTTCGTCGCCCTGGGCGCGGTCTCGGCGCTTGCGCTGCTGGTGCTGCTCCTGATCGGCAAGGTGTACGTGGACGACAGCCGGCGCCGCGCGGAGGAAAGCGAGCGCGCCAACCGCGCCAACCAGGATGCCATTCTCCGGCTGCTGGACGAGATCGGCAATCTCGCGAGCGGCGACCTCACGGTGCGGGCGAAGGTGACCGAGGACGTGACCGGCGCCATTGCCGACTCCATCAACTACACCATCGATGAGCTGCGCCGCCTGGTCACCGGCATCACCGGGGCCGCTCAGCAGGTGACCTCCGCGACGCAGGAAGCCCAGGCGGTCAGCGGCCAGCTGCTGCAGGCAGCGCAGAAGCAGGCGGCCGAGATTCAGGGCACGGGACAATCGGTGGCGCAGATGACGCTGTCGATGCACGAGGTGTCGAAAAGCGCGAACGATTCGGCCTCGGTGGCGCGCACCTCGCTCAGCGCCGCGGAAAAAGGCGCCCAGGCGGTGCACAACGCGATCCGCGGCATGAACGACATCCGCGAGCAGATCCAGGAAACCTCCAAGCGCATCAAGCGCCTGGGCGAGAGCTCGCAGGAGATCGGCGAGATCGTGCAGCTCATCTCGGACATTACCGAGCAGACCAACGTGCTCGCGCTGAACGCCGCCATCCAGGCCGCCTCGGCCGGCGAGGCCGGCCGCGGGTTCACCGTGGTGGCCGAAGAGGTGCAGCGGCTTGCCGAGCGCTCCGCGGAGGCGACCAAGCACATCGGCGCCATCGTGAAGAGCATTCAGCGCGACACCCAGGACGCGGTGGAGGCCATGGAGCGCAGCACCCGCGGCGTGGTGGACGGGACCAAGACCGCCGACGAGGCGGGCGAGGCGCTGCGCGAGATCGAGCAGGTCTCCAACCGGCTGGCCGAGCTCATCGGCGGCATTTCCGCCTCGACCGAGCAGCAGGCCGCCTCGGCGGCCAGGGTCGCCGCCAACATGAAGGCGATTCTCGCGATCACCCAGCTCACGACCGAGGGCACGAAAAAGACTGCCGCGTCCGCGGCGCGCCTTACCACCCTCGCGGAGGGACTGAAGAGCTCGGTTTCGGGCTTCAAGCTGGGCTGAGCCGAAGGCGACCCGCACACCGCGCATGGCAAACCCCGACTCCACGCTGCTTTCCTGGATCACCGCCGAGGTCAACCAGGCCTTGTCGGTGGTGCGGGAGCAGATCGCCCGCTTTTCGGCGAACGCCGGGGATACGGCGGTGCTGCATGGATGCTCGGACCACCTCCACCAGGTGAGCGGCGCGCTTCGCATGGTGGGCCTGAACGGCGCGACGCGCTTCTGCGAGGCCATCGAGGCGAGCTTCACCGGCCTCACCACGGCGCGCGCCAGCCCGCAGACCATGGCGCTCATCGACAAGGCGGTGTCTACGCTCAAGGAGTTCGTCGAGGGGCTGGAGCGCGGACAGCCCAACGTGCCGCTGCGGCTCTACCCGGTGTACCGCGAGCTGGGCGCCCTCCAGGGCAGGCCCGACAGCGCGGAGAAGGATCTGTTCTTCCCGGATCTGTCGGCGCTCGCGCCGGCGCACCCCGATCCCAGGACGCTGAGCGCCGAAGAGCTGCCGGCCTTTCTCCACGCGCAGCGCGCGCAGTTCCAGCGCGGGCTGCTCGGGTGGCTGCGCAGCCAGCCCTCCGGGCTGGAGCGCATGACGCAGGCGCTCGACGCGCTCCACCAGGTGGCCGAGCAGCTGCCCGAGCCGCGCGCCCAATGGTGGGTCGCGAAAGGACTGATGCAGCTTCTTGCGGCGCTGCCCGACCCGGACTGGCTGGCCGCGAGCAAGGCGCTGTGCAACCGCATCGACTTCCAGATGCGCGACCTGGCCTGCGGGTCGAATGCGCTCAACGAGGGCCTGCTGCGCGAGCTGCTGTACGCGGTGGGCAGGTCGCGCAGCGCATCGCCGCTCACCCGCGAGATACGGCAGCTCTACCAGCTCGACGCCCTGTTCCCCGCCGCAGAAGCCGCCGCGCCCAGCCTGGATCTCAACATGGAGTGGCTCGAGGCGGCGCTGTACGACATGCACTCCCGCCTGGAGGCGCTCAAGTCGGCATGGGTGCAGTACGTTTCCGGCGAGCAGAAAAGCGCGGCGCGCCTGCGCGAGCTGGTCGCCTCGTTCAAGGCCAAGGCGGGGGAGCTGCGCAACCAGCACATGATCAAGCTGCTCGACGCGATAGCGCTGGTCGCCAAGCACCTCCCGGATCCCTATCCGCGCCAGAACCAGTACATGGTGATCGAGATGGCGTCGGCCTTCCTGCTGGTGGAAAGCGTCATCGACCATTTCACCAGCCCGCCCTCGGACCTGGAGGAGCAGATCGTCATCCTGGGCGGCTGGCTGCTCGACTCGGCGAAGGGCAGGTCGAGCAGCGAGCCGCCCGCCGGCCTGCGTGCCGACCTGGTGCAGAAAATCGGTGCCCTGCAGCTGCGCGCGCAGGTGGCGAAGGAGATCATCGCCAATCTGCAGCACATGGAGCAAGTGCTGGACGCTTTCGCCCGCGACCCCGGCAAGCGCGACTCGCTGGAGGGCCTCGGGCCCTACGGGCGCCAGATCCACGGCGCGCTCAAGGTGCTCGGGTTCGAGCGGGCCGCCGAAGCGGTCGCGATCTGCGAGAACCTGATCGGCGCCTGCGCGGCTTTGCAGCGCAAGCAGGCGGCCGAGGAGATGGACTGGATCGCCGAGGGCCTGAGCAGCGTGGGCTTTTACCTCGCGCCGTGCCTCAACGGCCGGGAGCCCGCCGAGCAGGCGATCGATCTTTTCTTCCAGCGCTACGGCAGGCGCATGCAGCCGCAGCCCGACGAGCGGGCCGATATCAGCGACCGGCTGTCCGCCGAAGCGCTGCAGGAGCACTCGGCCGCGCGCGCCGGCGTCGATCCGGAGCTCCTCGGCATTTTCCTGGACGAGGCGGAAGAAGTGCTGCAGAGCATCCAGTCCGCGGTGCCGCTGTGCCGCGAGCAGGCAAACCACGTCGAGGCGTTGACCCGCATCCGGCGCGGCTTCCACACCCTCAAGGGCAGCGGCCGCATGGTGGGCCTCATGGACCTGGGCGAGGTTGCCTGGGAGATCGAGCAGCTGATGAACGTATGGCTCGAGCACAAGCGTCCGGCGACCGGCGGCCTGCTCGACCTCGTCGTGCGGGCCACGCAGGCGTTCGGCGAGTGGGTCGAAAAGCTGCGCGAGCGCAGCCTGACGGGCGAAATCGACGCCGCCGAGCTGATATCGCTGGCGCGCAGCCTGAAGTCGGCCGAGGAGCAGCCCACTTTCCTGGACATCTACACCAAGGAAGCCGCCGGGCACGTCGAAGTCCTTGAGCGAGAGTTTGCCCGCTGGCGCGCTGCGCCCGGCAGCGAGCCCTCCGAGGAGCTCATGCGCGCCGCGCACACCCTGGCGAGCAGCTCGAACACCGCCGGATTTTTCGAGGTGGCGGAGCTCGCCGGCGCGCTGGAGCACTGGATCCCCTTCGCCCGGCAAGCCAGCCGGGAGACCGATGCGCAGATCCTTCAGGCGGCGGTCGCCCGGCTGCGCGCCATGACGCAGGCCATCGCGCGCGGCGAGCCTGCCGGGGAGGCCGCCGAGGAGGCCCGCCGCGTGCGCGAGCTCGCGATGTGCCTGGAGCCGCCTGCGGCGCCAGTGGCAGTCATTCATCGTCCTGTGCCGCCCGAAGCCGTGGCGGACGCCAGGGACAAGCGTGCGCTGCACGACGACTTCGACGAGCAGCTGCTGCCGGTATTCCTCGAGGAGGCGCGCGAGCTGCTGCCCTCCATCGGCGCGGACCTGCGCGACTGGAAGGCGAACCCCAAGGACCCGCACGCCCCGCATGCGCTGCGCCGCGCCCTGCATACGCTGAAGGGCAGCGCTCGCATGGCCGGGGCGATCCGCCTCGGGGAGCTGACCCACCTCATGGAAAGCCGCATCGAGGCGGCCGTCGAGGAGGACTCGTTGCCGGCGGAGGTTTTCGCCCAGCTGGAAGAGAAGCTGGACCGGCTGAGCGTCGACCTCGAGCGCCTGGCCAAGCCGGCCGCGCAGCCCGGGGAGGCCGAGATCCAGGAGAAGCCCCAGTCGGCGGCGGCGGTGCTGAGGGTCAACGCCGAACTCCTCGACCACCTGATCAACGAGACGGGCGAACTGAGCATCGCGCGCTCTCGCGTGGAGGCAGAGCTGCGCTCCATCAAGCATGCGCTGGGCGAGCTGTCGGAAAGCGTCGCGCGCCTGCGCGGCCAGCTGCGCGAGGTGGAGATCCAGGCCGACAGCCAGATGCAGTCGCGCCTGTCGGTGCTGGAAGAGCGCCGCAGCGACTTCGACCCGCTGGAGTTCGACCGCTACACGCGGCTGCAGGAGCTCACGCGCCTCATGGCCGAGAGCCTGAACGACGTGATCGCCATCCAGCAGGGGCTCGCACGCAACCTCGGCGAGACCGACGCTGCGCTGCTGCAGCAGGGACGTACCAATCGCGAGGTCCAGCAGGAGCTCATGCGCATGCGCGCCATGCCGTTCTCCACGCTGAACGAGCGCCTGCACCGGGTCGTGCGCCAGAGCGCGCGCGAGCTGCACAAGAAGGCGCTGCTGGAGATCACGGGCGCCGAGGTCGAAGTCGACCGCAGCGTGCTCGAGCGCATCGGCGCGCCGCTCGAGCACATGCTGCGCAACGCGCTGGCGCATGGGCTGGAGACTGCCGAGGAGCGCGCGGCGGCCGGCAAGACGGAAACCGGGCGCATCGCGCTCACCCTGCGGCAGGAAAGCAACGAGATCGCGCTCATCCTGAGCGACGACGGCGCCGGCATCGACACCGGGCGGCTCTACGACAAGGCGGTGCAAAGGGGCATCGTGCCGGCCGGACAGCCGCTGTCGGACGCCGAGCGGCTGCAGCTGGTCTTCGCCTCGGGCCTGTCCACCTCCGACGCGGTGACGCAGCTGGCCGGACGAGGCGTCGGCATGGACGTGGTGCGCAACGAGATCACGGCGATCGGCGGGCGCATCGACATCGCAAGCGAGCGCGGCCAGGGCAGCAGCTTCACCATCTATCTTCCGCTCACCCTCGCCGTCACCCAGGCCGTGCTGGTGCGCTCGGGCTCGAGCGTGTTCGCGCTGTCCACCGCCATGGTGGAGCAGGTGCTGCGGCTCAAGGCCGACGCCATGATGGGGCTGTACGCCGCCAAGGAGGTGGAGTTCCAGGGTCGCAGCTACCCGCTGCATTCGCTGCAGCGGCTGCTCGACGGCGCCGGCGCCAACGAGATCCAGAGCTACAACTCGGTGCTGCTGCTGCGCAGCGGCATTCAGCGCGTCGCGCTGCACGTCGACGAGATGCGCGGCAACCAGGAAATCGTGGTGAAGAACATCGGGCCGCAGCTTGCGCGGGTGTCGTGGATGGCCGGCGCCACCGTGCTTGCCGACGGCAGCATCGTGCCGATCATCAACCCGGTGGTGCTGGCGCAGCGCGTGTGGGGCGGCACGCCGACCTTCGAGGCGACCACGCTGGTGCCGACGATGGCCCGCAGCGCCGAGCGCATGTCGTCCGCGCCGGTGATCATGGTGGTGGACGATTCGCTCACCGTGCGCAAGATCACCACCCGGCTGCTGGAGCGCGAAGGCTACCAGGTGGTCACCGCCAAGGACGGCCTGGATGCGCTGGAGCAGCTGCGCGAGACCCTGCCCGCGGTCATGCTGGTGGACATCGAAATGCCGCGCATGGACGGCTTCGACCTGACCCGCCACGTGCGCGGCGAGCCGCGTACCCGCGACATCCCGATCATCATCATTTCCTCGCGCACCGCCGACAAGCACCGCAGCCAGGCGGCCGCGCTCGGCGTCAACGTTTTCCTCGGCAAGCCTTTCCAGGAAGCCGAGCTGCTGGAGCACATCGATGAAGTTCGAGCTGCAGGAGCAACTCGGTAAATACCCGCTGATCCGCGAGATCGGCAGCGGGGCGACCAGCTCCGTGTACCTCGCGCGCGACCCGCTCACCGAGCGGGAGGTCGCGATCAAGGTATTCCTGTTCGAGCGCGACGCCGACCCGCAGACCGAGCGCATGAAGCACAAGGCCTTCGTCGCCGAAGCTTCCCTCGCCGGCAAGCTGAACCACCCGCACATCGTCGAGATCTACGACGCCGTGGTGGAGCCCGACCACAGCTACCTGGTCATGGAATACGTCGCCGGCACGACGCTGGAGGCGCACTCGGGAGTGAGCAACCTGCTGCCGCTGCACAAGGTGGTGGAAATCATCTTCAAGTGCATCCGGGCGCTCGAGTACGCCTTCCAGCACGGCATCATTCACCGGGACATCAAGCCGGGAAACCTGCTGCTGTCCAGGGCGGGCGAGACCAAGGTGAGCGATTTCGGCGCCTCCTTCCAGCAGCGCCACGGGCATACCACGACCCAGATCGCCGGAGTGGGCTCCCCGGCCTACATGTCGCCCGAGCAGATCCGCATGGAGCCACTCACCCAGCAGACCGACATCTACTCGCTGGGCGTCACGATGTACCGGCTGCTCACCGGCCGGCTGCCGTACGAGGCGGCCACCCAGGCGGCGCTCGCCTACGCCATCATGAACACCGCACCCTCCGCGCCGTCGACGCTGCGCCCGGACCTGCCGCCGCTGCTCGACCAGATCGTGCGCAGGGCGATCGCCAAGGAGCCGGCGCAGCGCTACCGCTCGTGGCTCGATTTCGGCAAGGACTTGAGCCAGGCGTTCACCACGCTGCGCCTGGTGGGCGAGTCGGTTTCCGACTCGGAAAAGTTCAACGAGCTGCGCAACATGCCGTTTTTCGAAGATCTGGGCGACGTCGCGCTGTGGGAAGTGGTGCGCATCGGCAGCTGGAAGACCCTGCCGGCGGGCAACGTCATCATCCGCGAGGGCGAGGAGGGCGACAGCTGCTATCTGCTGGTCAAGGGCGAAGTCAAGGTGACCCTGGAAGCGAAGGCGCTCGCCACCATCGAGCCGGGCGGCTGCTTCGGCGAGATGGTGTACTTCGCCAAGAGTGCGCCGCGCCGCACCACCACCATCACGGCGGTGGGCGAGGTGACCATCATCGAGATCCGCGCCGCGGCCCTGCGCGCGGCGACCGACGCGCTGCAGGCCGGCTTCAACAAGGCGGTCACCCGGGTGCTCATCCAGCGCCTGATGCAGACCAACCGGCTCCTCGCCCAGGTTCGCCCCTAGCAAAGTGGGACGCATCCGTCGCGGCGAGCAGCAACCCCGGCGCTTCGAGATGGAAAGCGCGCGCAGCGCCGCGCTGAAGCTGGTGCCCATCGTGATCCCGATCATCGTGGCTCGGCGGCATCTACGGCCGCATCTTCACCCCGACGGAGTCCGCCGCCGCAGGCGCGGCGGGGGCGCTGCTCATCGCCCTCGCGCGGCGCACGCTCAGCGGGCGATCGCTGTGGGCGACGATGGTGGAGACCGGCTACGTAATGGTGTCGGTGCTGTTCCTGCTGCTCGCCGCGCGCACTTCGGCCAGATGAAGGCGAGCGCCAGGACAGCTGGCCGGCGGCCCGGCGGGCGCTGTGGTCCTGGTACACGGGCTCAGTACGAGCGCGGCAGGCCCAGGACGTGCTCGGCGACGTAGGAGAGGATCAGGTTGGTCGAGATCGGCGCGACCAGGTACAGGCGGTTCTCGCGGAACTTGCGCTCCACGTCGTACTCGGCGGCGAAGCCGAACCCGCCGTGGGTCTGCAGGCAGACATTTGCGGCCTCCCACGACGCCTTGGCGCACAGGTGCTTCGCCATGTTGGCCTCGGCGCCGCACGCCGCCCTGGCGTCGAACAGCGACGCCGCCTTGTAGCGCATCAAATTGGCCGCTTCGATCTGCATGTAGGCCTCGGCGATGGGGAACTGGATGCCCTGGTTCTGGCCGATGGGGCGGTCGAAGACGATGCGCTCGCGCGAATAGGTCGTCGCGCGCTCGGTGAACCAGTAGCCGTCGCCGATGCACTCGGCGGCAATCAGGATGCGCTCGGCATTGAGCCCGTCGAGGATATAGCGAAAGCCCTTGCCTTCCTCGCCGATCAGGTTGTCCGCCGGCACCTCCAGGTTGTCAATGAACACCTGGTTGGTCTCGTGGTTCACCATGTTGCGGATCGGCTTCACCTCGAGGCCCTTGCTGTTCGTCTCCACCAGGAACACGGACATGCCTTCGGACTTCTTCGCCACCTGGTCGAGCGGCGTGGTGCGGGCGAGCAGGATCATGAGCTCGGAGTGCTGCAGGCGCGAGGTCCACACCTTCTGGCCGTTCACCACGTAGCGGTCGCCTTTTCTCACCGCCACGGTCTTGATCTTGGTGGTGTCGGTGCCCGCGGTGGGCTCGGTCACTCCCATGGCCTGCAGGCGCAGCTCGCCCGCGGCGATCTTCGGCAGGAACTTCTGCTTCTGCGCCGGCGAGCCGTGGCGCAGCAGCGTGTTCATGTTGTACATCTGGCCGTGGCAGCAGCCGGCGTTGCCGCCCGAGCGCGTGACCTCCTCCATGATGACGCTCGCCTCGGTGAGCGACAGGCCCGAGCCGCCGTACTCCTCGGGGATCAGCGCCGACATCCAGCCGGCCCGGGTGAGCGCATCGACGAAGGCCTCGGGGTAGGCGCGTTTCTCGTCCACCTGCTGCCAGTACGCCGAGTCGAACTTCGCGCATAGCGCGCGCACCGCGTCGCGCAGCTCGGGATGGTTGTCGCGGGCGAGGTTCATTTCTTGACGTGCCGGGTGGACTCTTGCTCGATGCGGTGCCAGACCTCCTCGGCCATCGGCGAGCGCGTCTCCTCGAGGATGTGGCCCACCAGGCCCACCGCGCGCGCCATCACTCCCAGGCCCTTTACCACCTTCCAGTCGAGGCCCAGCTCGCAGGCGAGGGCGCCGATGGCCCCGGTCGCGTTCAACGTGATGCCTTTTTCTTTCGCGATCTCGTCCATCAGGCGGCAATACTTGCCGTAGTGGCCGGTCTCGCGCGCGATCTCGAACAGCCGCGTGGTGCGCGGATCGGTCGGCTTGTGGATCGGGTGCCCGAGGCCGGGGATGCGCTTGTTCTCGGCGAGGACCGTTTTTGCATCCTTGCCGTTCTGGATCGCTTCGTGCAGCAGTCGGGCGGCGCCCTCCATGGAGCCGACGAACACGCTGCCCAGCCCGAGCAGCCCGGCCGCCACCGCGCCCTGCAGGGCTTCGGGCGCGCCGAGGTAGGTCAGGCGCGCCGCCAGCGCGCTCGGCGTGATGCCGTGCTCGACCAGCGTGACCACCATGGCGTTGAACAGCTTCGATTCCTTCGCCTGCGGGATGCGCCCGGTCAGCTCGAGGAACGCCATGTCGCCCAGGTTGAGGTGGCCGAGGATCTCGCCGGGCAGGTCCTTGCCGCGCACCGTGATGCGGTCCGCGGTGGACCAGGCGAGATCGGAGCGGATGGGCTTGTTCATACGTAGCCTGGCCCTTCGATGGGAGGATGGCTGAGGAGGAAGGCTTCGCTTACCTCGACGCCGATGCCGGGCCGCTCCAGCGGCCACACATTGCCGTCGCGGTCGACGCCGCCCGGGTTTTCCACCAGCTCGTCGCGGAACCGGTTCGCGCGCGACACGTCGCCCTCGAAGTAGCCGCCGTTGTCGATGGCGGCGAGGAAGTGGATGGTGGCGGCATGGTTCACGCCGGTCATCGAGCTGTGCGGATGCACCGGCAGCTTCCACGCCGAGGCGAGCGCCGCGATGCGCAGCGCCTCGGTGATGCCGCCGGTCTTGGACAGGTCGGGCTGCAGGATGGTGATGGCGCCGTCCTCGATGACGCGGTTGAATTCGAAGCGAGTGTAATGGTTCTCCCCGGCGGCCAGCGGCGTGCGGCCGCAGGATTTCGCCTCGCGATAGCTGCGATAGTCCTGCGCCGGGAACGGCTCCTCCAGCCAGCCCACCCCGAGCTCATCCATCGCGGGCATCACCCGACGCACCTGCTCGAGGCTGTAGCCGATGTTCGCGTCCGTGAGTATCTCGGCCTCGCCAAAAGCCTCGCGCACGGCGCGCAGGCGCTCCAGGTCCCGGGGTACCGAATCGCCGACGCGCAGCTTGAGCGCCTTGTAGCCCTGGGCCAGGGCCTTGCCGGCTTCCTCGACCAGCGAGGACGCGGGCTGGTATCCCAGCGAAACCCCGCCCGCGTAGGCCGCAACCGGCCTGCGCGTGCCGCCGAGCAGCTTGTAGAGCGGCAAGCCGAGCGCCTTGCCGCGGATATCCCAAAGCGCCATGTCGATACCGCTCATGGCAAGGCAGGCGCCGGCGCCCATGCCGTGGCTGGCGAGCTGGTAGCGGTACATGCGCTCCCAGACGGCGGCCGTCTCGTGCGCATCCATGCCGAGCACGAGCTGGCGCAGCGTGGTGTCGATCAGCTTCGCCACCGCGGTGTGCGCGCGGCCGTGATGCGCCTCGCCCCAGCCTACGAGGCCCTCGTCGGTGACCACCTTCACCAGCACGGCGTCGCGCTTCACGGCGGTGCCGATGCCCAGCGCCACGCGGTTGGCGGCGGGGATCGGGAACGACGTGGGGAAGGCCGTGACCTCAGTGATGCGCAATGCTCACCACCTGCGGGTTGACGAAGTTCCTGGGCGCCTCGCCGGCAAGCATGCGCACCACTTCTTCGGCCGCGGCGACGCTCATGCGCGCGCGCGACTCGCGCGTCATGCCCGCCAGGTGCGGGGTCAGGATGACGTTGTCCAGGTCGAACAGCGGGTGCCCGGGCTCGAGGCGATAGTGCTCGTAGACGTCGAGCATCGCGCCGGCGATGCGCTTTTGCGCCAGCGCCGCGATCAGCGCCGCCTCCTGCACCACCGGCCCGCGGCCGACGTTCACCAGCCATGCCGAGCGCTTCATCAATGACAGGGTCTTTTCGTTCAGAAGATGGCGCGTCTGCGGCGTAAGCGGACAGGTAACCACCACGAAGTCGCTCGCCGCCAGCAGCTCGTCGAGCGAGACGGCCTCGGCTTCGGCCGGCAACCAGTCCAGGCGCCGCTGCGTGCCCAGCACGCGCATGCCGAAGCCGTTGCGCGCCATGCGCGCCACGCGCGTGCCGATCGCGCCGACACCCACCAGGCCCAGCGTCATGCCCGCAATCTCGTGCGCATCCGCCCCCAGCGCGCGCGCGCCGTCCCAGGTCTGCTTCTTCAGGGTGGACAGGATTGCCGGCACGTTGCGAGCGAGCATCAGCATCGCCATCACGCAGTACTCGGCCACGGATTGCGCGTTGCCCCCCGGGATGTTGGACACCATCACGCCGCGCGCGGTGGCCGATTCCAACGGCACGAGATCGGTGCCGGTGCCGTGGATGGCGACCGCGCGCACGCGCGGGGCCGCCTCGAACAGGTCGTCGGGCAGCTTGCTGCGCGTAATGACGCCGTCCGCCTCGGCGGCGAGCCGCCGGATGGTCGCCGGGTCGCTGTCGGGCGCGCGCACCACCTCGGCGTGGCGCGCGAGGAATTCCTCGCCCGCCGCGGCGATGGGATCGACCAGCAGCACGCGCTTCATAGCGGGTCCCAGGAGAACACGTCCTGCGAGCGCTCCAGCGGGTAGAAATGCGGCCGCAGCGCCGGCGCGGCGTGCGCGGCGATGGTCGCGGCGCTCCAGCCCTCGGCGCGGTGCACCGAGCGCAGCGGCCGGCTCTGGGACATGAGGAAGATCTCGTTGGCGCGCACGGCGAATATCTGGCCCGACACCTCGCGCGCCGCGTCGCTCGCGAGGAACACCGCCAGCGGCGCGATCTTCGCGGTCTCCATGGACTTCAGCTTCTCCACGCGCGCCTTCTGCTCCTCGGTGTCGGTCGGAATCGAGCCGATCATGCGGCTCCAGGCGAAGGGCGAGATGCAATTGGAACGCACCTGGTATTTCGCCATGTCGAGGGCGATGGACTTCGACAGCGCGACGATGCCCAGCTTGGCCGCCGAGTAGTTCGCCTGGCCGAGGTTGCCGATCAGGCCGGAAGTCGAGGTCATGTGGACGTAGCAGCCCGACTCCTGCGACTTGAAATGCGGCGCGGCGGCGCGCGACACGTAGAAGGAGCCGTTGAGGTGCACGTCGATCACGGCGCGCCATTCGTCGACCGACATGTTGAAGAAGAAGCGGTCGCGCAGGATGCCCGCGTTGTTCACCACCACGTCGATCCGGCCGAAAGCGTCCAGCGCGCACTGCACGATGCGGTTGGCCGACTCCCATTGCGAGACGCTGTCGGTGCTCGCCGCCGCGCTGCCGCCCGCGGCGCGGATCTCGTCGACCACCTGCTGCGCCGGTCCGGCGTCGCGTCCCTCGCCCTTGACCGAGGTGCCGATGTCGTTCACCACCACGCGCGCCCCTTCGGCCGCCAGCGCGAGGGCGAAGTCGCGCCCGATGCCGCCGCCCGCGCCGGTGACCAGCGCGACCTTTCCCTCGAGCAGCTTCAATCGCGAAAGCCCGGGTACCTTCTTTCCACCAGGCGCAGCAGCCCGGCCCACTCGAGCTCGCCGATGTTGCGCCTCTGACCGGGCTTGTATCGATGGTTCGTTTTCTGCACGGTGAGCTTTCCCGGGTGGACCAGCTCTGCGTTGGCGCCCATGGCGAAGACCTGCGCCTGGCAGGCGCGCTCCAGCCAATAAATGGTGACGAACGCCTCCGGGATTGTGGCGCCGACCGACAGCAGCCCGTGGTTGCGCAGCACCATGGCCACGTGGCTGCCGAGGTCGCCTACCAGGCGCTTCTGCTCGTCCAGGTCCACCGCGGGGCCCTCGTAGTCGTGGTAGCCGACGCCGGAGAAGAACATGGCGTTCTGGGTAAGCGGCAGCAGGCCGCACTTCATCGCCGATACCGCCATGCCGGCCGGCGTGTGGGTGTGGATCACGCAGGCGACGTCGGGCCGGCCGCGGTGCACCGCGCTGTGGATCACGAACCCCGCCTGGTTGATGCCGTAGCCCGTGCCGGAGTCCTGCACGATGCGCCCGTCGAAATCGATCTTCACCAGGCTCGAGGCGGTGACCTCGTCGTAAGTCATGCCGTAGGCATTGATGAGGAAGTGCCCTTCCTCGCCGGGCACGCGCGCCGAGATGTGGTTGTAGACCAGGTCGTCCATGCCGAAGTGGTGGACCAGGCGGTAGCAGGCGGCAAGGTTGATGCGCGTTTCCCACTCGTCGTGCGAAACACGGCCCCGCATCGAATCAACCTTCAGCTGGGAGAGGTCGCTCATGGCCGTATTATGCATCTCGCATGCTGCAATCGGCGCTCGCGCCCCGTTCCGTGGCCGTCATCGGCGCCTCCGACAATCCGCACAAGGTCGGCGGCCGCCCCATCATGTACATGCAGCGCTACGGGTTTCGCGGGCCGATCTACCCCATCAATCCCGGGCGCGCCACGGTGCAGGGATTGCGCGCCTTCGCGCGCCTCGAAGACCTTCCCGAAGCTCCCGAGCTCGCCGTGGTCGCCGTGGCGGGGGAGGAGGCGGTGCGCGCGGTGCAATCCTGCGCGGCCTGCGGCGTGAAGGTCGCGGTGGTGATGGCCTCCGGCTTCGGCGAGACCGGCCCGGCCGGCCTGCGGGTCCAGCAAGCGCTGGCGGAAACGGCGCGGCGCGCCGGCATGCGCCTCATCGGCCCCAATTGCCAGGGCCTGGCCAATTTCGCCACCGGCGTGGTGGCAAATTTCTCCACCATCTTTCACGAGCTCGAGGGCCGCGACGGGCCGGTGGCCATCGTGAGCCAGAGCGGCGCCAATTCCCAGGCCATCTACACCCTGGTCTACGAGAAGGGGCTCGGCATCCGCCACGTCCACGCGACCGGCAACGAGGCCGACGTGAGCATCGCCGATCTCGCCGCCGCGGTGATCGAGGACCCGGGCGTAGGCCTGCTGCTGCTGTACATGGAAGCCATCAAGGACCCGCCGGGCCTCGCGCGCGCGGCCGAGGCGGCGCGCGCCAGAGGCATCCCGATCGTCGCCCTGAAGGCCGGGCGCACGGCGCGCGGGCAAAAAGCGGCGAGCTCGCACACCGGCGCGCTGGCGAGCGAGGACCGCGTGGTCGACGCCTTCTTCGAGCGCCACGGCATCTGGCGCGCGGCCGATCCCCAGGAGCTGGTGAGCGCCGCGGCGCTGTACCTGTCGGGACGCCGGCCCGCGGGCAAGCGGCTGGTGGTCATCAGCAACTCCGGCGCGAGCTGCGTGATGGCCGCGGACTACAGCGAGCAGCGAGGCATACCGCTGGCCGCAGTGTCCGCACGGGCGAAAACCAAGCTTTCGCAGGCGCTGCCGGGCTTCGCCGCGCTCGACAACCCGATCGACGTCACCGGCGCGCTGCTGGGCAGCCCGGGACTTCTGCGCGCGGTGCTGCCGGCGGTGGGCGAGGATGCGCAGTGCGATGCGCTGATGCTGGCGCTGCCGGTCGCCGGCACCGGCTACGATGTTCCGGGGTTTGCACGCGACCTGGCCGATTTCCAGGACCGCTTCGGCATCCCGGTTGCGCTGGCGGCGCCGCAGCCGTCGGTGCGAGCGCCCTTCGATAGCGCCGGCGTCGCCACGTTCGCGAGCGAGCGCGCCGCAATGGACGCGCTGGCCCAGCTGGCCGACCACGCTGCGCTGCTGCGCCGGCCGCCGGCGCCGGTCGCCGCGGCGCTGCCCGCGGGTGCGACCCGCGCGCTAAACGAAGCGCAAAGCCTCGCGCGGCTCGCGCAGGCCGGCATCCCGGTGATCGAGCATCGCCTGTGCCAAAGCGAAGAGGAGGTGGCGGCCGCTTGCCACGCCCTGGGCGCCGAGATCGTCATGAAAGCCTGCTCGCAGGACATCCCGCACAAGAGCGAGCACGGGCTGGTCGCGCTCCAGGTGCCGGACCCGCTCGCCGAGTTCCAGCGCCAGCGGCAGCGCGTGCGCGAGCTGGGTGCGCAGTTCGAAGGGGTCATCGTGGCGCGCCGCGCGCCGCGCGGGCGAGAGCTTGCGCTCGGCGCGCGCCTGGATGCGCAGTTCGGCCCGGTGGTGCTGGTCGGCGACGGGGGGGTGTACCTCGAAGCGCTGCAGGATTTCCGCCTGCTCCTGCCGCCGTTCACGCAAAGCGAGGTGCTGGCGAAGCTCGGCGAGCTGCGCATCGCGCCGCTGCTGGGCCCCTGGCGCGGCCAGCCGGGGCGCGACCTGCACGCCTTCGCCCGCATGGCGGTGATGCTCGGCGATGCCATGCTCGCATGGCAGGGCGCGGTGGCGGCGGTCGATGTCAACCCGGTGATCGTGTTTGAAACAGGCGCCGGGGCGCTCGCCGTAGACGCGCTGGTTATAATCACCGCCCCATGAAAATCCTGGTAAGCGTCAAGCGCGTCGTCGACTTCAACGTCAAGGTGCGCGTCAAGGCCGACGGCAGCGGCGTCGAGACGGCCAACGTGAAGATGTCGATGAATCCGTTCGACGAGATCGCGGTGGAGGAGGCGGTGCGGCTGAAGGAGGCCGGCGCCGCCACCGAGATCGTGGTGGTGTCCAGCGGTGTGCAGGCCTGCCAGGAAACCCTGCGCACCGCGCTCGCCATCGGCGCCGATCGCGCGATCCTGGTGGAAAGCAATGCCGAGCTTCAGCCCCTCGCCGTGGCGAAGCTCCTGAAGGCCGTGGCGCAGAAGGAGTCGCCGCAGCTCGTGATCCTGGGCAAGCAGGCGATCGACGACGATGCCAACCAGACCGGCCAGATGCTGGCGGCGCTGCTCAACTGGCCGCAGGCCACGTTCGCCTCGAAGCTAAAGCTTTCCTCTGAAAAAGCCGAAGTCACGCGCGAGGTGGACGGCGGGCTGGAAACGCTGTCGATCAAGCTGCCCGCGGTGGTGACGACCGACCTGCGCCTGAACGAGCCGCGCTACGTGACCTTGCCCAACATCATGAAGGCGAAGAAAAAGACCCTTGAGGTGCTCAAGCCCGAGGCGCTCGGCGTGGACGTGCAACCGCGCCTGAGCACGCTGAAAGTCGTGGAACCCTCCAAGCGCAAGGCCGGCGCCAAGGTAGCCGATGCGAAGGCCCTGATCGAGAAGCTGCGCAACGACGCGAAGGTGCTCTGATGACGGTCCTCGTCCTGGCGGAGCACGACAACAAGGCGATCCGCAAGTCCACGCTGAACGCCGTGGCGGCGGCGCAGGAGCTCGGCGGCGAGCTCCATGTGCTGGTGGCCGGCCACCAGGCGGGCGAGGCCGCGCAGGCCGCGGCGCAGATCCCGAAGGTCGCCAAAGTCCTGCATGCGGATGCGCCCCACCTCGCCGAGTTCCTGGCCGAGAACGTCGCGAGCCTGGTCAGCGCCATCGCCAAGGGCTACAGCCACATCCTCGCGCCGGCAACCTCCAACGGCAAGAACATCATGCCGCGCGTGGCGGCGCTGCTCGACGTGCAGCAGATCTCCGACATCTCGGGGGTGGCCGGCCCCGACACCTTCGTGCGCCCCATCTACGCGGGCAACGCGCTCGCCACGGTGCAATCGAAAGACCCGATCAAGGTCATCACGGTGCGCACCACCGCCTTCGATGCCGTGCCTGCCACGGGCGGAAGCGCTGCCGTGGAGACGCTCAGCGCGCCGCCCGACAGCGGCCTGTCCGCGTTCGTCAGCCGCGAAGTCTCCAAGTCGGAACGCCCCGAGCTCACCGCGGCGAAGATCATCGTCTCGGGCGGCCGCGGCATGGGCTCGGGCGAGAACTTCACCAAGGTGCTCGAGCCGCTCGCCGACAAGCTGGGCGCCGCGATGGGCGCCTCGCGCGCCGCGGTGGACGCGGGCTTCGTGCCGAACGACTGGCAGGTGGGGCAGACCGGCAAGATCGTCGCACCGGACCTCTACGTCGCGGTCGGCATCTCGGGCGCCATCCAGCACCTCGCCGGCATGAAGGACAGCCGCGTGATCGTCGCCATCAACAAGGACGAGGAAGCGCCGATCTTCCAGGTGGCCGACTACGGCATCGTCGGCGACCTGTTCCAGATCGTGCCGTCGCTGGTGGAGGAGCTGAAAAAATGAGCGCCTATGCCGCCCCTTTGAAGGACATGCGTTTTGTGCTGAACGAGCTGGCCGGGCTGGCCGAGGTGGCGAAGCTCCCCGGCTACGAGGAGGCCACGCCGGACACGGTGGATGCCATTCTCGAGGAGGCGGCGCGCTTCGCCGCCGAGGTGCTCGATCCGCTCAACCGCGTGGGCGACCAGCAAGGCTCGAAGCTCGCCGAAGGCAAGGTGCGCACGCCGCAGGGGTTTCGCGAGGCTTATCGCAAGTTCGCCGAAGGCGGCTGGAACGCGCTGCCGTTCGAGCCGGACTGGGGCGGGCAGGGGCTGCCCAAGCTGGTCGCCACGCCGGTCGACGAGATGTGGACCAGCGCCAACATGAGCTTCTCGCTGTGCCCGCTGCTCACCCAGGGGGCGGTGCACGCGCTCGCGCTGCGCGGCTCGCAAGACCTGCAGAAGACTTTCATACCGAAAATGGTGAGCGGGGAGTGGACCGGCACCATGAACCTCACCGAGCCGCAGGCCGGCTCGGACCTCGCGCTGGTGAAGACGCGCGCGGTGCGCGACAAGGACCATTACCGCATTTCGGGGCAGAAGATCTTCATCACCTACGGCGAGCACGATTTCACCGAGCAGATCGTGCACCTGGTGCTCGCACGCACGCCGGAGGCGCCCGAGGGGGTGAAGGGCATCTCGCTGTTCGTGGTGCCCAAGCTCCTGGTGAGGCCCGACGGCTCGCTCGGCGAGCGCAACGGCGCGAAGTGCGCCTCCCTGGAGCACAAGCTGGGCATCCACGCCAGCCCCACCGCCGTGATGCTCTACGACAACGCCGTGGGCTACCTCGTGGGCGAGGAGAACCACGGCCTGGAGACCATGTTCATCATGATGAACGCGGCGCGCTTCGGTGTCGGGCTGGAAGGCGTGGCGATCGCCGAGCGGGCGTTCCAGCGCGCGCTGGCATTCTCGAAGGAGCGCCTGC
Organism: uncultured bacterium; assembly: GCA_965233185.1. GTDB lineage: Bacteria > Pseudomonadota > Gammaproteobacteria > Burkholderiales > SG8-39 > SCGC-AG-212-J23. The sequence continues at coordinate 23,492 of CBDDSA010000057.1, forward strand.
AGGGGCGCGACCTCGTGGCCGGCGGCAAGACCGTGCCGATCATCCGCCACCCCGACGTGCGCCGCATGCTGATGCTGATGAAGTCGCAGACCGAGGCGATGCGCGCGCTGGCCTATGTCGTGGCGGCCGCGCTGGATTTTTCCCAGAAGGAAGAGAACAAGGAACGGCAAAAGCAGCACCAGGCGTTCGTCGACCTGATGATCCCGGTGGTGAAGGGCTGGTCCACCGAAACCGGCATCGAGGTGGCCTCGCTCGGGGTCCAGGTGCACGGCGGCATGGGTTTCGTCGAGGAGACCGGGGCGGCGCAATACCTGCGCGACGCCCGCATCACCACCATCTACGAGGGCACCACGGGCATCCAGGCCATGGACCTGGTGGGCCGCAAGATCGCGCGCGAGGGCGGCGCGACCGCCAGGGCCTGGATCGAATCGGTAAAGCGCCTCGACGCCACGCTGGCGGCGCCCGGGCTGGAGGGCCTGCGGCGTCAGCTCGCCGCGGGCGTGCAGGCGGTCTCCGACTGCGTCGATTTCATCGTCGCCGAGAAAGACCCGCGCGCGGCGTTCGCCGGCGCCGTGCCGTTCCTGAGGCTGATGGGCATCGTGGCCGGCGGCTGGCAGATGGCGCGCGCGGCGCTCGCGGCGCAGAAGAGCCTCGCCTCGGGCGACAGGGCTTTCCTCGAGGCGAAAATCGCGACCGCGCGCTTCTACGGCGACCACGTGCTGGTGCAGGCTCCCGGGCTGCGCGACACCGTGGTCCACGGCGGCGCCGGGGTGATGGCCCTGTCCGAGGAGCAGTTCCTCGCCGCTTGAAGTGTGTTCCCGGGGCGCCGGCTAGCGCAGCCGCAGGAAGCCGCGCAGCCGGCTGACCAGCCCGTTCTGCGACACCGCGTCGGGCGCCGGCTTGAGCGCCGCGTAGGTCTCGCGCGCCTGGTCCAGGTCGGGCTTGCGCGCGCCGGCGATGCGCGCCACCTCTTCGACGATTTCCGGCCGCGTTGCGAGCAGCTCCTGGAACGAGGCGCGATCCAGCCGATAGCACTCGACGTCGGTCTTCGCCACCACCGTGGCGCTGCGCGCGTCGCCGGAGAGCAGCGCCATCTCGCCGAAGAACTCGCCCGCCTGCACCGCGCCGATGACCTGCGGCGCCCCGGTGGGCGGCTCGTAGAGTACTTCGGCCTCGCCGAAGGCGAGGATGTACAGCCAGTGGGCCTGGCTGCCCTGCTTGGTGATGACGTCGCCGCGCGCGTAAGGCGCGTACTGCAGCCGCTCGGCAATATCCGATTTCTCCGCGTCGGACAGCCCGGCGAAAAGATGCACGCCCTCGAGGGCTTGCACCCTCCGGGTGAGCTCGCGCTTTTTTACCGTCTCGGCGTGCGCCTCGTCGCGCTGCACCGCGTGCACGGTGTGCTGCGCCTCGGCGATGCGGATGCCGGCGCGCTGCAGCGTGGCGAAAAGATGCACGCGCACCATGGAGTCGGTGGTGTCGTCCTCCAGCAGGTCGGTGAGGAAGTAGCGCAGCTGGTAGCGCAGGTTGCCGAACTCGAAGCCGTACAGCACGCAGCTCGCCGCCGGGGTGCGGGCGACGTTCGGAATGGCGAGCTCGCGCATCTCGTCCTCGACGATGGCGATGACGCGCGCCGGCGGCACTCCGGGGTCGACCATGAAATTGAGCAGCCTGCGCCACTGGCGCGGGGCGCCTTCGCGGCGGCCCAGGATCGCCACGCGCCCTTTCATCAGCTGGCTGTTGGGGATCAGCACCGTCTCCCAGTTGCGCGTCTCGATGAGGGTGCTGCGCCAGCGGATGTCGCGCACGCGGCCGGTGACGTCGTCGACCTTCACCCAGTCGCCGACCCGCACCGAGTTGTCCACCTGGATCGCCAGGCCGCCGAGCAGGTTGCCCAGGGTGTCCTGCATGGCGAAGGCCAGCACCGCGGTCAGGATCGCCGACGTGGTGACCAGGCTGCCCAGGTCCACGCCGGCGCCGCGCAGCTGCACGAAACCGTAGCCCACGTAGACCAGCACGATGGCAAGGTCCTCCAGAATGCGCGTCGGGTGCTTGCCGGCGAGCGGCAGCAGCAGGCGAAACACCGAGAAGCCGAGCATGCGGATGAGGGCGAGCGCCGCCACGATGCGGAAGATCGTCTGCACCGTGCCGCCGGCGCGCGGAAAATCGAGCGCGAACATGCCGAAGGCGGCGCCCTGGCCGACTACCCCCATGAGAAACAGCCACAGCGTGTTCAGGTAAGTGGAGCGCTCGTGCGGCCGTGCGCGCAGCAGCGCGATGGTGATTCCCATGGCCACCAGCGTGAGCCAGAGGAAGGCGGTGAAGTCGACCTGATCCATCAGAAGGCGATCCGGCCGGTGAGCATGTCCTTCCACATCACCCAGTCCCCCATGAAGCTGTAGAGCGGGTGGGTGAAGGTGGCCGGACGGTTCTTCTCGAAGAAAAAGTGCCCTACCCAGGCGCAGCCATAACCCACGGCGAGGGCGGCGAGCAGCCAGCGAAAGTCCAGCGTGGCGAGGGCCAGCAGCAGCGCGACCAGGCTCAGGCTGGTGCCCAGGAAATGCAGCCGGCGGCAAGTGCGGTCCGAGTGCTGGGACAGGTAGAAGGGATAGAACTCCGCGAACCGCATGCCGCGATTCTAGCCCTGTCGCGGTTACGACTACAGCGACTAATTCCCGCTTGTCAGCTCGTTCACCGCCGCGACCAGGTCGTCCAGCTTGAAAGGCTTCTTGAAGGTCTTGACCGCGCCCAGCTCGCGCGCTACCTCGAAGGCGTCGAAATCGGTAAGCGACTCGCGCCCGGTCATGGCGATGATGCGCACGCCGGGAAACTCGCGGCGCAGCTCCTGGATGGTCTCGATGCCGTCCTTCTCCGGCATGAAGATGTCGGTAATGATGACGTCGGCCGGCCGCGCGCGCTGCATCTCGAGGCCCCGGGCGCCATTGGCGGCGCCTTCAGCCTCGATGCTGTGGATCTGGAACCACAGCAGGGCGAGCTTTCTGAAGTCGTCGTTGTCGTCGATGACCAGGACGCGCGTCATGGGGGGGGAGGAGAGCAAGTTCCGCGATTCTATTCACTCGCGCTGCGCTGTCCAGCCCGAGTTTGTAAATCCTGTGTTAAAAAGCAGGCGATGGAAGACGCCGATTTCTCCGACGACTTCTGTCGCTTCCTCCAAACGACCATTCCCGCGGTGGATGCGGCGGAGCTGCTGCTGCTCTTGCGCCGGACGCCGGACAGGTCCTGGGAGGTGGCCGGCCTGACCGCCGAGCTGCGCCCCAGCGTGCCCATCCCGGATGCGGACGCCACCCGATACCTGGAGACATTCCAGGCGCGCGGGCTGCTGGCGGCGGAGGACGACAGGCGCGTGCGCTACCGGCCCGCGACCGACGAGCTGCGCATGTACGGCGACATGCTGGCGCTCGCCTACAAGGAGCGACCGGTGACGCTGATACGCATGATCTATGCCTTGCGCGATTCACGCATCCAGACCTTTGCCGACGCCTTCAAGCTGAGAAGAGGCTAGCCATGGACATGTTCAAGGTGGTGCTCTACCTGCTCGCGGCGCTGACCAGCATTGCGTGCATGGTGCTGCTGTTTCGCGGCTATGCGCGCAGCGGTGCCCGGCTCCTGCTCTGGAGCGCGCTGTGCTTCGTCGGGCTGTCGGTGAATAACGTGCTGCTGTTCTTCGACTTCGTGATTTTTCCCACCCAGGTGGATCTGCGGCCGTGGCGGCTGGTGGCGGCGCTCGCCGGGGTACTGTTCCTGCTCTACGCCTTCATCTGGGAGGCCGAATGATCGACTTCCTGGCCGGCGCGGCGACCGTGGGCTACTGCGTGGCGGCGGTGTTCTTCCTGCGCTTCTGGCGCAAGACCGCGGACCGCCTGTTCCTCGCGTTCGCCGCGGCGTTCCTGCTGCTCGCGGTGAACCAGGTGCTTGCCGCGGTGCTGGAATTCGGCGACGAGCGCACGCCCTACGTCTACACCCTGCGGGTGCTGGGCTTCCTGCTCATCCTCTGGGCGATCATCGACAAGAACCTGTCAGGCCGCCGCAAGAATCCGGACTAGGTCGTCGAAAGCCATCGGCTTGGACAGGTGGTGGTCGAAGCCCGCTTCCCGCGCGAGCGCCTTGTCCATGTCGTCGCTCCACACGGTGAGGGCTATGAGGGTGGGGCGATGCCGGCTCAGGCGGCGGCGCAGCTGGCGCGCCGCCTCGTAGCCGCTCACCTCGGGCATCTCGATGTCGAGGATCACCACGTCGGGCTTCAGGTCCTCGGCGATCTCGATGGCGCGCCGGCCGCCGTAGGCGGTGTACACGGTGTGGCCCTGGCCGCGAAGCACGAGCGCCAGGCTGTCCACCCAGGCGCGGTTGTCGTCGACGATGAGGATGCGCCGCGCCGCCGCGGACACCGGCGCCGCGGGGACCTGCGCGGAACTCGACGGCCCGGTGAGCGAATCGCACAGGGCCTCCATGGCGCTCACCTGCTTGTCGATCAGGCTGCGCGCGTAGGCCGCCGTTTCGGCATCCACCTCCGGCCGGTCGAGCAGGCGCAGCGCATTGCGCACCGGCGCAAGGCAGTTCTTGAGGTCGTGCGCGAGTTTTCGCAGTTGCCGGTCTTTTTCCACTTGAGATCCCGCGCCAGCATACCCCACAAATTTTCGTACCGCGGTATCCGGGGCGCTTGTAGCGAAAACCGCTACAGGGGGTCGCATTCGCGTGACTACTGCGCTCGCAGGCGGACCGGTATGCTCGCGCAGTCTTTTCTTTCCCAGAATACAAAGGGATTCCGCATGAACCAGCCGATCCTGGCGCAGGAATCGCAGGCGCTCTCGCATGCCGAGGAGATGAATCTGATCCTCACCGCGCTCACCCAGTTGAAGCGCGGTGACGCCAAGGCGCGCCTGCCTTATCACGGCGCCGGCGCTTTCGGCAAGGTGGCCGAAGTGTTCAACGACCTCGTGGAGCAGAGCGCGATGATGGCCGACGAGGTGTCGCGCCTGTCGCAGGTCGTGGGCAAGGAGGGCAAGCTGAAGAAGCGCGCGGCGCTGCCCAATGCGCACGGGTTCTGGGCCGACTCGGTGGAGCACATCAACTCGCTGATCGACGACCTGGTGCACCCCAACACCGAGGTGGCGCGCGTGATCGGCGCGGTGGCCCAGGGCGACCTTTCCAAGTCGATGGCGCTGGAGCTGGAAGGCCGGCCGCTGGAGGGGGAGTTCCTGCGCACCGCGAAAACCATCAACAAGATGGTGGAGCAGCTCGGCAACTTCTCGGCCGAGGTGACGCGCGTGGCGCGCGAGGTCGGCACCGAAGGCAAGCTGGGCGGGCAGGCCAAGGTGAAGGGCGTGGCCGGCACCTGGAAAGACCTCACCGACTCGGTGAACTCCATGGCCGGCAACCTCACCGCGCAGGTACGCAACATTGCCGATGTGACCACCGCGGTCGCCAAGGGCGACCTCTCCAAGAAGATCGAGGTGGACGTCAAGGGCGAGTTCCTGACGCTCAAGTCCACCATCAACACGATGGTGGACCAGCTGCGCTCGTTCGCCTCCGAGGTGACGCGCGTCGCCCGCGAAGTGGGCTCGGACGGCATCCTCGGCGGGCAGGCCCGGGTGGAAGGCGTGTCCGGCACGTGGAAGGACCTGACCGACTCGGTGAACTTCATGGCGGGCAACCTCACCTCGCAGGTGCGGAACATCGCCGACGTGACCAAGGCGGTGGCGGCCGGCGACCTGTCGAAGAAGATCACGGTGGACGTCAAAGGCGAGGTGCTCGAGCTGAAAAGCACCATCAACACCATGGTGGACCAGCTGCGCTCGTTCGCCTCCGAAGTGACGCGGGTCGCGCGCGAAGTCGGCACGGAAGGCAAGCTCGGCGGCCAGGCCGACGTGCAGGGCGTG
>CBDDSA010000058.1:0-4141 GCA_965233185.1 uncultured bacterium
TTTCTAAACAAGATAGATGTCCAGCACAGCGGGAATGAGCGCGTTCAGCACCACGATCTTCTTTCTCTTGATTCGCCAGTCGTCGCCTGTGCGCTCGAGCAGGTACTCGTAGAAACCGAAAAACGTTGTCGTTTCCTCCAGCCGATAGCTCAGCACCTGCCAGTTGGCTTCGACCCCGCAAGCCGCGTCCGAATGGAAGTCGGCGCGTACGTTTCCCACCATGTGGCAGGTACGGGGTAGCGGGTTCGAAGCCGACGACTGGCCGGTGCGGATACGGTAAACGCGGTCCTCGAGGCCGGCGCGCGAGCTGTAGTAAACGAGCGACAACTCCGAGTCCGGGTCGTTCGTGTGCTCCAACTCCGAGTCCCAGGCCGGGATCCAGTACTCGACGTCCGGCGCCATGAGGGCCAGCCATTCGTCCCACCGCCTCTTGTCGAGCAGCTCTGCTTCGCGAATCAAAAGCCGCTCAACCTGGACGAGCCGCGAGTCAGCCACGCTCTTCCTCCTCCAGTCCGCGCACCATGAGCTCGAGCCAGTAGCGATATTTCCCCACGAAAATGCCCTCGTCCTCGATCCACGCGCCGCTTGCCTTGGGGCGAATACCGAGCTCCTCGGCGAAGCGGTTCCCCCCGGCTACCTGATGCATGGCGCCGCGGCTCAGGTCGCTCCAGCGCAGAGTGCGGCCCTGGAAGCCCTGCTGCGAGAATTGGAATTCCGACAGATCGTCGGGAGTGGCCATGCCGCTGGGATTGAAGAAATCCTCGTAGACGCGGAGGCGGTGCCGGCGCTGTTCTCGAGGTTCTCCAATGGGCGCGAGCGCGTAGCCGGTCACCTTGGTCTTGTTCACCGAAATCGGCTGGATAGTGCGCACCTGCGTGCTCATCTGGTCCATCAGCAGCAGGTTCGGATAAATGAGCACATTGCGCAGCCGGGTCACCGCCCACTTCATGCGCAGCTCCCCCATGCGTCGGGCGATGCCTGCGCGTTCGGCGTAGTTGAAGCGGTCCTGCGGGTTCGTCCAGTCCCGCCATATCATCACGTGGCCATGGCCCAGGTCGAAGAATCCGCCGTCACTGGCCACCGGCACATGGTCCAGCTCCATTGTCTTGCCGCGCTCCGAACCGTTTCGCCGCCGGTGGGCCATCGTCTCCGAGAAATTGGCGTGCACGGTGGTGGCGTGATAGGAGTCGACGCCGTTCTCGGCCTGAAGCTTCCAGTTGCCGGCGTACGTATACGAGCAATTGCCCTTGAGCAGCTCCCATCCGTGCTCGGCCTGATCCACCAGCAGGTCAATGAAGACAACAGCATCGCCCAGATGCTCGCGCAGCGGCGGGGCCTCGGGATTCAGGCTGGCAAAGAGGAAGCCCCGATAGCTCTCGACGCACGGTACGCGCGCCAGACCGAGCGCCTGCTTGTCGAACGACGGCGGGTAGGCGCCGTGCGCCTCTTCCTTCAGCGCTATGAGCTTGCCGCCGGTGTCGTACGTCCAGCCGTGGTAAGGGCAGGAAATAAGCTTCGCATGCCCCTTTGTCAGGCGGCAAAGCTTGGTGCCGCGATGCGTGCAGGCGTTGATGAAAACGCCGATCTCTCCGGCCTTGTTCTTCATCGCTACTACGGGCTGGCGGCCGATCTGAGCCGTAACGTAGTGCCCCGGACCTGGTAGCTGGCTCTCATGGGTGACGAAGACCCATTGCCTCTCCCATATCCACTTCATTTCGAGCTCGAAGATCTCGGGGTCGGTATAGACGCGCCGGTCAAGGCGAGCAAGGCCGTCTTCGCTGACCCGAAGACAATCCCGCAAAACCCCGGCGCTCAAGCTCGACATGGACACTTTCCTGTTTCGCTATTCATCCATCACGATGCCGGATGCCGGATGCCTTGATGATCGCCCCCCATTTCGCCGATCGACTCAGTATGCGCACGGATTCCTCGCCCGTGGTGGCGGCATGCCGTGAAGGGCATGCGCGTCACCTGAGTGCGCACCCGATTTGCTGCGAAATGCGGGAAGCACGCTGTTGTCTCCTGGGTCATCTTAATCTTGAACGAAACCTCGTCTCGCGGCGAGCGTCGAAGCCGTCCGCATGGCGGCGGACATGCTGCGGTGGTCAGCCACGCCGCGGCCGGCAATGTCGAACGCCGTGCCGTGCGCGACCGACAGTCGAAGGAACGGCTCGCCGAGGACCACGGCGCAGTTGCCTTGAAAGCGCCAGGTCTTCACCGCGATGTGTCCCTGGTCGTGGTAGTGGGCAAGCACGCAATCGTAAGCGCCTTCGATGCACAGGCGGAACAGGCTGTCCGGCGACACCGGTCCCTGTGCATCGATACCGTCGCCGCGAGCCGCGGCGATCGCCGGTTCGATCTCGTCGCGCTCCTCGTCGCCGCTCGCGTGGGGATTGAGGCCGGCCACACCGATGCGCGGCGCCGCGATGCCCCAGGAGCTCAAAGCGGCGTGGGTCAGGCGGATGAGGCGCTCCACGTGCGGCGCTTTGACCTGGGCAAACACCTCCCGCAGCGGAATGTGGTCAGTCAGGTGCACCACCCGCAGCGCACCGGTGATCAGCAGCAGGTGCTTGGTCTGCGCATCGGCCGTTGCCGGCGCCGCGCCGCCCAACTTGATCGCTTCCATGTTGACCGGCGCCTTGACGATCGCGGCCACGCGCTTGTCGAGCGCGAGTCGGGTCGCAATGTCCCACCATGCGACCACGGCGCGCCCGCACGCTGCCGACACACAGCCCACGGTCACGTCCGCCGGGCTCAACGTCTTCGGGTCGAGCACGTCGATGCACCCCGGGTCGAACCGCGCCTCGCGGATCGTCGACACCGCGCGTACGGATAGGGGCGCCCGGGTGAGATCCACCGCGCGCGCCACCGCGCCCGCATCGCCGATCAACAAAGCACGGGCAGGACCTATGCCCTCGACGAGGGCCTTAACCACGACCTCGGGACCAATCCCGCACGGGTCGCCGATCATCGTTGCCACGACGGGCGTGTCGTTCAGCCTCTCGGCTTGCATGGCTCGCGGTCTGCTAGTGTGGTGTCCGAGAAATAACTGGTGATTTGATTTTTTTCTTCTTTCGAGTGCGCGGTGCGGTGCAACCGGGCTGGATGTGCTCGCGGGTCTGACGGCAGCGCGTGAGTTTGGCGTGGATGGATTCGACGGTGGCGGTCCAGACGAAGGGGTTGGGGTTTTCGTTCCACGCTTCGAGGAACCTGGCAATGGCCGCCTCGAGGTCCTTGACACTCGCAAAGGAGCCGCGGCGCACGGCCTTGGCGGTGAGCTCGCCAAACCAGCGTTCAACCAAGTTGAGCCAGCTGGAGCTGGTAGGAACAAAGTGCGGGACAAAACGGCGATGACGCTTCAGCCAAGCCTGTACGTTGGGATGCTTGTGCGTGCCGTAGTTGTCCATCACCAGATGCAAAGGGACCTCACCGGGAAACTCCGCGTCCAAGCGACGCAGGAATCTCAGAAACTCTTGATGACGGTGCCGGCTGTAGCACTGGCCGATAACCTTGCCTTGCAGAAGCTCCAGAGCGGCGAACAAGCAGGTCGTGCCGTTACGCTTGTAGTCGTGGGTCATCGTGCCCAGACGGCCCTTCTGCTAGGCAGGGGAATGTAGTGAGGGGCTTGCCGGCAGTAAAGGTACGGTTCGTTATTGACGTAGACCTCTCTGTTATGGCTCTAGCCAAGCAGCGCGGCTTCCGGATCTCCCACAGCAGCCGCCCCCGGGGGGGGCGCCCAGCTCGAAATGCGCTTCACTGTCGACGCGCGGTTTCGCTTCACGCTTCCTTCCCACGCTCGGTCGCCCTCGCGCAGTTGCGCTTCGCTTCGTTCGCTGTGGCCAGCTCACGAGAGGACTTCCACCTCCAAGATCGCGCCCATGCTGGGCGCACAACGAAAAGGGCCGCTTGCGCGGCCCTTGCTCCAGCTAGTCTTCGGTCAGCCTTCCTGGTCGAGGAAGCTCTTCAGCCGCTCCGAGCGCGAGGGGTGCCGCAGCTTCCTCAGCGCCTTGGCCTCGATCTGGCGTATGCGCTCGCGCGTGACGTCGAACTGCTTGCCGACCTCTTCCAGCGTGTGGTCGGTCGACATCTCGATGCCGAAGCGCATGCGCAGGACCTTGGCCTCGCGCGGGGTCAGGGTGTC
>CBDDSA010000059.1:0-55647 GCA_965233185.1 uncultured bacterium
CATGTACGAATCCGACCTGACCCGGTTCATGCGGGAGTTCCTCGAGGAGCACCCGGAAGAAGTGGAGTCGCAGCGCCGCGGCCGCGCCATCTGGTGGGACAAGCGCCCGGACGAGCGCTCGCCGCATCCGTCCATGCGCCATGCGCCGCGCTCCGGCGGCGCCGAGCATACTTTCGAGCCGAGCGGCGGCTACGAATGGAGCTTCGGCGTGGACGACAACGCGCCCCCGCTGACAAAAAGTGGCAAGGGCACATTCTGATGTCAGCGCCCGTCTCCAACGTCCGGCCCAGCCCGGACAAAGTGCTCACCGACATCGCCGACTACGTCGCCCGGTACGAGGTAGCGAGCGCCGAGGCCTACGGCACCGCCCGCTATTGCCTGATGGACACGCTGGGCTGCGGCCTGGAGGCGCTCGAGTACCCCGCGTGCACCAAGCTCCTCGGCCCGGTGGTGCGCGGCACGCTGGTGCCGGGCGGCGCCAAGGTGCCCGGCACGCAGTTCCAGCTCGACCCGGTCCAGGCGGCGTTCAACATCGGCGCCATGATCCGCTGGCTGGACTTCAACGACACCTGGCTCGCCGCCGAGTGGGGCCACCCGTCCGACAACCTCGGCGGCAACCTCCCAACCGCCGATTGGCTCTCAAGGTCTTCAAAGAACCGAGTCCTTGTCAAGGACGTGCTGACGGCCATGATCAAGGCCCACGAGATCCAGGGCGTGCTCGCCCTCGAGAACAGCTTCAACCGCGTCGGCCTGGACCACGTGGTGCTGGTCAAGGTGGCCTCCACCGCGGTGGTGGCGCACATGATCGGCTGCAGCTACGACGAGTTGGTGAACGCAGTGTCGCTCGCCTGGGTGGACGGCCAGAGCCTGCGCACCTACCGCCACGCGCCCAACACCGGCTCGCGCAAGAGCTGGGCGGCGGGCGATGCGTCTTCGCGCGCGGTGCGCCTCGCGCTCATCGCCAAGACCGGCGAGATGGGCTATCCCTCGGTGCTCACGGCGAAGACCTGGGGCTTCTACGACGTGCTGTTCAAGGGCCAGCCGTTCCGCTTCCAGCGGCCGTTTGGCAGCTACGTCATGGAGCACGTGCTGTTCAAGATCTCCTTCCCCGCCGAATTCCACTCGCAGACCGCGGTGGAAGCGGCGATGCAGCTGCATCCCGTCGTGAAGAACCGGATTGAAGACATCAAAAACATAACCATCCGGACTCACGAGGCGGCGATACGCATCATCGACAAGAAAGGGCCGCTCGACAATCCCGCCGACCGCGACCACTGCATCCAGTACATGGTCGCGGTGCCGCTGCTGTTCGGCCGCCTGACCGCGGCGGACTACGAAGACGACATCGCCGCCGACCCGCGCATCGACGCCCTGCGTGACAAGATCGTGTGCGTCGAGGATGCGCAGTTCACCAAGGACTACCACGACCCCGACAAGCGCTCCATTGCCAACGGGCTCACGGTGGAGTTCAAGGACGGCAGGACGCTCGCCGAGACGGTGGTCGAGTACCCCATCGGCCACAAGCGCCGCCGCAAGGAAGGCATGCCGGTGCTGGTGGAGAAGTTCAAGACCAACCTCGCGCGCCGCTTCCCGGCCAAGCAGCAGCAGGCGATCCTCGAGCTGTGCATGGACGCGAAGCGCCTGGAGAGCACCCCGGTGGACGAGTTCGTCGACCTGTTCGTGATATGAGCGCCTGGCTGGAAAAGCGCATCGCCGAGATCTCCGAGGAGATCCGGCATTATCCCGGCCCGATCGCCCGCTGCGACGAGCACCTGCCCGCGCTGCTCGAGGAGCGCGCGCGGCTGATTTCCCAGCTCGAAAAACAGGCCTGCAGCCCGCAAGCGCTGTGGACCAATGATGGAGGCTCCAATGCCGCATAACGTGTTCAATACCCTGCAGAGCTTCAAGCACGGCAAGTTCTACTCGCTGCCCGAGCTGGGCAAGGCCCTCGACGTGAAGATGGACAGGCTGCCGGTGTCGATCCGCATCGTGCTGGAGTCGGTGCTGCGCAATTGCGACGGCCGCAAGGTGACCGAGGAGCATGTGCGCGAGCTCGCCGGCTGGAAAGCCGTGGCGCCGCGCACCGACGAGATCCCGTTCGTCGTGGCGCGCATCGTGCTCCAGGATTTCACCGGCGTGCCGCTGCTGGTCGACCTTGCCGCGATGCGCGGCGTGGCGCAGGAGATGGGCAAGGATCCTAAAGTGATCGAGCCGCTCGTGCCGGTAGACCTGGTGGTGGATCACTCGGTGCAGGTGGACCATTACGGCACCAAGGCAGCGCTCGACCTCAACATGAAGCTGGAGTTCAAGCGCAACGAGGAGCGCTATCGGTTCATGAAGTGGGGCATGCAGGCCTTCGACACCTTCAAGGTCGTGCCCCCGGGCATTGGCATCGTGCACCAGGTGAACCTGGAGTACCTCGCGCCCGGCGTGCACAAGGGGAAGGATGGCGTGTGCTATCCCGACACGCTGGTGGGCACCGACAGCCACACCACCATGATCAACGGCATCGGCGTGGTGGGCTGGGGCGTGGGCGGCATCGAGGCCGAGGCCGGCATGCTCGGCCAGCCGGTGTATTTCCTCACGCCCGATGTCGTGGGCGTTCATCTGAAGAACAAGCTGCATCCGGCGTGCACCGCCACCGACCTGGTGCTCACCGTGACGCAGATGCTGCGCAAGGCGAAGGTGGTGGGCAAGTTCGTCGAGTTCTTCGGCGAGGGCACCGCGTCGCTGTCGCTGCCCGATCGCGCGACCATCGGCAACATGGCGCCCGAATACGGCGCCACCATGGGCTTCTTCCCGGTGGACGAGCGCACCCTGGAGTATTTCCGCGGCACCGGGCGCACCAAGGAGCAGGTCGACGCCTTCGAGGCCTATTTCAGGGCGCAGGGCCTGTTCGGCATCCCGAAGGCCGGCGCCATCGATTATTCCGAGACGCACGAGCTTGACCTCGGCACCATCATGCCCTCGCTCGCCGGGCCGAAGCGCCCGCAGGACCGCATCGACCTGGAGAAAGTGAAGAGCACCTTCACGTCGCTGTTCTCCGCGCCGGTCAAGGACAACGGCTTCGCCAAGCGCACCCAGGACCTGGACAAGACCTACAAGGCGTTCGACGGTACCGAGGTCGTCAACGGCGACGTGCTCATCGCCGCGATCACCTCGTGCACCAACACCTCGAATCCGGGCGTGCTGCTCGCCGCCGGGCTGCTCGCCAAGAAGGCGGTGGAGCTCGGCCTGAAGGTGAAGCCGCACATCAAGACCTCCCTCGCCCCGGGATCGCGCGTGGTCACCGAGTACCTGACCAAGGCCGGGCTGCTGCCCTACCTCGAGAAGCTGGGCTTCGCGGTGGCCGCCTACGGCTGCACCACGTGCATCGGCAACGCCGGGCCGCTCGCGCCGGCGATCGAGGAAACGATCGTCAAGAACGACCTGATTTGCGCCGCGGTGCTTTCGGGCAATCGCAATTTCGAGGCACGCATCCACCCGAACATCCGCGCGAACTTCCTTGCCTCGCCGCCGCTGGTGGTGGCGTACGCCATCGCCGGGTCGATGCTGGTCGACTTCAAGACCCAGCCCCTGGGCAAATCGAAGGACGGGCGCGATGTCTACATCGGCCACATCTGGCCGAAGGCCGAGGAAGTGCAGGCGCTCATGAGCCTCGCCATGGACGCGCCCACGTTCCGCCGCCTGTACAGCGACCTCGCCAACACCAATCCCCTGTGGCAGAAGGTGTCCGCGCCCTCGGGACAGGTCTACAGCTGGCCGGAATCCACCTACATCGCCGAGCCGCCTTTTTTCGAGGGCTTCTCGATGACCCCGGGCACCCCGGGCAGCATCCGCAACGCGAAAATCCTGGGCATCTTCGGCGACTCGGTGACCACCGACCATATCTCGCCGGCCGGCTCCATCAAGCCCACCTCGCCCGCGGGCATCTACCTGCAGGAGCACGATGTCGCCGTGGCGGACTTCAACAGCTACGGCGCGCGCCGCGGCAACCACGAGGTCATGATGCGCGGCACCTTCGCCAACGTGCGCATCAAGAACCTGATGCTGCCGGGCTCCGAGGGCGGCATCACGAAGTTCCGCAACGAAACCGTGCCGATCTACGACGCTGCGATGCGCTACATCGCCGAGGGCACACCCACCGTGGTATTCGGCGGCGAGGAGTACGGCACCGGCTCGTCGCGCGACTGGGCGGCGAAAGGCACGCAGCTCCTGGGCGTAACGGCCGTCATCGCGCGCAGCTTCGAGCGCATCCACCGTTCCAACCTGGTCGGCATGGGCGTGCTGCCGCTGCAGTTCCTCGGCGGCGACTCCGCGCCCTCGCTAGGGCTTAAGGGCGACGAGACCATCGACGTGCAGCTGCCGGACGAGATCCAGCCGCAGCAGGAAATCACGCTGGTGATCACGCGCGCCGACGGCGCGCGCCAGGAGCTCAAAGTGCGCTCGCGCATCGACACCGCGATCGAGGTCGACTACTACAAGCACGGCGGCATCCTGCCGTACGTCCTGCGCGAGCTCATCGCCTCGGCGGGACCGGCGAAGTCCAAGGCCGCCTGACCCCTTTATTGGGTTAGCTTTCGCGCGATGCAGGGCGCGCGGCGTCGTGGGGCACGCGCCCGGTCTCGATGATGGTCTTCATGCGCAGCAGGTCGGAGTCCATCTCGCTTTTCGGGTCGGCGCCGAAGAGAGCGGCCACGGCGTGGCCGAAGGCGCCGCCGGGCGGGACATAGCACAGGCGGATGGTGATGCGGCTGCCGCCGTGGCGGTTCGCCTCGAAGCGCACCCAGCCTTCGTGCTTCACCGACGATTCGCGCGTCGAGCGCCACTTGATGAGCTCGTTCGGCGCCATCTCCTCGAGCCGCGCGTTCCACTGCACCGGCACGCCGGCCGGCCCCGCCACCACCCAGTGCGACGTGTCCTCGTGTACCTGCACCTCGCGCACGTTGCGCATGAAGCGCGGAAAGTTCTGGTAGTCGGTCCAGAAGGCGAACACCTCCTCGACCGGCGCATCCACGTTGATGGTCTTCTGCACCACGATGCCGTCGGCCGGGTCGGCGATGCCCAGGAGCAGGGAGAGCTTCTTGTTGGTGGCGGCGCGCGCCACGAGCGTGCCGCCGGTCAGCGCGAGGAGCGCGCAGGCGCCCGTGCCACGCACGCGGTAGGCCGTGGCCATGAGGCTCGCGCCGAACGAGCCGACCGCCAGGCGCGCCGCCGGCGACCAGTTTTCCTGCATCAGCTCGAAGCGGCTGCCGGGCGCCGGATGGCCGCCCTGCAGCGCCGAGACGCGCGCGCCGTCCTCGTGCACGCTCAGGCAATCGCTCACCGCGCGCACGCCCGGCACGCGGCGCACGTGGCGCAGCAGCGGACGCACTTCGTCGGCGAGGATCGGGCCCGACAGCGTGACATGCCCGCCCTCGGCGGCCACCTCGACCGCGTGCGAGTGGGAAACGAAGCGCCCGAGCTCGGCCCTTACCCGCTCCACCAGCACGTCGTCGCCGACCGGCTCGTGGTCGAACAGCTTGCGCGTGCTCGCCCATACGCCCTTCGCCCGATGCACGGTGTCGCGCGCGGTCACCTTGCCGGCTTCGTTCAGCACCCGGCTCGCGTGCACCGCCTTGTCGCGCGTGCGCGCGCGCCGGCGGCGGCCCTGCTGCGGATCCAGAAAGTACATCGCGAGCGCACCGAGCGCGCCGCCGAGGAAAATGCGATTCATGAGCGGTTAAACCTCCGTGGAAGAAACCCGATCGGTATCGGGGGGTCCAATCAGCATGGCTACCACATGGATCGTCGCGGCCGATGAAAGCCGCGCCAGAGTGCTGCAAGTTGCGCGCCCGGACGAGCACCTGGTGGAAATCGAGAACCTGCTGAACCCGCAAGGCCGCCTCCAGGAGCGGGAAATGCAGACGGACGCCGAGCCGCGCTTCAACGGCCACGGCGGCGTGGGCAAAGCCGGCACTGCCCCCACCGGCGGGCCGCCCAGCGACCGCGAGACCCAGGGCGCGGGCGAGCACAGCGCGAAGATGTTCGCGAAAGAGGTGGGGCGCTACCTCGAAAAAGCGCGCACGCAGCACCGCTTCGACGAGCTGGTGCTGGTGGCGCCGCCCAAATTCCTCGGCGCCCTGCGCAAGGAGCTCGACAAGGAAGTCGGGAAGCTCGTTACCCAGGAGCTGTCCAAGGACCTCTCCGGATTCAACGCCCGGGACCTGGAGGCCTACTTCGCGCAAGGAAGTGGCCGAGCGCCTTGATGTCGGAATCCGAGACGCCGTAGAGCGCCGCCGCCATGATGGTGTCGCCGCCTTTGCGCTGGCCGTCGCGGTAGGCCAGCATCTCCGAGACGAGGTACTCCTCGCGCTGGCCCGCAAGGCGCGGGATCTGGTTCTGACCGCCGAAGTCGGCGGTATGGCACACGCCGCAGCGCAGCGCCCGCGCCCGGGCAGCCCCCTGCTTCATGAGCCCGGGGTCGGCCGGACCGGTGGCCGCCGATCTCGCAGGCAGCCTGGAAAAATGCTCCGCCAGGCGCGTAATTTCCGGGTCTTTCATGCCCTTCACCAGCGGCAGCATTTGCGGCGCCGGGCGCAGCTCTTCCCGGATCAGCACCAGCTGCGTCTCGAGAAAAAGCTTCGGCTGCCCGGCGATGGAGGGAATACCGGCGCTCACCGAGTTGCCACCCGGCCCGTGGCAGGTAAGACAGGTCTCCTGAGAAAAAACAATGGAAGAAAAAAGGGCGGCGAGCATGAGCGCCCACCGCCCCCGGCGCAGTAGCGGCACTACTTCTTCTTCGCCTTGGCCTGGCCCTTGGGCGCCTGGTAGCTGATGCGGTAGATGGCGCCCACCTGCTCGTCGCTGACCAGCAGCGCGCCGTCGGGCATTTGCGCGACGTAGGCCGGCCGGCCCCAGAACTTGTAGCTGTCCTTGCTCTCGTTGAAGCCGGTCAGGAAGGGCGTCAGTTTCGCTTCCTTGCCATCGGCGCCCGTGCGCACGTTCACCACGTCGAAGCCGCTGGGCTTGCTGCGGTTCCAGGAGCCCTTGCGCGCGATGAACATGGTGTTCTGGTACTCCTTCGGAAACATCTTGCCGGTATAGAACTTCACGCCCATGGCCGCGGCATGCGGTCCCATGAGGCGCACCGGAAGCGTGACACCCTTGCACGCCTGCTCCTTCGGCTTCTTAAAGTCCTGGTCGGTGATGCCGTTGGCGTGGCAGTAGGGAAAGCCGAAGTTGGCGCCGGGCTTGGCCAGGCGGTTCAGCTCGTCCTGCGGTCCGTTGTCGCCCATCCAGTCGCGGCCGTGGTCGGTGAACCACAGCTGCTTGGTGCGCGGATGCCAGTCGAAGCCCACCGAATTGCGCACGCCGGTGGCGACCACTTCCTTGCCCGAGCCGTCGGCGTTGTAGCGGCGGATCTGCGCGTATTCCTTCGACGGCTCGCAGATGTTGCATGGCGCGCCGAACGGCACGTAGAGCTTGCCGTCGGGGCTGAAGGCCACGTACTTCCAGTTGTGGTGCTGCTCCTTGGGCAGATCGAACTTCTCGGTCAGGTCCTGCGGCTGCGCGCTCGCGTTGCCCGCGATGCCGTCGTACTTCAGCACCTTGTCGATGGCGAAGACATAGAGCGCGCCGTCCTTGTAGGCCACGCCGGCGGGCTGCGTGAGCTTGTCCGCCACGGTGCGCACGGTGCGCTTGTCGCCGGCGTCGGTGACCTCGTACACGCGGCCGATGCCGCGCGTGCCGACATAAACCTTCTTGCCGTCTTCCGACAGCGCCATGGCGCGCCCGCCCGGCAGGCCCGAAGCCCACAGCTCGACCTTGAAGCCCGCGGGCGCCTTCAGCTTTTTCACCGGGATCTCGCTCGCCGGCGTCTCGGTCATCTTGCCGGCGTGCGGCGCAAGCTTCGAATCCTTCATTTTGTCCGGCATGCCCTGCTTCCACGCCGGCTGGCCCTGCGACTGGGCGGCAAACGGGAAAACGGCGAACGCCGCCGCGACCGCGAAACCGATGGCACTTCTTTTCATGGTGGGTCCTCCTCTGGGGGAGTGCTATTAAAACTGAAGGCTGGCCTGAATGCCAACGGTCATATTGCGGCGCGGCGAAGGCTCGTAGTAGCGCCCGTTGCCGTCGTTCACGATGACCGAGCCGGCATAGTCGCGGTCGGCCAGGTTATCGATGCGTACGAACTCGGTCACCCGCCAGCGCCGGCCCTGCTGCACCAGGCCGGCCGCCGCGTTGAACACCGTGAAGGCCCCGGCGAACTCGGAATTCTGGTCGTTCACGGCGACGCGCGAGCGCGCCAGGCCCTCCAGTTGGGCGAAATAGCCGGGCCTGCGGTAGCGCAGCTCGCCGTAGAGCTGGCTGCGCGGCACGCCGGGGAGCCGGCTGCCGGCCGGCACGGTGAGCGTGCCGGTGGGGAAGCCTTCGCGGAACGTGGCCTCCAGGTAGGACCATGCGGCGCGCGCTTCCCAGGCGCCGCCCAGCACGGTTTCCAGCCCGAGCTCGAAGCCCCGCCGATCGGTATGCCCGGCGTTCTTGAAAATCGCGCGCCCGAGGTTATTCACGTCCACCACGATCTCGTCCTCGGTCACGATGTCGAAAAGGGCGGCGTTCAGCCGCAGCGCGCTCGCCACGATCGCCTTGAACCCCACTTCGGCATGCCGGCTGCGGCTTGCGTCGAGCTCGAAGTTGAGCCCGGTGCCGCCGCTGCGGTAGGCGAGCTCGACGAACGTCGGCGTCTCGAAGCCGCGGCCCAGGTTCGCATAGAGCGAAAGGCGCGGGGACGCCCGGTAAAGCAGCCCGACCACCGGAGTGGTGGCGCTGAAGTCGCGCTTGCCGCTGTCGTCGGGGTTGTCGGCGGTAACGAAGTCGTCCTCGGATTCGAAGCGCACGCGGCTGTGCCGCACGCCGCCGTGGAGCGACCAGCGCGCGGCCAGCCGCCACTCGGCCTGCGCGTAGACGTCCGAGCTGCGCACGCCGTTGTCCTCGTCGCGCCTGAGGGCACCGGCGAGGCCGAACTCGTTGACGAAACCGCGCCGCCGCTCCTGCATGCGCTCGTGCTCGACGCCGAGCGAAAGGCGCACCGCGGAGAAGTCCCTGGAATAGCGCAGCGCGCCGCCGCCATAGCTGCGCTCGAGGTTCACCACCCCGCCGGCGCTCAACAAGGGCGTGGCGCCGCGGAAAGCGAGGAACTGCTCGACGAAGCGCTCGCCCCCGTACAGCGTGGCTTCGAGGCGCCCGGCGCCCAGCCGGTGGCTCAAGGTCGTGCCGACCTGGTCCTGGTTCACCGTCTTGCGCGTATTGAAGAGGAACGCGCCGGCCACCGCCTGGCGAGGATCGTCTTCGAAGTCGCTGCGCGTGAGGCCGAGCGGATCTTGCGTGTCCGGCTGGCGCAGGCTGTTAGCCACCAGCGTGAACGACGTGTCGTCGCTTAGCCTGTAGCGCAGCTTGGCGTTCAGGTGGTCGCGCGTCGCGGCGCTGTGCTCGCGGTAGCCGTTGGTGTCGAAGCGGGAAACGTCGCCGATGGCGTTGAGCGCGCCCCACTGGCCGCCGAAGAGGAGGCCGGCACGCCAGGTGTCGTAGCTGCCGGCATGCAGGCTCGCCTCGCCGGTCGGAGTTTGCGGCCCGTCGCGCGTCTCGATGCTGATCACGCCGCCCGAGGCGTTGCCGTACAGGGCCGAGAACGGGCCGCGCAGCACCTCGATGCGCTCGGCCGAGGACAGCGAAAAGGTGGCCGCCTGCCCCTGCCCGTCCGGCATGGTCGCCGGGATGCCGTCGGCGATCAGGCGGATGCCGCGCACGCCGAAGGTGGAGCGCGCGCCGAAGCCGCGCGAGGAAATCTGCAGGTCCTGGGCGTAGTTCTGCCGGTTCTGCACCACGATCCCCGGCACGCGGCCGAGGCTCTCGGACAGGTTCACCTGCGGCCGGCCGGCGCGGATCTCGTCGGCCTCGATGCGGTCCACCGAGGCGGGCACCTGGAGGCTGGGTTGCGGCGCGCGGGTAGCCGTGACCACGACCGCATCGTCCTGCTGCTGCGCGACGACCATGACCGGCAGGAGCGCGGCCGCCAGCACAGCCAGGACTTTTTGCATTCGGGCTAGGCTACCCGGAACCGCTTCACGAATAAACTGTTTCCTATGCGGCACGCGCTTCTTCTGCTCGTCGGCCTGTTCTGGATCGGCTGCGCAACCGCCGACCCGCGCTGGAGACATGACGAGCTACGAAGATTGCGCGAGCCAGCGCAACCTGACGGATAAAGGCCGGGAGGAAGCGCGCGCGATCGGCGCGCATGTCAGGCGGCTGGGCATTCCGGTCGGCGAGGTGCTCGCCAGCCCTTACTGCCGCACCATGGAGACCGCGCGGCTTGCGTTCGGCAAGGCGCGCGCCAGCAACGACGTGCGCGGCGGGCCGGTGGAGGCGGGACGCTATAACGCCCTGAAGAAACTGCTGTCGACCCGGGTTAAGGAGGGGGAAAACCGTGTCATCTCCAGCCACGGTAATCCGTTCCAGGCGCTGGCCGGGTCGCCTTACCTTGCGGAAGGCGAGATAGCGGTGGTGCGCCCGGAAGGCGGGATGCGCTTTAGCGTGGTGACTAGGATTCCTCCGGCGGACTGGCCAGCGCTTCGAGCTGCCGGCGATCGCGCTTGGTAGGCCGGCCTTTCAGCGCAGCGGAGGGCTCGGCATTCCAGCGCCGCAGGTCCATGCGCCGCTCGCGCTCGGCGCGGCTCGCCTCGGTTTCCTGGTAGAGCTTGCGGGCCTGCACCGCGGGCCCGCGCTGCTCCGAAAGACCGAGCACCTGCACATGCCAGTCGAGCTCGCCCACCCGGATGGATACGGCGTCGGCGAGCTTCAGGCCGTGCGAGGGCTTCACGCGTTCGTCGTTCAGCTTGACGCGCCCGGCCGCGATCGCCTGCTGCGCCAGGCTGCGCGTCTTGAAAAAACGCGCCGCCCACAGCCATTTGTCGAGGCGCACGGACGCAGGCCGTCCCTTAAGCCTTCGCCAGCACTCCGACCGGACACGACACGCCGGTGCCGCTCAGGCCGCAGTAGCCGTTCGGGTTCTTGCCGAGGTATTGCTGGTGGTAGTCCTCGGCGTAATAGAACTCGGGCGCTGGGTAAATCTCGGTCGTGATCGGGGCGAAGCCCTTGGCCTTCAGCGCTTTTTCGAAGGCCTGCTTCGACTCGGCCGCAAGCCTTGCCTGCTCCTCGCCATACGTGTAGATCGCCGAGCGATATTGCGTGCCGGCGTCGTTGCCCTGGCGCATGCCCTGCGTCGGGTCGTGGCTTTCCCAGAAGCGCTTGAGCAGCTCCTCGTACGACACGACCTTGGGGTCGAACACCACCAGCACCATCTCGGCGTGGTTGGTGAACCCGCTGCAGACTTCCTCGTAAGTGGGATTCTTGGTCTCGCCGCCGGCATAGCCCACCGCCGTGGAGTACACGCCGGGCATCTCCCAGAACACGCGCTCGGCGCCCCAGAAGCAGCCCATGCCGAACTGGGCGAGCTCGAGTCCTTCGGGAAACGGCGGCTGCAGCCGGTGGCCGTTGACGAAGTGCTTGTCGGGTACCGGCATCTTCGCCGCGCGCCCGGGGATCGTGCTCTGCGCCGGCAGCAGCCGGGTCATTTTCTTCATGAAGCCGAACATGGAACCTCCTGCTTTTAGAATAACACCATGAAAATCTGCGTCTACGGCGCGGGCGCCGTCGGGGGTTTGATCGCCGCGCGGCTCTCGCGTTCCGGCCACGACGTGTCGATCGTGGCGCGCGGCAGCGTCCTCGAGGCGATCCGCCGCCACGGGCTGCGGGTGCGCAGCCGTGCCAGCGGCGAGGTCGAAAGCCATCGGCTGCGCGCGGAAAGCGACCCGGCGGTGCTCGGGCCGCAGGACTACGTGGTGGTGTCGGTCAAGGCGCAGAGCCTGCAGGAAGTCGCCGCGGGGATCGGACCGTTGGTCGGGGCCGACAGCTCGATCCTTACGGCGATGAACGGCGTGCCGTGGTGGTTTTTCGACCGGCTTCGCTTCGGCAACGGGGCGCTGCGCCTGCAGTCCCTCGATCCGGGCGGAAAGCTCGCGCGCGCCATGCCCACCGAGCGCATCGTGGGCTGCGTGATCCACCTCGCCGCCTCCACCCCGGAGCCCGGCCTGGTGAGCCACAACATGGGCGCGCGGCTGATCCTGGGAGAGCCCGGCGGGCGCAACACGCGGCGTACGCAGCGCATCGCCGAGGCCCTGACCGGGGCCGGCTTCGAGGCGGTGCTGAGCGAGTTCATCGAGAAGGAGTTCTGGGTGAAGCTCCTGGGCAACGTGAGCTTCAACCCGGTATCGGCGCTCACCACGAGCACCGCGGACCGGCTCATCGAGGATGCGCACGTGAAGGCCTACATGGTGCAGATCATGCGCGAGGTGCTCGCCATCGGCCGCGCGGTCGGCGTGGACGCCGACATTGACCCGGAGGCGCGCATCGACATGGCGCGCCAGCTGGGCCAATTCAAGACCTCGATGCTGCAGGACCTGGAAGCCGGCAAGCCGCTGGAGATCGACGGCCTGCTCGCCGGCACGCTGGAGGGCGCCGGCAAGGCGGGCGTGCCGGCGCCGTTCACCGAGAGCCTGTTCGGCCTGATCCGCGCGCGCGCCCTCTCCAGCCACCAATACCGGCCGACGACATGACAAGAGCCCTGCTCATCGCACTGCTGCTTCTTCCTTTCTGCGCGCAGGCGCAATACGACGGCCCGGCGCTCGACGCCTGCCGCGCCTACGCCAAGAAGGAGGCGGCGCGCGAGGGCATGAGCGTAAGCGACGTGGTGCTCGAGCGCGACACGGCGCTCGCCATGGAGCGCTATGGCCGTAAGGCGGGCAGCCAGACCATCGGCTTCGTGCTCACCGGCAACGGCGCGGTGGTGCTGCCCGGCTCGCCGAGCGCCGAGCTCTCGTTCATCTGCCTGCTGGCCGACGAGAAGCGGCCGCTGTTCTTCAACTGGCTGCCGCGCCAGAACGCCGGCGCGCTGGCGCAATGCCGGCGCGATCAGGCGGTGCGCCGCCGGGCGCAATCGTGCCTGGATCTTCTGCTGCGCACCGCCGAGATGGACCTCACCCAGTACTACGCGAGCAGCTTCCAGCAGGCGCACGAGCGCGGCGAGCAGGCGCTTGCCGCCTACCGCAAGTCGAACGACGCATGGCTGCAATACCGCGATGCCGAATGCGCGCGCCGGCGCGCCGCCCCGCCCCCCGGCGTGTCGGCGGACGAGGCGCGCACCGCGTGCGTGGTCGAGCTCACCCGGCGGCGCGGCCTGGACCTGAGGTAGCCATGGCGCTGGATGCCTATGTCGCCGCTGCGCGCTCATCGCCGTGACGGCGCCTGCCTCATTCGGCGGCGGGCTCTGGCTCGCGCTCACCCGGGGGAGATAAGCATGCCGGCGCACCGGCTGTGCGTGGCGCCGATGATGGACTGGACCGACCGGCACTGCCGCTACTTCCTGCGGCAGGTGTCTTCGCGCGTGCGCCTGTACACCGAGATGATTACCACCGGCGCGCTGATCCACGGCGACGTCGAGCGGCATCTCGCCTTCAGCGCCGGGGAGCACCCGGTCGCGCTGCAGCTGGGCGGCAGCGAGCCCGAGGAGCTGGCGCGCTGCGCGAAGCTCGGCGAAGCGTACGGCTATGACGAGATCAACCTCAACATCGGCTGCCCCAGCGAGCGCGTGCAGCGCGGCGCTTTCGGCGCCTGCCTGATGGCCGAGCCCGAGCTGGTGGCGCGCTGCGTGGCTGCCATCTCGGGAGTCGTTTCCATTCCGGTGACGGTCAAGCACCGCATCGGCATCGACCGGGTACAGGAGTATTCCTTCGTCCGCGACTTCGTCGCGGCAGTATCCGCGGCGGGCTGCCGCACTTTCATCGTGCACGCGCGCAATGCGGTGCTGAAGGGCCTGTCGCCGAAGGAAAACCGCGAGGTGCCGCCGCTCAAGTACGACTACGTGTACCGGCTGAAGCAGGACTTCCCCGAGCTCGAGATCGTGATCAACGGCGGCATCACCACCTGGGTCGAGATCACCACCCACCTCGCCTACGTGGACGGCGTGATGCTGGGCCGCGCCGCCTACCACAACCCCTGGCTGCTGGCCGATCCGGGCAAGACCCGCGCGGACGTGGTGCGCGCCATGTACGCCTATTCGAAGTCCGTGGACTCGCTGCGCCACGTCACCCGCCACATGCTCGGTCTTTACCACGGGCACAAGAAGGCGCGCCTGTGGCGGCGCATGCTGTCCGACTCCGAGCGGCTGCGGCCCAACCGGGCCGAGCTGCTGCTCGAAGCGCTCGCGACCGTCGAAACTCCAGGCTATACGGCATTCGCGTCGCTCACTTCCTAGGACCCCGGCCCGATCTTCAGACGATGCGCTTGGGGAACGTTGACGCCGACGTTCTGGCCTTCCCCATCCGCTATGCTAGTAGGAACGACGCGAATTTCGGTCGCTGCAGGGCTCGTGGCGATGACCCGGAACTCCACGGCGGCGTGCGCCGGGTGACCCATGTAGGCCCCTGCGATGTCAACTCGCGCAAGCCCGGCCGAGCTTGACTTTCGATTGCCGCCGAGCTCGAGGATTTTCGGATCGAACGCCAGCTCCACGGTGGCGCTTTCGAGCACAGAATTTCCGCCTGCATCCAGACCTACCGTCAGGGTGAACTGCTCGCCGACTTTCACCTGGTTGGGTCCGGCGACCAGCACCAGCGCTTCCTCCGTGCCGCCGACCGGCGCGATGGAGGACGCGGACAAGGCATCGCGCGACGCACCCGGGGAAAGGTCGAGCCGCTGGGCAACGGCGAGCTCGAGATTCGCCAAGATGACGTGGTCGTTCCGAATGGCATCGACTCGATACTTCGCTCCGATGGCGTCGCCCGCGCGCACTACGTAGGCCCGGCTGTCCCGTGTCAGAACCGCGAAGCGCTCCTTGCCGCGCGTCATCCTGCCTACATACGAGAACGGCAATGGCGGTAGCGCCGGTGCCGCTCGCCGCCCGACCGCCTGCTCCTCCGTGAAGGGAGGCGGCTTCGGGAGGGGGTCGGCGCGCGGCTTGAAGACATCCACCCTGCTCTCGCGCAGTGCGCGCTGCGCAACCCAAGCCTTCGTCGAGCCGGCTGCGAGCCACGGCCGTTCCGGCGGCTTCGTGGCGACCTGGGCGGAATCCCCGCCAGCCACCTGCCGCTCTTCGTGCCCGCAGCCGAGCAGCGTGGCAAGTAGCCCGACGAAAAGGCAGCACTGCCGACGTCTCACTGTGGCGTCCCGACCGCTTTGGGGAGCGGCTGCCCCTCGCGCAGCTCGTAGGTCCGGTCCGCCGCAATCGGCCCCTTGAACGACTGGATGAGACCGCTACCCGGCCAGCGCACCTCCAGCACGTCGATCGACGCCGCGCCCGCCAGCCCGATATGCGGACGCAGGCTGGAGGCGCCGAAGCTGCCCCCGCTGCTTGCGCTTGCGAAGATCTCGCGTGTCTGGCCATTCTCCGTAATGCGGATGCGCACACGCGCTCCGACCGCAAGGCGATTGGCCTTTTCACCTACCAGGCGCAGCTTTATCCAGTGATTGCCGTGTCCCGGATTCCTGAACAGCGCGCTCCAGAACCTGTCGGCGGTATAGGCACCGCCAATCATCCCGAATACGTCCTGGGCGCCGTCGTTGTCGAAGTCGCCGAAGGCCACTGCGTGGCCCTTCTGCAGGTGGCCGAAGCCGCCCGCGGTGGTGACGTTCTGGAAATGCCGACCGCCGGCGTTGCGGAACATCTGGTGGGGCACGATGTTGGTGAGCGGTGCCGCGCCCGTGCCGAGATAGAAATCCAGCCAGCCATCGTTGTCGAGATCGCCGAAGTTCGCGCCCATGGTCAGCAGCAGCCGATCCAGGCGCGCCTCGCGCGACACGTCGGTGAAGGTGCCATCGCGGTTGTTGCGGTACAGGCGCGGCCGATCGCCTTTGGCGTTCTTCTTGTCCCCGAGGTATTCACGCACGATGTTCGGCATCGTCGCCCAGTAGCCCGAGACGAAGATGTCCGGCCAGCCGTCGTTGTCGTAGTCGAAGAACCAGCAGGTAAAGCTCATGTTCGGCTCGGCAACGCCGGCCTGCGCGCTGGCGTCGATGAACTTGCCGTTGCCGAGGTTACGGAACAGCTTGTTCGGCCCACCCATGATCGAGACGTACAGGTCCGGCCGGCCATCGTTGTCGTAGTCGTCGCTGGCGACGCCTTTCACCATGCCGTTGAGCTCGATTCCGCTCTGCGCCCCCAGGTCGGTGAAGGTGCCGTTGCGGTTGTTGTGGTAGAGACGGAAGTTCTTCGCGTCCGCGGGCCATTTCACCTTGTCGCGCACGATCTCGTGGCCGACAAAGAGGTCGAGCCAGCCGTCGCCATCGAAGTCCGCCCAGGCTGCCGTCTGGCTGGGATGGTAATTCAGCACCCCGGCCTTCGCGGTGACGTCAGTGAAAATGCCGTTGCAGTTGTTGCGCAGGAGCGAGCCCGGATGCCGGCCCTTGTCGTGCAGCCAGGCGCCGCGCGGGATGAAGACGTCGATGCAACCGTCGTTGTCATAGTCGGCCTGCACCATGTTGAGCCCGCCGGTGATGCCCTTCAGGCCCGCGCGCTCGGTCATCCGGATAAACGTGCCGTCGCCCTTGTTGCGGAAGTAATTGACCTGCTCCTCGATGCCCATGTGCGAGGTCATCAGATCGAGGTGCCCGTCGTTGTCGAAGTCCTCGAGCACCGCGCCGCCGGCGCGGCCGAAGACGCTCACGCCGCGGCTCGCCGCGACGTCGCGGAACAGGCCGATGTCGTGGTCGGATTTGAACGCCTCGGGCGGAATCAGCCAGCGCTTGGGCACGCCCTGTGGCCATTGGCCGAGCACCATGTGCGAGAGATTCAGGAACCAGCGGAAGATGAGCGCGTTGTCCGGGTCGACAGGATCGGCGAGTAGCTCGGCGAAGCGCTTGGCAGCCTCGGCGGCGCCGCGCCGTTCCTTGTGGATGCCCTCGTCCTTGATCGGAAAGATGCAGGCGTCGGCGTTCGGGCTCCAGGTGCAATTCTGCTGCTCGCCGAGGCGGAACCAGGCGAGCGCGAGGTCGCCCTTCAGCGTCTCGATGTCGCGCGGCGCAAGCTTGCCGCGATATTCCTCGAGCATTTTCTCGAGCCGCGCGATGCCGGGCTCCGCGGTGCCGCCGGCGACGTACTGCTGGGCGAGCTCTCGCTGCAGCATCAGCCGCTTGATCGGATCGCGCTCGCTGCCTAGATCGGCCTGCAGGCTGCCGATCTTGCGCTCCTGCAGGTTCCAGGGGTTGTCCCAGGCCCCCTGCCGCTCGGCAATCGAAGCGAGCTCCTTCACCATGTCGAACCGCGGCCGCGGCCAGGCGAGCGCAAGCACGAGCGCAAGCACCGCCAGCGCAGCTGCACCGGAGAGAATGACCTTCACCGGCTTCGATTCTACGACTGAGGGACCTGCACCTGGCCCGAAGCTATGGGCAGGGAGAGGATCCACAGGCCGGCTGCGGTGAAGGCCACCATCAGAACCAGCATCGGTACCTGGCTCCACACCGCCTGCCTTGTGCGCGGGAACACCGCCAGGGCGCGGGCGTGCGCGAGGTAGACGCTCACCACGTGGCCGACCAGGATCAGCGCCACCTGCGTGTGCCAGACCCATTCCGCCGGAACCACGTAGGGCTCGCCGCCGGAGCGCGCGGTGCCGAAGATGTTCCAGCCCCAGCCGAAGGGGTCGGAGGCGAGCTGCACGATGGCCGGCGCGTGCCCGACGAGCAAAGTGTAGTAGTGCGTGACGTGGTAGACGAACGCGATGGGCACCAGCGCGAAGGTGAACTCCAGCGCCAACTCACGCAGCGGCCGCTCGCTGCCCGCGGCGAGCTTCATGAGCCAGACGAAGGCCAGGTAGATCGCGAGGTAGAAGAACGGCGACAGGACCAGCATCGCCCACTGCCAGTAGTAATAGAAATCGACCAGGAACAGGTACGGCATGGCGAGCGCCGCTGCGAGCGGGGGATACAGGTATTTCCAGAAGACCTGCACCCAAGGCAGGGTCTGGTGCACGCCGTCGAAGGCGGTCGAGGACAGCATGAACAGCACCACGAGCAGCAGGCTCGGGTGATCCGCCGGCTCTTTCAGCAATCCGACGAACGGCTGCCTCAGCCGCAGCCTGCCCGACGCATATTCGAGCGGCGCCATCTTGGCGATAAGACGCAGCACCACCGCGAACATTTCGCCGCGGCGGAACCACGCCTCGGCGCCGAAAAGACGCGCCCCCCCAAGGGTGACAAGCGTATAGCCGAGGAGAAAATAGCCCAGCCCGCGCGGCGAGGCATGCGCGAAAAGCTCGACCCAGATGAACGCCATGTACAGCAACAGCGCCGGGTAGTAGCCGAGCCGGGCAGGATAGGCGACCCTGCCCCGGAACGCGCCCGGATAGCGCCATTCGAGCAGATCGCACAGCCCGCGCCACGGGTTTAGCGCGGTATACACGTCGCCGATCAGCGCGACGACATAGGTGAATCCCAGGACGAAGATAATCCAGAAGAAGGTGACGCTGAAATTGCCGAACGGATTGGGCGTGCCGAAGAGCGCCGTGAGGATCGTCAGCAGCAGCACCGCCACGCTGAGCGCGCGCAGCACCCCGAGCGCAGGCGCCGCCGTCGACGGCAGGCGGATTTCCACCGTGCGCGCGTTACCCGCGGCGGTCCTCGCGGTCACGAAATAGCCGACGACCACGAACGACAGGGCGAGCGCGGCCGAAGCGGCGAAGGCGTACATCCAGAACGGCAGCGGCAGCACGTAGCTCTGCCCGAAGGCATGCGCATTCGCGCCGAGCGGGAGCAAAAGCAGTAGCGTCGCGACCGCGAGCTTCATTTCGGGTACACCTCGAGGGCGCCGAGTTGCTGATGCTTGCGGTGCAGCTCGAGCTCGAAGCGGCCGCTGCGCGCTGCCGCAAAGTGCAGGACTGCGGGCTCGCCGGCCTTGATGCGCAGTTTCAGGTCGTAGCCATGCACGTGCAGCTCATCGTTGAAGTTCGAGTCGATGCGCAGCGTGACCTGGTCTCCCTGGCGCACCTGCAGCGATTCCGAACCCGACACCAGTTTGCCGTCCCTGACGACCAGGTCGACGGTCTTCTCCTGCGTTTTAGCAACCAGGGGGGCAGCTGCGACCGACGCAGCGGAAATTTCTTTCGCGGGCATCGGCGGCGCAGGCCGGAAGGCGAGCCACAGCCCGGCCAGCACAAGCACCGCGGTAAACGCAAAGATGATCCGGACAGAAAGCATTTTCTTGTGTGGCCGTACAAACGCTACGGTACCAAAAGAAAGCCCCGCTCTGGCGGGGCTGGCGATGCGTTTCTCCTACCGTGTCAATTTTGCATGCCGCCCGGCGTCGAGGTGCCCTTGAATGGCCATACTCCATCCCTGAACTTGAGCACGAGCACGCCATTATCCTGGCA
Organism: uncultured bacterium; assembly: GCA_965233185.1. GTDB lineage: Bacteria > Pseudomonadota > Gammaproteobacteria > Burkholderiales > SG8-39 > SCGC-AG-212-J23. The sequence goes on from CBDDSA010000059.1 coordinate 19,455, forward strand.
GGTCGTCCAGAGGGTACCGCTCTCCTTGTCCAGATGCACCTGGGCGGCGCACCAGTCCGGTCCGCCGGGGACCCAGCCGCCGACGCGGTTGTGGTTGGATCCTGCGGTCGGCGTAGTGGTGCCGGCCGGGTTGTAGTAGGCGATTTCCTTCGGCCGCACGGGGTCGCGGATGTCGAATACGCGGATACCCGAGTTGAAGTATCCGCAAGCCAGGGTCGTCGCATTGTTCCGGTTATCGACGCTGCAGTAGTGGCTGCCGTAGGTGAAGGTCGAAAGGCCGGCAACATCCGGGCTCACGCTGGAGCAGTTCTTCGGATCGTGCGTCTCGAGCATCAGGCGCGAGACGATCTTCGGGTTCTTCTCGTCGCCGATGTCGATGATGCGCGCCATCGGGTACGGCGGCATGCCGGCAGCGCAGGCCGCGGCGTTCTGGGCCGCGGAGGCGAAGCCGCCCGAGCCGGCCTCGTCGACGAACACGATGTAGCGCTTGCCTTTGATCTTGATATTGATCGTGTGCTGCGCGCCCGAGCCGTCCTTCCACAGCAGGCTGCTGATGAGGCGCGCCTGCGGATTGGGTCTGCGCTCCTGGATCTCGGTAAGGTCGTAGATCTGCAGGCCGTTGCTCGCCGGGACGCTAGGGTCGGTCAATCCCGCGCCGAAGCCGAGAATCACGAAGTAGCCGCGCTTGCCGTCCTCGCTGATCGACAGGCCATGCACGCTGGCGATCCCCGGCCGCCAAGTCGACAGCAGCTTCGGCTTGGTGGGATCGGTCGTGTCGACGGCGTAGTACTGCGCGGCGCGCAGGTCGCCGCCGTAGTAGGTCAGGCCGTCGGGCGCCCAGCTCCCCTCGTGGCCAATCACCGGCGCTACGAGGCCGCCGTCGGCGCCGGTGCCGACCGGCACGCTGGCGAGAAGCTGCGGCGAGCGGCAGTCCTGCGAGATGTCGTAGATGTCCACCTCGGGTCCGCCACCGCCGTTCTGGCCGTTATCGGCCGCCAAGAGCTGCCGCCGCTCGTTGACCTTGAGCGACTCCCAAGGGTCGAGCATCGAGATGGTCGTGAGGTAGGCGGTCGGCGTGGGATTGCGCTTGTCAGTGAGATCGATCACCGGCACGCCGAACTGCGTCCGGCCGGGCTGGCTCAGCGCCGGCGAGGCGGTGCCGTGATAACCGCAGTGGCGCACGCCGCCGTTGCGGGTGTCCTGCTTGAATTGCGTCGTCTGCCAGTTCGCGCCATTGCCCTTGAATTGGCCGACGAGCTCGAGGTTGCAGTTGAAGCCCTTGAAGCCCGCGGCGCGCATGGCGGCAGGTACCTGGCCCTGCAGCGCCGTTTCCGGCTTGTCGTTCGACCCGCAGACCGCCCTGGGTACCGTCAGCGGCGCCGGGCCTTCACCCGAACCCGGCTTGCCGGCGGATGCGACACCTGCACAGCACAGAGCAATCGCGACCGCCGTCAGCGGCGCGCGCAACGGCATGGATCTCCTCATAGCCCCTCCCTCGAGTGTTACGGTCAGTTCTGCTCGCCCGGCGGCGTGCGGCTGTCCGGGAAGGGCCACACGCCTTTCCTGAACTTCAGCATCACCACGCCGTTGTCCTGGCACGTAGTCCAGACCGTGCCCTTCTCCGCATCGAGATGCACCTGGGCCGAGCACCAGTCCGCGTGTCCGGAGATCCAGCCGCCGGGGCTGTTGTGGTTGGAGCCGGGGCTCGGGGTACGCGTCGCCGGCGGGTTGTAGTAGGCGATCTCCTTCGGCCGCAGCGGGTCGCGGATATCGAACACCCGCAGGCCCGAGTTGAAATAGCCGCAGGCGAGCGTGGTGGCGTGATCCTTGTTGTCGACGCTGCAGTAGTGGCTGCCGTAGGTGAAGGTCTGCAAGCCGACGATATCCGGCGCGACGGCCGCGCAGTTGGCCGGATCGTGTGTCTCGAGCATCAGGCGCGACACGATCTTTGGATTCTTCTCGTCGTTTACGTCGATGATGCGCGCCATCGGGAACGGCGGGAAGCCCAGGGCGCAGGCCGCGGCATGCTGCGCCGAGTTCGACAGGCCGCCGGAGCCGGCCTCGTCGACGAATACGACGTACTTCTTGCCCTTGACCCGCACCGGGATGGTGTGCTGCGCGACCGAGCCATCCTTCCACAGAAGCCGGCTGATCTCCCGCACCTGCGGATTGGGCTTGCGCGCCTGGATTTCCGAGAGGTCGTAGATCAGCAGGCCGTTCGTGGGCGGCGTGGCCGGATCCAGCACCGCGGCCGGGCTGGCGCCAAGTCCGCCGAGCGAGACAAAGTAGCCGCGCTTGCCGTCGTCGGAGATGGACATCCCATGGACCGTCGCGATGCCGGTCCTCCACGTAGCCAGTAGCTTCGGCCGGGTCGGGTCGGTCGTGTCCACGGCGTAGTACTGCGAGTTGCGCAGGTCGCCGCCGTAATAGGTAAGCCCGTCGGGCGCCCAGCTTCCCTCATGTCCGATGATCGGCGCGACCACTCCGCCGTCCGCGCCGGTGCCCACCGGCATGCTCGCCAGGAGCTGCGGGAAGCGGCAGTCCTGCGAGATGTCGTAGATGTCCACCTCAGGGCCGCCGCCGCCGTTCTGGCCGTTGTCGGCGCCGAGCAGCTGCCGCCGCTCGTTCACCTTGAGCGACTCCCACGGGTCGTGCATCGCCGGCGTGTTGAGGTACGCGGTGATCGTCGGTTTGCCCGGATCGGTCAGGTCCAGCGCCCGCACACCGAAGTTGGTGCGCCCCGGCAGGCTGCGCGCCGCCGCCGCGGTGCCGTGGTAGCCGCAGATCCGCTGCGTGTTGCCGCGGCCGCGATCGTGGTCCTGGTCGTCATCCTGCCCGTGGCGCACGCGCTGCTTGAATTGCGTGGTCTGCCAGTTCGCCCCGTCGCCGCGCGCCTGCCCGACCAGCTCGAGATTGCAGTTGAACCCGTCGAATCCCGCCGCACGCATCGCCGCCGGCACCTGCCCCTGCAGCGCGGTCTCCGGCCGGTCGTTCGGCCCGCAGCTCGGCGGCTTGGGCACGGTGAGCGGCACCGGGCCGCCGGGATCCTTGTTCTTGTTGTCGGCGCTGACGACGCCGGCACAGGCGAACGCGATGACAAGCGCTTTTGCGAGCGGGGCGGTTTTCATGATTAGTTCTGCTCTCCCTCAGGGGTCCTGCTCTCGGGGAATGGCCAGACGCCGTTGGTGAACTTGAGGCTAAGTACGCCGTTGTCCTGGCAGGTGGTCCACAAGGTGCCCCGGCGCGCGTCCAGATGAACCTGCGCCGAGCACCAGTCGGCGCCGCCCGGCCTGAAGTTGTTGCCTAGCGTGTGGTTCGAGCCTGGACTGTCGGTCATCACGCCCGCCGGGTTGAAGTAGGCGATCTCCTTCGGCCGCAGCGGATCGCGGATGTCGAAGACGCGGATGCCTGAATTGAACATGCCGCAGGCGAGCGTGGTGGCGTTCTTGCGGTTGTCGACGCTGCAGTAGTGCGTGCCGTAGGTGAAGATGCTCAGGCCAACGACATCGGGCAGCACCTGCGGGCAGTTCTTCGGATCGTGCACCTCGTGCATGATCTTGGTCACCACCTTCGGATTGCGCTCGTCGCTGATGTCTATGATGCGCGCCATCGGAAAGGGCGCCATGCCGGCCGCGCATGCCGCGGCCAGCTGCGCGGCGCTGGTAGTGCCCCCAGAGCCGCCCTCGTCAACGAAGATCACGTACGGCTTGCCCTTGATCCTGACGTTGATGGTGTGCTGCGCGGTTGCCCCGTCCTTCCAGTACACCTCGCCCAGCACCTTGGGTTGCGGGTTGGGCAGGCGCTGCTGGATCTCGGACAGGTCGTAGATCACCAGGCCGTTGTTCGCCGGCACGTTGGGATCGGTGAGCGTCGCCGGGTTGATCGAGCCGATCGACACGAAATAGCCGCGCGTGCCGTCGTCGCTGATCGACAGGCCGTGCGTGCGGCCTCCGGTGCCCACGCGCGGCACGAACCAGGAGGTGAGCAGCTTCGGCTTGGTTGCGTCGGTCGTATCAACTGCGTAGTAGTTGTTCGGGACGGTGCGCCCCCCGCCGTAATACGTCAGGCCGTCGGGCGCCCAGCTGCCTTCGTGGCCGATGATCGGCGTCACCACGCCGCCGCCGTCGGTGCCGGTGCCCACCTTGACGCTGGCCAGGAGCTGCGGGAAGCGGCAGTCGTCGGAGATGTCGTAGATGTCCACCTCCGGCCCGCCCGCGCCGTCCTGGCCGTTGTCGGCAGCGAGCAGCTGCCGGCGCTCGTTGACCTTGAGCGACTCCCAGGGATCGAGCATCGAAACGGTGGTCAGATAGGCCGTCGGCGTGGGATTGCGCGGGTCGGTGAGGTCGATCACCGGCACGCCCATGTTCGCCCGGCCGGGCCGGCTCAGCGTCGGCGAAGCCGTGCCGTGGTATCCGCATATGCGCCGCGTGTTGCCGCCGCCGCTGTCGCGGTCGTCGGGGTCATCCGCCGCATGGCGCAGCTTCTGCCTGAATTGCGTGGTTTGCCAGTTGGCGCCATCGCCGCGATGCTGGCCGAGCAGCTGGAGGTTGCAGTTGAATCCCTGGAATCCTGCCGCACGCATCGCCGCCGGCACCTGCCCCTGCAGCGCCGTCTCCGGCCGATCGCCCGGGCCGCATACCGCCTTCGGTACGGTGAGCGGGACCGGCCCGCTGTCCTTCTTCTTGTTGTCAGCGCCCGCAACGCCGGCGCAGGCTAAGGCGATGACCACGGCTTGGACGATCGGCGCGGTTTTCATGGCTAGTTCTGCTCTCCTCCTCGGGTCCCGCTGTCGGGGACGGCCAGACGCCTTTTCTGAACTTCAGCAGCGAAGTTGTGCTGCTTTTTGCAGCATTATTCCCGCGCCGACTTACATGGCACTTACGATTGTCGTCAATCTAAAGCGCAGCGCCCGTTGAATTGAATCCAAACGATCATGAACTGAGAGCAAACGCTCATGAATGGTATTGCAGTGCGGTTAGGTGGCCCCGTTCGCTTACATGCCGCTTATGGTTACCATCGGCCTCGGGAGGATCCTTGTTGAAGCTTTGGTTGGCACCCCTGCTGGCGCTGGTCGCCGGCAGCGCCGCGGCGTTCGAAAGCGACGTGCATTACGGCATGACGTTCTGGCTTGCCCTCAAGGCGGGCTTCAACGAGCGCGAAGCCGCGACGGTCGCGACCGGCAACCAGCGCGTCGACTCGGGCGACATGCAGTACATCGACCTTGGCCTCATGTACGCCTGCCTGGGCAAGGACGACGTTGGGATGCAGCGCGCCCGGGCGCACCACTACCCGGCGGGCGCCGCCGGCGGCGAAGCTGCCAGGAAGCCCGCGCTCGAGATGATAAAGACGGCGCCCGACAAGTCGGGATTCATGTTGCTCAAGCTCGGCGAAGCGCTGCATGTGCTGCAGGACTCCTGGGCGCACCAGGGCGAGCCGGAAGCACCGCTCGGCGGCAGGACCGGCGTCGAATGCGACGCGGCGCGCACGTGGGGACACGCCAAGGCGCGCGGCGGCGCGCGCTCGCACCGCGCCGACCTGACGCGCTACTGGCCTGCCGACACGCTCGCCGCCGCCCGGGCAACGTATGAGGTGCTCATGCGATATCCGGCCGTCGGCGGCGTCAAGCGCACGCCGCAGGCATGGGACGAGATCCGCCCGCTGCTCGACGGCTTTCTCAAGGCATCGACGAAGACGCAAAAGCGCGCCTGGTTCGCCCAGGAGCGCGTCCAGGATGTGTCGTTCCTGGAAGGCATCAGCCTGCCCGATGGCGCGAAGCCGTTCGAGCTGCGCTGGAACGGCCGGCGCCTGCCTCCGGTGCCGACGCACCAGTCCCGCCAGCATCAGGTCGACGCGGAGCTGCTCGAGTTCTTCCACCGCTTCTTCGAGCGTTGGCTGGGGGCCCGCGATTTCGCGGCGCTCGCCAGGGAGTTCGGCCCCGCGGCAGCGGCGCCCCGCGCCGAGCTTGCCGCGCGCCTAAAGCTGTGGCGCCTGCGCGACCACGGGCGGGTTGCCGAGCTCGCGCACAAGGCGGGGGCGCTCACCAGGAACGAGCGCAATCGCGTCGATTCGATCAAGCCGCTCGCGACCTACGAGCAGCCCCTGGACGCCTACTTTCCGCTGCTGCCGCGCATCGAGGGCGTGTCGCCCCTGCTGCCTTTCTTCGTCGCCGAAACAGCCAAGGATCGCACCGCGCTGGCGGCGGTGAAGTTCCGGCATGCGCCGTACGACGCGCTCGCCGTCGTCGCGGCGAAGAACGGCGGGCGCTGGCGCATAGAATCGGTGCTTGCCACGATCGACCACTGATGCCGTTCTACGCCGCCGCTTGCCAGACCGACTTCCCCTGCCCCGCCACACGCGCGGATATCGGCGAGCGCACGCGCCGCATGTGCACCATCGCCGAGCAGACGATCCTCGGCTACGCGCCATTCTTCGACGTGCGCCTGCTCGCGTTTCCCGAGTTCGCGCATGCCGCGCCGGCGTATCCGACGGTCGCAGAGCTCAGGCGCCACCTCGCTGTGCCGGTACCGAACGAGCACACCGCCGCCTACGAGGACCTCGCGCGCAAGCATGGCTGCTATATCCAGACCGGCACCTTCCTCGAAGCCGACCCGGATTGGCCCGAAGCGGTGTTCAACACCACGGTGCTGGTCGGGCCGAAAGGCATCCAGCTCAAGTACCGCAAGGTGAATCCCTGGATTCCCTGGGAGGTGCATGCCAGTCCGCACGACCTGCCCGGCTACCGCGACAATCCGTTCCCGGTGGCCGACACCGAGCTCGGCCGCATCGGCGTGGCGATCTGCTACGACTGGCTGTTTCCGGAGAGCATTCGCCAGCTCGCCTTCAATGGCGCCGAGATCCTGGTGCGCGTTTCTGCCTATATGGACCCGTGGGGCGCGACCGCCCCCATGGACTGGTGGACTCTTTTCAACCGCGCGCGCGCCGCGGAAAATACGGCTTACGTAGTCGCCGCCAACCAGGGTGCGCAGCTGCGCAATTACCCGCCGTTCAGCTGGCCCGGCGGCAGCATGGTGGTCGACTACGACGGACGCATCCTCGCGCAGGCCGACCCCGGCCCGGGCGAGAAAGTGGTGGTGGCGCCGATCGACATCGCCGCGTTGCGCGCCGAGCGCGCGCGGCGCACCGGCCACGACATGCGCGCGCATCTGCGCAGCGAAGTCCACGACTACCTGCGCGGCGGCTGGCTCGCACCGGGCGGCGAGCGGCCGCTGACCCAGGAGGACATCGAGCGGCGCATCGCGGATGCCAAAGGCAAGCTTTAGGGCCGTTGTCGCGGTGTTGCTCCTGAGCGCTTGCGCGCCGCGGGAGCCCACCCCGGCCGAGCTCGCCGAGCTCGACCGCGGCGTCGGCCTGATGGGCAAGTTCGAGTTCCGCGAGGCGCACGACCTGTTTGCCCGGCTCGCCAAGCGGCATCCGCGCTGGTTCGAGGCGCGCTTCAACCTCGGGATAGCGACGCTCAACCGCCAGGCCGAAGGCGACGAGCGTGCAGCGGCCGAAGTGATGCGAGGGCTCCTCAAGCAACGCGCCGATGACGCGCGCGTCCTGTATACGCTCGGCCTGATCGCGTTGCGCGGCGAACCGCCGAAGAACGCCGAGGTTCTGCTGCGGCAAGCCTTCGAGAAGGACCCGCGCGATGCCTACGCAGCGTATTTCCTCGGCCAGGCGGTGCTCGCGCAGGGCCGCCCCGCCGACGCGCTGGAGCTCTTCGAAGCCGCCGCCGCGCTCGACCGCCGCCTGCGCAGTGCGCAGTACGGCGCGGCACAGGCGCTTGCGCGGCTCGGCCGCGGCCCCGAGGCCGAAGCGCGCATGGCGGAGTTCCAGCGCCAGGCCCACAATCCGCTGGCGCGCCTGGCAGAGTTCAAATACACGCGCATGGGACCGAAAAGCGAGGCGCTGCCCGCGCCGCGCGCGGCCGCGCACGCCGCGGTGCCATCGGGCGCGCTGTTCGCGAGTCCTTCCATACTTCTCGAGGCGAAGCCGCAGGCCGGCCAGCCGGTCGCCTCGTTCGCCGACATCGATGGCGACGGTGAGGTCGATCTCTTCATCCCGGGCGGCAGCGGGCAGCGCAGCCATGTTTTCCTGAAGCGCAGCCAGCGGTTCGAGAGGCAGCCTGAACATGCGCTGGCGAGGCTCGAAGGCATCGAGTTCGCGGCGTGGGGCGACCTCGACAACGACGGCCTCACGGACGCGCTGCTGTGTTCCGCCGGGCACGCGCCTGCAGTGAGGCGCAACTCCGGAAGCGGCGCCTGGCAGCCGCTCGCCGTCCCAGCGCTTTCCCGCGTGCGCGGGGCGCGCGACTGCGCGCTGCTCGATGCCGACCACGACGGCGATTTGGACTTGCTGATTATCAGCGCCGAGGGCCGCCGCGAGCTCGTCTCCAACAACGGCAACGGCAGCTTCCGCCCGCTTGCCGGCCGGCTGCCGAGGCCGCCGGCCGGCCGCGCCAGCCAGCTCCTCGCGGCCGACTTCGATAACGACCGCAGCCTCGACCTCGTCGTGCTGCGCGGCGAGGGGACGCACGAGGCGCTCTTCAACGACCTGCTGTGGACCTGGCGAACGGAGCCGGGATTCGGCGGGGTCGCGCGGCTGCCCGCGCTGGCGGCCGTCGCGGGAGATCCGCAGGCTACCGGCGAGAACGAGATCCTGGCACTGACGCCGGGGCTCGCGGTAGAGCGCTGGTTGCGGCAGCCCGACGGCGCGTGGCGCGCCGAGCCGCTCATCGAGCAACCGCCGGCCGAGAAGCCTGCGGGCCGCGCGCAGATCGCGCTCGCCGATCTCGACGGCGACGGCAGGCCCGAGGTGCTCGCCACTTCGCCGCGCGGCCTGTCGGCGTGGCGCCTTTCCGGCGAGAGCATCTGGCAGCTCGAGGACCCGAACCTCGTCTCCTGGGCCCTCGCCAGCCTGGACGAGCGCGGCCCGTCGCTCGTCACGCTGCACCGCGACGGCTCGGTCGCGCTGCACGCGCCCGGCCCGGGCCGCGCGCGCTTTGCGCGGGTCGCGCTTTCGGGCCGGCACGATGCCGCGACCTCGATCCGCTCCAACGCATCGGGCATCGGCGCGCGCGTCGCGGCGCGTATCGACGGCCGCTGGGTGGTCGCACAGACGCTGCGCGCCCAATCTGGCCCGGGGCAGAGCCTTGCGCCGCTTGCCCTCGGTTTGGACAATGCAGCGCGGATACAGTACCTGCGCATCGACTGGTCCGACGGCACTTTCCAGACCGAGACCGGCGTCGCCGGCGGCGAGTTGGTGCGTATCGCCGAAACCCAGCGGCAGCTCTCCAGCTGCCCCCTGCTTTTCGCCTGGGACGGACAGCGTCATGCTTTCGTCAGCGACTTCCTCGGCGTCGGCGGCCTCGGCTACCTGGTCGCGCCGGGCGAATATGCGCCGCCGCGGCCGTGGGAGAACTTCCTGATGCCCCCCGGCCTGCTGCAGCCCAAAGACGGCCGCTACGTGCTCAAGGTGGCCGAGCCGATGGAGGAAGCGGCCTATATCGATGCATTGCGCCTCGTCGCCTACGACCTGCCGCCGGGCTGGCAAATGGCGCTGGACGAGCGCATGCAGATCGGCGAGCCCAAGGTGAGCGGGCAGCCGTTCTACTATCGGCGAGCGGTGCTGCCGCAGCGCGCGGGCAACGAGCGGGGCGAGGATGTCAGCGCGGCGCTGCGCGAGGCCGACCGAAAAGCCGCCGACCCGGGCAGGCTCGATAGGCGCTTCATCGGGCGGCTCGCCGGCGAACACGTGCTGACGCTGGAATTCGAGGACGCGCTCGAAGGAACCGGCAAGCCGATCCTGGTCATCGACGGTTGGATCGAGTATCCGTATTCGCAAACGATGTTCGCCGCGTGGCAGGCGGGCGCGCACTACCACGCGCCGACGCTGGAAGCGCGAGGCGCCGACGGCAGCTGGCAGGTGCTCCTGAAGGAATTCGGCTACCCCGCCGGCATGCCGCGCACCATGGCAGTCGCGCTGCCGCACCTGCCGCAGGGAACGCGGGCGCTGCGCCTGCGCACCAACCAGCAGATCTACTGGGACCGCATCTCGGTCGCATGGGCCGAGGATGCCTGGATCCAGCATCACGTGTTGCCCGTCGCGAAAGCGGAAGTGCGCGAGGCCGGATTCCCGCAGCGTTCTACCGGGCCGCAGCACCAGCCCGACTACGACTACACGCGGCGCGCGCCCCTGTGGGATACCCGGGTGCAAGCCGGCCATTACACCGCGTTCGGCGCTGCGGCGCCGCTCGTCGCCGCGCGCGATGATGCCCTGGCGATCATCGGGCCAGGCGAAGAGATCCACGTCGAGTTCCCTGCCGGCCTTGCACCTTTACCGAATGGCTGGACGCGCCGCTTCGTGCTGGAGACGAACGGCTGGGCGAAGGACATGGACCTCTACACTCGCGATCGCGATACGCTCGGGCCGCTGCCGGCAGCCGGACAAGGCAGCGCCACGAAGAACGACCTTGACCGCCGTTTCAATCTGCGGCCCGCCAGCGTGCCAAACTTGCAAAGCGAAGGCCGCGCCGAAACCGATTGACGCCGCGTCAGCGGCTGCGCGAAGATTGTTCGCAAAGCCAGTTGAGTAAACCCTCGGGAGGAGAGGGCCCGTGGCCGAAAATGGCCTTCCACGCAAGATCGTGTATGTGCCGGCCGTCGGGCCGCGGCTGAGGAAGCTGCTGTTCGCGGTATTCGCGCTGTTCGCAGTGCTGGCCGTGAACTCGGTCTACTTGGGCACCATCACCTGGTTCGAGTGGCAGTCGGGCAAGACGCTGCAGGACTACTTCTACCAGCTGATGTTCTTGCTGCATCTCGCGCTCGGCCTGTTGATCATCGTGCCGGTGATCGTGTTCGGCGCGCTCCACTTGAAGAACGCCTGGCCGCGCCCGAACCGGCGCGCGGTACGCGCCGGGATCGCGCTCTTTACGTGCGCGCTCCTGCTTCTCGCCTCCGGGGTCGTGCTCACGCGCCTGGGTGCCTTCGAGGTGCGCGACCCGGCGGTGCGCGCGCTCGCGTACTGGCTGCATGTCATCACGCCGCTCGCGGTTGCGTGGCTGTTCGTGCTGCACCGGCTTGCCGGCAAGCGCATCAACTGGCGGCTCGGCGCACGCTGGGCGGGATTCGCCGGCGCCTTTGCGCTCGTGATGCTGGTCGTGCAGGCGCAGGACCCGCGCCGCTGGAACGAGAAGGGGCCGGCCTCCGGCGAAAAGTATTACTTCCCGTCCCTCGCGCGCACCGCCACCGGCAATTTCATTCCGGCACGCACGCTGCAGATGGACGGGTACTGCCGCGAGTGCCATCAGGACATCCACGAGAAGTGGAGCCACAGCGCGCACCGATTCAGCTCGTTCAGCAACCCCGCGTATCTGTTCTCGGTACGCGAGACGCGCCGCGTAGCCAAGGAGCGCGACGGGAACCTGAACGCCTCGCGCTGGTGCGCGGGCTGCCATGACCCGGTGCCGTTCTTCTCGGGCGCCTTCGAGGACGCGCGCTTCGACAACCCAGACTACGACCTCGCCAAGGACCCGATGGCAGGCGCCGGCATTACCTGCACCACCTGCCACGCCGTCACGCACGTGAACTCGCCGCGCGGCAACGCCGATTTCACCATCGAGGAGCCGCTGCACTACCCCTTCGCCTTCAGCGACAACCCGGCGCTTGCCTGGCTCAACCGGCAGCTGGTCAAGTCCAAGCCGGCGTTCCACAAGAAGACCTTCCTGAAGGAGCACCACCGCAGCGCCGAGTTCTGTTCGACTTGCCACAAGGTGCACCTGCCGGAACAGCTCAACAAGTACAAGTGGGTGCGCGGGCAGAACCACTACGATACTTACCACCTCAGCGGCGTGTCGGGCCACGGCGTGCAGTCGTTCTACTATCCGCCGAAGGCGACGCACAACTGCAATGCCTGCCATATGCCGCTTGCGCGCTCGAACGATTTCGGCGCCCGAAGGTTCGACGAGAGCGGCGAGCTGAAGGTGCACGACCACCAATTCCCGTCGGCCAATACCGCGCTGCCCCACATGCTCGGCTACCCGGCGTGGGTCAATGAGGCACACCGCAAGTTCCTCGAGGGCGTGGTTCGCGTGGACCTGTTCGGCCTCAAGGAGGGCGGCACCATCGACGGCAAGCTGCACGCGCCGCTGCGCCCGGGGGTGCCGGTGCTCCAGCCGGGCAAGACCTATCTCCTGGAGACGGTCGTGCGTACGGTCAAGATGGGCCACCCACTTACACAAGGCACGGTCGACTCCAACGAGCTGTGGCTGGAGATCATCGTCAAAAGCGGCCATCGGGTGATCGGGCGCAGCGGCGGCATGGACGGCGACGGAGCGGTCGATCCATGGTCGCATTTCGTCAACGTGTACATGCTCGACCGCAATGGCAACCGCATCGACCGGCGCAACCCGCAGGACATCTTCACGCCGCTGTACAACAACCAGATACCGCCCGGCGCGGCCGACACCGTGCACTACAGCTTCACCGTGCCGCAGCAGGCGCGCGCGCCGCTGACCATCGAGGCACGGCTGCACTATCGCAAGTTCGACGCAACGTATGTGCGGCACTTCATGCGCGACCCGCAGGCGAAGAACCGCCTGCCGGTGATCACCATGGCGGCCGACCGCGTCACATTCCCGATCAGCGGAGGCGAGGCAAGCAACCCGGCGTCGAAGATCGAGCTCTGGCAGCGCTGGAACGACTACGGCATCGGCCTGTTCCGCAAAGGGGGACGCGGCGAGCTACGCCAGGCCGATGCCGCTTTTGCCGAGGTCGAGAAGCTCGGGCGCGGCGACGGCGCGCTCAACGTCGCGCGCGTCGCCTTGCGCGGGGGCCGGCTGGACGAGGCCGCCGCGGCGCTGGAGCGCGCGGCCAAGGTCCGAATCCCCGCCCCGGCATGGACCATCACGTGGTTCACGGGCCTGGTGAACAGGCAGAACGGCAGGCTCGACCAGGCGATCGCCGATTTTCGCGCAGTGATCGGCACGCAGTTCGCCGAGGCGCGCAGGCGCGAATTCGACTTCAGCCAGGACTACACCGCGCTTGCGCAGCTCGGCCAGACGCTCTTTGAGCGCGCGAAGATAGAGCGCGCGCCGCAGGCCCAGGCGCGCCGCGAGGCGCTGCTGGGGGAAGCGGCGCAGTGGTTCGAAAAGGCATTGGTGCTCGACTCCGAGGACCTCGCCTCTCATTACAACCTGTCCCTCATCGCAGGCCTCCTTGGCGACGAGGCGCGCGCCGAGAGGCACCGCGCGCTGTACGCGCGCTACAAGCCTGACGAGAACGCGCGCGACACCACCGTGGCGAAGCATCGCGCGGCCAATCCTGCCGCCAACCATGCCGCCGAGCCGGTGGTGATCTACGCGTTACAGCGCCCCGGGTACTACACCGCGGACGTCGGTCCCATCCTGTCGGCCCCCGTTCCGCTGGCAAGCAGCTATGGCAAGTAGGAACGAAGCCGAAGAACTGGTAGATGCCGACGACCGGCGCATCGGCCGGGCCTTCGGTATTTCGCTCTGGGTGATCGGCGCTGCCGGCTTGCTGGTCATCATCGGCTACCTCATCAGCACGGCGCCGAAGGCGGTCGTGCCCATCAAGGAAACGCTGATCCGGGCGCCGCTGCCGCCGGACGCGCCGCCAGTCGCAGCGGCGCCCGCACCGTTCCGCGACGTGACCCGCGCGTCCGGCGTACGCTTCGTGCACCGCAACGGCGCCTACGGAGGGAAGCTGCTCCCCGAGACCATGGGGGGCGGCGTCGCGGTGCTCGACGTGCGCGGCAACGGCCGGGCCGACCTCGTGTTCGTAAACTCAGGCTCCTGGACCCCCGAGAAAGTCGGCGTTGCCGACCCGACGCTGCACTTGTATCTCAACGACGGCAAGGGGCAGTTCCGCGACGCGACCGCCGGTTCCGGCCTGGATGCGGAGCGCCTCTACGGCATGGGCATCGCCACGGGCGACTTCGACAACGACGGTTTCGACGACCTCCTCTTGACCGGCGTCGGCGGGGTGCGCCTGTTCCGTAACCTTTCCGGCAGCGGCAGATTCGCCGACGTCACGCGCGAGGCCGGCATCGCCTCGGCAGCCGAGGACTGGTACACCTGTGCAGCCTTCGTCGATACCGACAATGATGGTTGGCTCGACATCTTCCTCTGCCGCTATGTGCAATGGTCGCGCGAGATCGACCGCGCCATCGATTTCCGCCTGACCGGCGTCGGCCGCGCCTACGGCCAGCCGACCAGCTTCGAGGGCACCTCGCCGCGGCTGCTGCGCAATCTGGGCAACCGCAGGTTCGTCGACGTTAGCGAGAAGGCCGGCATGCGTGTGCTGAACCCGGCTACCGGCCAACCCGTCGCCAAGTCCCTCGGCGTGCTACCCGTGGACGTCGACCGCGACGGCTGGATCGATCTCGTGGTGGCGAACGACACGGTGCGCAACTTCCTGTTCCTCAACCGCAAGGGCGTGTTCGAGGAGGCCGGGATGAAAAGCGGCCTGGCATACGACGTGAACGGCAATGCACGCGGCGCGATGGGTATCGACGCCGCGAGGCTGGGCGACGCCGGGCAGCTCGCCGTCGCCATGGGCAACTTCGCGAACGAGATGTCTTCGTTCTACGTCGGCGGGTCCGGCGCGCGCTTTGACGACCACTCTATAGTCTCGGGCATCGGCCCGGCGACGCGCCGCGCGCTCACCTTCGGCGTGCTGTTCCTGGATTACGACCTCGACGGCCGCGCGGATCTGTTCCACGCCAACGGTCACATCGAGGACGAGATCAGCAAGGTGCAGGCGAGCCAGCAGTATGCGCAGCCGATGCAGCTCTTCTGGAACTGCGGCGAGGCGTGCCCGCAGCCTTACGTGGAGGTTCCGCAGAAGGAGCGCGGCGCGCTGGCGCAGGCGATCGTCGGCCGCGGCGCCGCCTATGCCGACCTCGACGGGGACGGCGACCTCGACCTGGTCGTGACGCAGATCGGTCGGCCGGCGCTCGTGCTGCGCAACGACCAAGCGAGCGGCCATCACTGGCTGCGCGTGCGCCTGGAAGGCTCGGGCAAGGTCAATCGCGACGCCATCGGCAGCTGGATCGAGGTCACCGCCGGCGGCACCACGCGTCGCGGGCAGGTGATGCCCACGCGCAGCTATCTCTCGCAGGTCGAGCGCACGCTGACGTTCGGCCTCGGCACGGCGACCCGCGTGGACAATCTCACCGTGCACTGGAGCGACGGCACCCGCCAGGCGGTTGAAGTACCCGGGGTAGACCGGGTGCTTTCGATCAGGAAGCCGTAGGAACGCGCGCGGCCGCAGGGCTGCGCGGGTAGAACACAGGATCCTCGGTCGGCCAGCCGCGACGGGCGGGCTTGCGGCTTTGATACAGCCGCAGGTTCGTCGCAAGGAATCCCTGGTCAACCGGGGTTTTCGAGCGCTGGTAGCCGATGATCGTCTCCTGCTGCAGCTTCGTAGCCTCGTCGAAGCGGCGGTTCTCGGCGAGCGCCATGGCATAGGTCTGCCCCACCGCCAGGCTGCGCGTGGCCTCGAACAGCTCCTTCGCGAGCGCGAGGGCGCGCTTGGCGTCGCGCGCCGCCGCCTGCGGCGCCGTGGCGAGCACGCGGGCGAGCGAATTCATCAGCTCGCCGCTGCGCGGCTCGGCGGCGAGCGCATCCTCTAGCACCCCGCGCGCTTCCACGTAGCGGCCGGATTTGATCAGCGCCATGCCGAGCGAGTGCGCCACCCTGGCCGAATAGCCGCCGCCATCCAGTGCGCGGCGGTAATGCTTCGCCGCCTCATTCGCCGCACCCGCGCGCAACTCGAGATCGGCGAGGTACACGAGAGCCTGGACGTTGTCCGGATCGCGACGCACCGCGGCGAGGTAGTGCTCCAGCGCAGCCTTGTCGTCTCCGAGCCGGTCGTGCACCACCGCAAGGCTGAAATGCGCCACAGCATTGCCGTCATCCAGCCGCACCGACTCGGTCAGCTCGTCGCGCGCTTCGGACACCTTGCCGAGGTTGGCGAGCGAGATCCCCAGGTTTGCGCGCGCCTCGGCGCTGCCGGGAGCCGAGTGCACCGCCGCCCGGAAGGCCTGCTCGGCGAGGTCGAAGCGACCCTCCTTGCCGTAGCGCTGGCCGCGGCGCAGAAGCACGCGGGACACCACGACCTTGGCGCTCATCAGGTCGACCGTCGGGTCGGCGACGCCGGGCTCGGGGCCGTTGGGCACGTGCCGCGCGAGGTTCGCCTGCGCGTTCGCCGTGTCACCCAGCCCGCGGTAAGCCATCGCGAGCGGATGCCGCAGGCGGCTCGCG
Source organism: uncultured bacterium (assembly GCA_965233185.1). Classification (GTDB taxonomy): domain Bacteria; phylum Pseudomonadota; class Gammaproteobacteria; order Burkholderiales; family SG8-39; genus SCGC-AG-212-J23. The sequence goes on from CBDDSA010000059.1 coordinate 35,740, forward strand.
TTTGGCCAGAGCCTGAGCGCGCCTTCAAGGTTCTCGACCGCCTGCAGGTAGCGCTTTTGCGCGAGCGCCGTCTTGCCCAGGCCGGCGAGCGCCGCTGCTTGCGCTTCCTTATTGCTTTTTGCCTTTTCGAACAAGGCTTGCGCCTTGTCCATTTCGCCGCTCTGGAAGTAAAGCTGCGCGAGGTAGATCTGAGTCGGCGCATCGTCCTGGTTGAGCGCGTGGACCGCCTCGAAGGTTCTCAGCGCCTCCGGAAGTCTGCTCGCATCGGCGTACAGATGCGCAAGGAGGTACGGCCAGCGCGTGTCTCGCGGGGCGAGCTTGCGGGCGTTGAGGTACGCAGCTTCGGCCGGGGTCGGCAAGTCCTGCGCGTGGTACACCATCGCCAGCTCGCCGTAGGCGGCGGCGAGCTCGGCGCGGGCGGCCGAGCGCTGCTTCACGGTATCGAACTGCACATGCGCTTCGGCGATGCGCGCTCGCACCGCCGCCTCGAGGTTGCTCGTATCCGTGGGCGGAATCGGTATCAGGTCCCCGACGGGAGCGTCACAGCCCGCGGCCAGCAGCCACAGCACGAGGCCCACAACACGAAAAGCGGCTGTCATTTGCCCTGGCCTTGAACCAGCGTTGCATAGGTGCGCAACGGCGGTGCGGCAAACTGCTCCCTCGAGCCGTCGGGCCAGTGCACCAATAGCGCCTCGATCTCGCTCGCTGCGCCCAACCCGACCAGCACGCGCGGGTCGTTGGCCGACAGGTAGCTACCGTCGGCGCGCACGCGGCGCCAAAGCGTGGGCGCGCCCTTGCGCCGGATCTCCACCCTCGCGCCGTAGGCATCGCGACGACCCGTAAGCAGGCGCAGGCCAAGCCAGTTGCGCGCCGCCCCGACGCCATTGCGGAAGATGCGCAGCCGGCCGTTGTTGTTGCTCACCACGAAGTCGCTGGCCCCGTCGTTGTCGAGGTCGCCCACGGCGAGGCCGCGGCCCACCTCCGACAGCGCAAAGGCCGGTCCGGCGCTGGCGGTGACCTCCTCGAAGCGGCCGTTGCCCAGGTTGCGCAGCAGCTGCTTGACCTGGTGCAGCGGCAGCGGGTCGCGCGCGCGCACCAGCTTCTCGATAACATGCACCGCGCCGTTGGTAATCACCAGGTCCAGCCAACCGTCGTTGTCGTAATCGAAGAAGGCGGTGCCGAACCCGGTGTAGGGCGTCGTCGGCAGGTAGAGCCCGACCGAAGCGCTGCGATCCTCAAACTGACCCTTGCCGAGGTTGACGAATAGCGTCGCCTTCTCGTGGGTCAGGTGGGTAACGAGCACGTCCTCGGTGCCGTTACCGTCATAGTCGGCGGCATCGATGCCCATGCCGGCTTCGGGCGCACCGTCGGCATTCACCGCGGCACCGCGCAGCTCGGCCTCATTGCGGAAGGTGCCGTTCTTCTGGTTGATCCAAAGATGGTTCGGGTTGCCATCATTAGCAACGAACAGATCCTGCCAGCCGTCGCCGTCGAGGTCCGCGGCGATCACGCCTAGCCCGTTGCCGAATGCCCGCGTGATTCCCGCCTTGACCGACACGTCCTCGAAGCGGCCGTTGCCGCGATTGCGGTAGAGAATGCCCGGGACGGCCGGATAAGTCGTCGGTGCGCAATAGTCGCGCGCACTGGTGTAGTTATGGCACTTCTTGTCCTTCTGCACCGAGTAGTCGACGTAGTTGGCCACGTAAAGGTCGAGCAGCCCGTCGCGGTCGAAGTCAAAGAAGGTTGCGCTCGAGCCCCAGCGTCCGGCGCCGGCAACACCCGCCGCGCGCGTCGAGTCGACGAAAGTGCCGTCACCATTGTTGCGGAACAGCTGGCTGGGCGAGCCGAAGTGCGTGATGAACACGTCGACGTCACCGTCGTTGTCGATGTCGCCGTAGGCAATGCCCATGCCGTAGCCGTGCGAGCAGAGGCTGGATTTTTCCGTGACGTCGGTAAAGCGCGCCGCGCTCGGCGAGTCGTTGCGGTACAGGCGCGCCCCGCACGAGCGTGGCTTTTGCGGCTGCTGCTCGCCGAGCGCGCCGCCTTGAAGTGCGAGGATATCCAGCCGGCCGTCGTTGTCATAGTCGAGGAGCGCCAAGCCGGAACCGATGATCTCTGAAAAATAATACTGGCCGCTCATCCCATTGACATGTCTGAATTCGACCCCCGCCGCGTCGGTGACATCGACGAAAATTTCCCGTGCCACCTCGGGTTTCGGCGCTGCGGGTTCAGGGCCGCAAGCCGACAGCGACAGGACCAAGGCCAATGGGACAATGCAGCTCACTCGAATCATTGTAGCGGCGCGGCTTCTACGCTTTCGTTGCGCGTCATTGTATGATGCCGGTTCCATAGGCTAGCGGGTTCCCTGTATGAGCGCCATCCCCAAACCCATCCAGTCCTCCCTGCGCGACCGCGTCAGCCAGGAAGAGTGGCAGATGCGCGTGGACCTCGCCGCGGCCTACCAGCTCGCGCACCTGAACAGGTGGACCGACCTCATCTACACGCATTTCTCCGCGCGCGTGCCGGGCACCGAGGATTTCCTCATCAATCCCTACGGCCTGATGTTCGACGAGATCACGGCGTCGAACCTGGTGAAGATCGACTGGAACGGCAGGATCCTGGACGACCCGCTGGGCATGGGGGTGAACGAGGCGGGCTTCGTGATCCACAGCTGCGTGCACAAGGCGCGGCCGGAGGTGGCCTGCGTGATCCACACGCATACGCGCGCCGGCGTGGCGGTATCCGCGATGAAGTGCGGCCTGCTGCCGATCAGCCAGCACGCCATGATGATCCAGGCGAACGTCGCCTACCACGACTACGAAGGCATCGCGCTGTACCTGGAAGAGCAGGAGCGCATGGCGCGCGACCTGGGCAAGAGCGCCAAGGCGATGATCCTGCGCAACCACGGCCTGCTCGCGCTCGGCACGACGGTGCGCGAGGCCTTCGAGGTGATGTACTACCTCGACTGCGCCTGCCAGATCCAGATCGACGCCTGCGCCGGCGGCCTGCACAACGTGCAGCTCATGTCGGCGGCAGCGGCGAAGACTTCCAGCGAGCAGTTCAACCGCCCCAACCGCCCGGCGCACCACAAGGACTGGCCGGCGCTGCTGCGCATGCTCGAGCGCCGCGGCGTCAGGTACGCTGAATAAGCAAGCTCAGCTGCGCTGAACGGCGGCGATGCGGCCGCGCTGCAGCTGCAGCACCGTCGCCACCGACAGCAGCATGCAGCCGAAGATCACGTAGAACACGCCCTGCGGCATGCCGTGGTCGATGAGCATGCCGTAGAACACCGGCATGGCGAGCGAGCCGACGTCCAGCCCGGAATACACGAAGCCGTAGACCCGGCCCGCCGCCCCGGGCGGCGTGGCCGCGCGCACGATCAGGTCGCGCGACGGGTAGGTGACGCCGGCGAAGAAGCCGGTGAGCGCCAGCACCGCCGGCAGCGCGGCGCCGGACACCGCGCCCGCGGCGACCGGCAGCACGAAAAGCGCCGCCACCAGCAAGCCGCCCACCGCCACCAGGTCGTGGCGCGGCAGGCGTGCCGCCACCACGCCGCCGGCGAGCATGCCGCCGGCGTTGCCCAGCATGTAGGCGGTGATGGCCGAAGCGGCGAGCGCGGTGCTCAGGCCGAACTGCATCTGCATGGCGGCGATGCCGAAGCTCGACAACCCGACGTAGCTCGCGCCCCAGATGGCGAAGAAAGCGAAGCACACGAGCACCGGGAAGGAGCGCAGCACGCGCGCGTCGTGCGCCATCGGCTGCCGGCGCTGCGGCGGCTGGGCGACGTGCAGGAGGTGCGAGTGGGCGAGCAGCACGATCAGCACCACGGCGCCGACCGCCGCAGTGGCGAGCAGCGCCGCATGCCACCCGTACAGCGCCGCCACCCCGGCGCTGAACACCGGCGCGGCGGCGAAGCCGAGCTGCCCCGCCACCCCGTGCGCGCTGAAGGCATAGCCGAGGTTGGGCTGCGACACGCGGCCGTTCAGGATGGAGAAGTCGGCAGGATGGAACACGCTGTTGCCCACGCCCATCACCACCGCGCCGAGCGCGAGCAGCGGCGCGCCGCCCGCCAGGCTCATGAGCACGGCGCCCAGCGTCATCAGGCCGACGCCGCCGAGCAGCACGCCGCGCCCGCCGATGCGGTCCACCACGAACCCGGCGAAAGGCTGCAGCACCGCCGACACGGCAAAAAACAGCATCATCACCACGCCCAGCGCCGAGAACGACACGTCCAGCTCGTGGCTGATCAGCGGAAACAGCGGCGCGAGCGCGAGCTGGAAAAAATGGCTGACCGCGTGGGCGCCGGCCACGAGGCCGATGGTCACCGCGTCCTTCTTCATTTCAGCCGGTCCACGAACTCGGTTACGGCGGCCAGGGTCCGGTCGGGCTGGTCGCGAAACGGCGTGTGGCCGCAATCGTCCAGCTTCAGGAGCTCGCACGGGCCGCCGACATGGCGCGCGATCTCGTCCAGCTGCGCCATTGTGCCGTATTCGTCGGCGTAGCCCTGGATGGCGAGCACCGGAACGCGAATTTTCGTGAGGTAATCCTCGCGGATGTCCCAGCGCTTGAAGTTCTCCTGGGTCCAGACGTCGGCCCAGCCGTAGAACGTCCTGCGCGCGTCGCGGTGGTAGCGCCCCAGCTTCTCGGGAAGATCGGTGGTTTCGAACACCGCCTTCGCCTTCTGGATGGAGGAAAGGCACACCGGCTCGATGAACACGTGCGGCGCCATGGCGACCACGCCGCGCGCGCGATAGCCGGCGCCAGCGTGGATCAGCGCGATCGACGCGCCGTCCGAATGGCCGATGAGCACGCAGTCCTCGACCCCAAGACCCTTTCTCAGATCAGGCAGGAACGCGAGCGCTTCGTCATGCATGAAGCGCTCGGTGCGCCGCGGCTCCTGCAGCACGTCCGACTGGCCGTAGCCGTAGCGGTCGTACACCAGCGCCGGACAGCCGGTGGCGGCGACCACGCGGGCGGGAAAATCGCGCCACTGGCGTATCGAGCCCAGGCCCTCGTGCAGGAACACCAGCACCGGCGCGCTGCGCGACTCGCTTCCGATCCGCTCATAGCTGAGCGAGCGGCCTACCGCTTCCACGAAGGGCATCGGACGAGTTTACCTCGCAGGCGATAATGCCCTTTCATGCGTTTCGCCGCGTGGCTGGTGCTGCTCGCCACCCTGTTGCTGTGGTCCGGGAACTGGATCGTGGCGCGCGCGGTGCGCGAGGACATCGCGCCCGGCATCGCGACGATGGGCCGGCTGCTGATCGTGCTCGCGCTCCTCGCGCCCTTCGCCTTGCGCGGCCTGCGGGTGAAGTGGCCGCGCCTGAGCCGCCGCGACTGGGCCATCCTCGCCGCCATGGGATTCACCGGCGGCGGCCTGCACCTGGCGCTGCAGTGGCTCGGCCTGCACTACACCACCGCCACCAGCGGCATCCTGTACCTCTCCACCACCCCGATCTTCATCCTGCTGATGGCAGCGCCGCTGCTGGGCGAGCGCATCGGCCTGCACCAGTGGCTCGGCGTGGCCATCTCGTTCGGCGGGGTCTACCTCATCGCCACGCACGGACGCCCGGCGCTGCTCGCGTTCAACCGCGGCGACATGATGGCGCTCGCCTCGATGGTCATGTGGGCGGGCTACACCATCCTGCTGCGCCTGCGGCGCGATCCCCTGGATACGGCCGAGCTGCTGATCATGGTATGCGGCCTGGGGGTACTGTTCATGGCGCCCTGGATCGCCTTCGAAATCGCGGCACGCCCGATCCTGCGCCTGAACGCGGCGGGTGCGGCCGCGGTGCTCTATTCCGCGATCGGCTCGCTGCTGCTCGCCTACATCGGCTGGGGCTATGTGGTGAAGCGGCTGGGCGCGGCGCGCGCCGGCGTCACGCTGCACCTCATGCCGGCCCTGGGCGTGGTGCTCTCGGCGATCTTTTTGGGCGAGTATCCGCAGTGGTTCCACTTCGCCGGCATCGGCCTGGTGCTCGCCGGAGTCGGCCTGTCGAGCGCTAGAGCTTCATCGGCTTCCAGTGGCCGGTGAGCTCGAGGTAGCCGCGCCCGACGGCCTGCGCGCCGCGATAGGCGCTCACCGCGCCTTCCCAGTAGATGGTGCCGGTGCTTGCGCGCGAATCGAGCTCCTGGTCGTCCATCAGCGGCTCCAGGCGCAGGCCGTTCACCTCCATGGACACCGGGTACTCGACGCCGGTGCGCGGCGAGCGCCATAGCCGCAACGGCTTCATCGACACGCCCGGCGGCGCGAAATGCGTCCGACCGGCGCGGTCGCGGATGCGAAACGCCATGAGCGATCCACCGTCGTCCAGGTTGATCCCGGCCCAGTCCCAGCCGGCTGCCTCGGGCGCGAGGTAGGCGCTCGACCATTCGTGGTCGAGCCAGGCCTGGCCGGTCACCGCCTTGCCGTCGAGCTCGCCCGCCACCTGCAGGTGCGGCCGGCTGTAGTAGTAGCTCGCCTCGTGCGGCCGGTGGCCCTTGCGGCTGAAGCCGCCCTCGCCCTGCAGCACGATCGAATCGGCCAGCAGGGAAAGCTCGAAGCGAAAGTCGCGCGCCGCGACGCGCGCCTGGTAGCGGCTGCCCTCCAGCTCGAGGCTCCAATCGTTGATGGTGACGCCGGTACGCCCGGTCTCCGCCTGCGCCAGGCCGAACCCCGCACGCGCGGCGCGCTCGTCGTGCAGCAGGCGGCCGCGCCCGGGGTCGGACAACGCGGCGTGCGCAAACAGTATCTGCCGCGGGGTGAAGCGGCTCGGGTTGTCGCTGTGCTCCTCCGGCCGCGCGCGAAAGAAGGTGATCTGGAAGCCCAGGGGGCCGTCCAGCCAGCCGGTGACGTACCACCACTCGATGCGGTACTCCGGGTGCGCGCCGTGGTCGCGCGGGAAAGAGAACCGGTACGCGGGGCTCACCTGCGGATAGTCGACCTTCGCGGCCTGCGCGCCCGCCATGCCCAGGAGCGGAACGGCCTTGAGGAAATCGCGCCGTCTCACCAGTCCTCGCGCACTGCGCGCACCGGCCCCATGCCCATCGCCTCGCGCCCGGACACGATCGCCGTGAGCACGGCCAGGCCGACGAGCACGGCGGTGAGCCCAAGCAGGAAAAGGTACGGCGGATGCAGCTCCATGCTCCAGCCGAACGATTGCCGGTTCACCACGTACACCAGAATGAGGCTGATGGCCGCGCCGAGCGCGAGACCGGCGAGCGCGCCGAGCAGCGCGAGCAGCCCGCCCTCGGTTGCGAGCATCGCGCGCACCTGGCCGCGCGTTACGCCGAGGTGGCGCAGCACGCCGAACTCGCGCCGCCGGGCGATGACGATGGCGCCGAGGCTGGACGACAAGCCGAACAACCCGACCAGCACCGCAACGGCTTCCATCGCGTAGGTGACCGCGAAGCTGCGATCGAAGATCCGCAGCGACAGCTCGCGGATTTCCGGGGGCGCTGCAATGTCCAGCTCAGGCCCGCCCGGGAGCGCGCGCAGCGCCTGCATAGCCTGCGCCGGCGTAACGCCGGGCTTGAGCCAAGCCGCCCCGTCGTTCACGCGCCGATCGCCCGTCAGCGCGACATAGTCGGCGCGCTCCATGAGCACGGCGCCGTGCTGGCGCGCGTAGTCGCGGAACACGCCGGCCACCACGACCGGGACGGCGCGGCCCTCCAGAGGCAGCTCGATGCGCTGCGAAGGCGCAAAGCCATACAGGTCGACCACCGCCTCGCTTACCCAGACCGGCGGCGGATCGCCCGGGCGGCGCTGGTAGCGCTCCCCGGTCAGCGGAAAGGCGTGCTCGGCGCGCTCGCGCGCGAGCAGCGAAAGCGGCGGGCGCGCGGGATCGAGGAGCAGGCGTCCGGTACGCAGGAAGTCCACCCGCTCGATCTGCGGCAACGCGCGCACGCGCTCCTCGAATCCCGGCTCCAGCCACCCGGTGTCGCCGGCGTGGGTGCTGCGAAAGTAAAGCTCCGCCGGCAGCACCGCGTCGAGCCAGTCGTCCACCGATTCGCGGAAGGACGCCACCATGATCGCCATGGCGGCCATAAGCGAGAAGCTTGCCACGATCGCCGCCAGGCTCACCGCGCCCTGGCCGGGGGCGCCGCGCAGCTGGGACACGGCGAGCGCCCAGGGGATGTGGCGCGTCACCGGCAGGGCTGCGAAAGCCCATTGCGACACGCGCGGCATGAGCGCGATGGCGCCCACCAGCAGGCAGGCGATCGCCGCGTAGCCGAATAGCGGCAGCCCGCGCACCGGACCGAGCTGCGACAGCACGGCGCCGGCGGCGAGGAACGCGAGGCCCGGCCAGACGCGCGAGACGCGCCCGAACATGTGCTGCTCGTCGCCCGCCTTCAGGGCGCGCGCCGCCGGCGCGCGCGCCGCATCCCGCGCCGGCAGCCAGGCGCCGGCCAGCGCGACCAGCATCCCGGCCAACGCATGCAGCAGGGCGGCGATCCAGGTAAAGCCCAGCTCGGGCGTGGCCGCGCGCAGCTGCCCGGTGCCCAAGTCCGCCCCGGCATAGCGCACCGCGGCCGAAGCGAGGAGATAGCCGAGCACCACGCCCAGCGCGCCGCCCAGCGCGCCCAGCAGGCCGGCCTCGGAGAGGATGAGCCGCGCGAGTCCCCGCGCCGGCAGTCCCAGCACGCGAAGCAGCGCGTGCTCGGCGCGGCGGCGCGCCATCTCGAGCGCCTGCGCCGAGAACACCAGGAACCCGCCGGTGAACAGCGCGACCAGCGCGAGCACGTTGAGATTCACCCGGTAGGCGCGCGACGGGTAGCCGCTCGCCTGCTCGAGCGTCTGCACCGCCGCCACGTGCACCCCGGGCGGCAGCAGGGGCTTGACCGCCGCGAGCACCGCGTCGCGCGACGCGCCGCTTTCCAGCCGGATGTCCAGCCGGTTCAGCTCGCCCAGGCGAGCGAGACGCCATTGCGCCGTGGCGATGTCGGCAAGCGCGGAGACGCCCTTAAGGTCCGCCGTGCCTTCGACCTGCAACTCCACGATGCGCGCGCCGACCACCAGGCGCAGGGTTTCTCCGGCCACCTCCCGCGCGAGCGGCGAGAGCAGCACCCGGTCCGGTGCGAGCAGCTCGGGCTTGCCCAGGCGCAAGGCGTCCAGGCCGACCACGCGCACCGTACGTTCGCTGCCGGCGACGCCGGCCTCCAGCTCCAGGCCGGGATTCACCCAGGCCACGCCCGGCAGGCGGGCGATGCGCGGATAGAGCGACTCTGGAAAGCCGGCTCGCCCGCCGCGCACCTGCAAGTCCGCTTCGCCGGCCAGCGCGCGCACCGCGGCCGCGAGATCGTCCACCGCGGCCCGGTTGACGAGGTACACGCCGTAGCCCAGCGCCACGCCGAGCGCGATGCCGGCGACCGAGAGCAGCGCCCGGCCTCGCGGCCGGCGCCGGCCGAGCACCGCCAGAAGACCGAGCATGGGGATTAATATACCGGCGATGAAATGGCTTGCCCTGGCCGCGTTGCTGCTTGCCGCCCCCGCGCATGCGCAGGAGGTGCCGGCGTGGTTCGCGCCGTCCTTCCTCGATATCCGCGAGGACGTGAGCGAGGCGGCGAAGCAGGGACGGCGCCTGATGGTGTACTTCCACCAGGACGGCTGCCCCTACTGCAAGCGGCTGGTCGAGGTGAATTTCCGCGACCCGGCGATCCTCGAGAAGATGCAGCGGCATTTCACCGCCATCGACATCAACATCTTCGGCGACCGCGAGGTCACCTGGACCGACGGGCGGCGCATGCCGGAGAAGCAGTTCGCCGCGCTCCTCAAGGTGCAGTTCACCCCGACCCTGGTGTTCTTCGAGGAGAAGGCCGAGGTGGCCCATCGCATCAACGGCTACCTGCCGCCGGAGCGCTTCCTCGCGGCCCTGGACGCGGCGCTGGGCCACAAGCCACAAACCCGGGCCGCCGGGCCGCAGGCGGCGGACCTCAGGCGCAGCGCCGGCGCCAAGCCGCTGGCGGTCATGCTGGTGGCGCCGGCCTGCAAAGCCTGCGAGGAGATGGAGCGCAACCTGGAGCGTCCGGAAGCACGCCGGCAGCTCGCGCGGCTCGAGCTCTTGCGGCTCGAGAGCCCGGCGCAGGTGCTCACCGCGGCCGGCCGCGCCACGCTGCGCTCCGAATACCTGCCGGCGCTGGTGTTTTTCGAGCCGGGCGGAGGCGAAGTCTTCCGCACCGAAGCCTACCTGCGCCCGTTCCACCTGGCCGCGTCCCTCGAGTACGTGGCGAGCGGCGCCTATGCGCGCGAGCCCTCGTTCCAGCGCTTCCTGCACGCGAAAGCCGAGCGCATGCGTGATCGCGGCGAGCGCGTGGACCTGTGGAACTGAACGGCTTTAGTACACTGCGGCCATGAACCAGCTTTTCCTGTTGATCAGCGTTGCTCTTTCCCTGGCGGTCATTACGACACCCGCTGCGGCGCAGCCGCCGCCGCATGCCAAGGCCCACGGCTGGCGCAAGATGAACGACCCGACTTACGTCGGCTACACCGGCAAAAAGTGGGAGAAGGATTACGGCGTGGCCGAGGGCCGCTGCAATACCGCCGCCGTAGGTGCGGTGGTGGGTGGGGTGATTGGCGGGGTGGTCGGCTCGCGAGCCGCGAAGAACGACGACCGGCCAATCGCCATCATCCTTGGCACGGCGCTGGGCGCGGTGGTCGGCCATGCCATCGGCAAGGAGCTCGATGCTTCGGATCGCGCCTGCATGGGCCACACGCTGGAGCTCGCCAGCGCGCGCAAGACCGTCGCCTGGACCAACGCAAATACCGGCGTGAGCTATGCCCTTACGCCGACGGCGGCGTTCAAGGAGGGCTCGGTCCCCTGCCGCCGCTTCACCACGGTGCTCACTGCAGGCAGGAAGAAGGACACGCTGAAAGGCGCCGCCTGCCGGCAGGCCGACGGCGAGTGGGTGTTCAAAGCCCCTTGATTTGCACGTCGGCGGCCTCGCCGCCGGCCGCCGGATCGGCCTCGCGCTCGAGCAGCGCCTCGAGGCGGGCGATGTGGCGCTGCTCGTCGCCGGCCATTTCCGCAGAGAACGCGCGCACCGCGTCGTCGCGCGCGTTCTCGGCGACATCCACGTAGAAGGCATGCGTCTGGCGCTCTAAGGCGAGCGCACTCGCGAGGGCTTCTCGGCTGCTGCCCGGCGCGCGCCGCGGGGCCGCGGCCTCGCCGCTGAAGTGCCAGCGCAGCTCCCAGCCGGCGAACTGCGGCAGGGTGCGTCCGGACGTGCCGAGCTTGATCAGCTCGTATTGCTCCTGCTCCTCGCGCCCCATGCGCTCCAGCTCGTCGGCGAGGTCCTCGACGCCGATCTCGCGCATGAAGCGCTCCAGCTCGAAGTAGCGCTTCGCCGCCTTTTGCTCGATCTCGAGGCAGTACGAGAACAACTCGGGTAGTGTGCGTGGCAGCAAACGTGCGCCCATATTGGCTCCTTGCGCACCAATCTAGGCGGCCGACATTACGCGCAATCAGCGCGCTACGCGCCAAGCTTATGATTCGAATGCCCTAAGGACGTGCCCCGGGCCGTCGTGCGGCAACGAATATTGCACGCCGTCGAACACCTCTAGTCCGTTCACCCAGACGCCGTGCACGCCAAGCGGCGAACGGGTCATGCGAGCGCCCCCGCCGGGCAGATCGTGGGTGCGGGTGAGGCCGGATACGCCGACCTTCGCGGGATCGAACAGCAGCAGGTCGGCCCATTGCCCCGGCGCGATCACGCCGCGCTGCGGGATGCGGTACTTGCGCGCCGGATCGCTGGTCAGCCGGCGCACCCCTTCCTCCAGCGTGAAGGTGCGCGTGTCGCGCACCCAGTGCGCGAGGAAGTGCAGGCCGAAGCCGGCATCGCAGAAATAGATGAGGTGCGCGCCGGCGTCGGACAGCGCCACCACGCCGGCCGGGTGCCGCAGCAGCGGCGCGACCCCCGCGTCGTCGTTCTGGAAAAGCTTGGCGACGAGCGGCGTGTCGAGCGGCAGGTCGAACACGAACGCGAGCGGATCCTGCGCCAGCTCGGTGACCGGCACGCCGTCGAGCTCCACCTGCGACCAGTCGCCGTAGAACAGGATGCCGCTTTTCGGGTTCTGCAGGTTCTTGCGAAAGTCCCGGCGAAAACCCGCATCGCGGTAGATCGCCGCGCGCTCCTGCGGCGCCGCCGCCTTCACGCGGTCGAACGCCGCGTGCGAATACAGGAGGTAAGGCTCGCGCAGCGTGAAGTCGAACGACAGCGGCTGGCAGCTCGTATGGATGTACACCTCCCGGCCCCGCTCGAGCGCGGCCGCGCAGCGCTCGTAATACTGCAGCGCGCGCCCGGGGTGCGCGCGGCTGTGCATCGTGAGCACGGTCACCATGAACGCCGGGCGCCCGGTATCCCCGGCGATGGCTTCCATGTACTCGGGCGTGGCGCGCGGCCCCGTGGCCATGACGAAGATGCCCTTGCCGAAGGCCTTGAGCTCGCCTGCCAGGCAGCGCAGCTCCTCGTCCGAGGCGATGGTGGAGGGCATGGGCTTGCCGCCCCAGCCGCTGTGGTTGGGCGAGAACGAGGAGGCGAATCCCGCCGCGCCCGCGTGCAGCGCTTCGCGCACCAGGCGCTGCATCTCGGACAATTCCTGACGCGTCGGCGTGGCGCGCGTGGAAGCCTCCTCACCCATCACGGCGGTGCGGATGGTGGAGTGGCCGGCCAGCACGCCGACGTTGGCGCACGGCCGGCCGCGCTCCAGCGCCTGCAGGTACTCGGCGAAGGTCTCGAAGTCCCAGCGCGTGCCGGCGAGCAGCGCGTTGAGGTCCATGCCCTCCACCACCGAAAGATTCTTGACGAGGGTTTCGCGCAGCGCCCGCGGGCAAGGCGCGATGCCGAAGCCGCAGTTGCCCAGGATCGCGGTGGTGACGCCCAGCGACACCGAAGGCGACAGCGTCGGGTCCCAGGTGGCCTGGGCGTCGTAGTGCGTATGAACGTCGACGATGCCGGGCATCAGGCATAGCCCGCCGGCGTCCAAGGTGCGCCGCGCGCTTTCGCGCACGGTCCCCAGCGCCACGATTTTGCCTTTCCTGACCCCGACGTCGGCCTGCCGGGCGGGGGCCCCGGTACCGTCGGCGAGCAGTGCGCCACGTATCAAAAGTTCAAGCATTTTCCGTTAGTTGGCCGGTAGAATGGACCTAATACATAACGAGGCGTGCGCAGTGCGAACCACGCTGGGCCGTTACAAGATCTTAGGGGAATTGGGGCGCGGGGCGATGGGCGCGGTGTACCGGGCGCTCGATCCGCTGATCGAGCGCGAGGTGGCGATCAAGACGCTGCTGGCCGACCTGCCCACGGATGTCATGGCCGAGGTGCGCGAGCGCTTCATCCGCGAGGCGCGCTCGGCCGGGCGCCTGAACCATCCCAACATCGTCACCATCTTCGACGTCGGCGAGCAGGACGGCATGGCCTACATCGCCATGGAGCTGCTGGAGGGGCGCTCGCTGCAGACCATCCTGCGCGAGGACGGGCGCCTCGCCTACGACCTGGTAGCCGACATCGCCGCGCAGCTCGCCGACGCGCTGGACCTGGCGCAGCGCTATTCGATCGTGCACCGCGACGTGAAGCCGGCCAACGTGATGATCGATGCCATGGAGCGCGCCAAGCTCACCGACTTCGGCGTCGCCTACGTGCCCTCGTCCACCATGACCCAGACCGGCACCTCGCTCGGCTCGCCGCGCTACATGTCGCCCGAGCAGGTGCTGGGCATGCCGGTCGACCCGCGCTCCGACATTTTCTCCCTCGGCGTGGTGCTCTACGAGATGCTGGCGCGGCGCACGCCCTTCGAGAGCGCCGGCGACACCACGGTGTTCCCGCTCATGAACCGCATCGCCGCCATCCCTCATCCGCCGCTGCGCCAGGTCGATCCGCGCATCCCGGCCGGATTCGAGCGCATCGTCGACCGGGCGCTCGCCAAGAAGCCCGAGGAGCGCTACCAGCGCGCCGCCGAGATGGCGTTCGACCTGCGGCGCATGGGCGCGGCCCCGGCGCGCGCCGCCGAGGACGACGCCGCCCTCGCCAGCCGCTCGCACCCGGCGGCGCGGCCGATCGCGGAAGACCAGGCGCGCTCGCAGCTCCTCAAGGACCTGGACAAGTTCGTCGAGCGCTTCGACCGGGACGAGGAAGCGCGGCTGCGCGCCGAGCAGCAGGCGCAGCTGCGCAAGGAGGAGGAAATGCGCCGCTGGGCCGAGGACCAGGCGCGCAAGCGCGAAGCCTTCGAGCGCTCGCTCGGTCCCACGCCGGTGGCCGAGCTCACCAACACCGGCACCATGCGCCGGGCCGCGCTCGACATGCTGCGCAAGCAGGCCTCGGTGCTGCCGCCCAAGCCCGACGCGCACGCGGAGCGCGACAAGCGCATCGCCGAGCTCGACCAGGCGATGGCCGCCGCCTTCCAGTATCTGCTCGAGCTGGTGCGCGAGCTGAATGAGATCCGTCCCACCTCCGAGCAGCCCTACGAGTTCATCTACCTGGGCAAGCTGCCGGCGGTGCGCCTGTCGGAGGCGTTCGTCGATGCGCGCAAGCGCCACCTGCACGGCCGCGAGGTGCACGACCACATGTTCATGCGCTTTCGCATCACCCCCAGCGTGCCGGCGAAGGCGAAGCTGCTGGGCGAGGACATCCCGCGCTGCGAGCAGTACCTGAAGGCCATGAAGATCGCCTTCAGCCACCGCGTCGAGGCGAAGAACGACTTCGGCAAGGTGTCGCGCGCCGAGTTCAGCGTCACCGGCTCGCTGCCCTGCGAGATCGTGCTGCGGCCCGACTACGACGCGCAGCTCGTGCAGGCCGAGCTTACCAACGTGCGCCGCCTGGGCCGCGTGCAGTACCGCCTGTCCACCGCCGTATTCAACGACGTGGTCGACGACCTCGCGCGCTACATGCTGGGCGTCGACGACGACTTCGAGCGCCTCGCGCGCCGCTAGCGCGCCGCGCGCGCTACACCGGGGAGATCGGGGTCAGAGCCCGAATTCCAATCGGGGTCAGAGCCCGATTGGCTGCTCAATAGACCACCACGCTGCGGATCGACTCTCCCGCGCGCATCAGCTCGAAGCCCCGGTTGATGTCGGTGAGCGGCAAGACGTGGGTGATGAGATCGTCGATGTTGATCTTGCCGTCCATGTACCAGTCCACGATCCTGGGCACGTCGCTGCGGCCCCTGGCGCCGCCGAAGGCGGTGCCTTTCCACGTGCGCCCGGTCACGAGCTGGAAAGGCCGCGTGCGTATCTCCTGCCCGGCACCCGCCACGCCGATGATGACCGACGTGCCCCAGCCCCTATGGCAGCACTCGAGCGCCTGGCGCATCAGGTCCACGTTGCCGACGCACTCGAAGCTGTAATCCGCACCCCCGCGTGTGAGTTCGACGATCTCAGCAACTACATCCTTGCCCTTCGGATCGACAAAGTGCGTCATGCCGAACTTCTCGGCCAGCGCCTTGCGGCGCGGATTGATGTCGACGCCGACGATCATGTCGGCGCCGGCCAACCGGGCGCCTTGCACCACGTTCAGGCCGATGCCGCCCAGCCCGAAGACCACCACGTTGGCGCCGGGCTCAACCTTCGCGGTATTGATGACCGCGCCGATGCCGGTGGTCACGCCGCAGCCGATGTAGCAGACCTTGTCGAACGGCGCGTCCTCGCGGATCTTCGCCAGCGCGACCTCGGGCAGCACGGTCAAGTTCGAGAACGTCGAGCAGCCCATGTAATGCAGCACCGGCTTGCCGTTCAGCGAGAACCGGCTGGTTCCGTCCGGCATGACGCCCTTGCCCTGCGTCGCGCGGATCGCCGTGCACAGGTTGGTCTTGCGCGACAGGCACGCCTTGCACTGCCGGCACTCGGGAACGTAAAGCGGGACGACGTGGTCGCCCCTCTTGAGCGTCATGACGCCGGGACCGGCATCCACCACGATGCCGGCGCCCTCATGGCCGAGGATTGCGGGGAAAAGGCCTTCCGGATCGGCTCCCGACAGGGTGAACTCGTCGGTATGGCACACGCCGCTTGCCTTGATCTCCACCAGTACCTCGCCCGCCTTTGGTCCTTCCAGATCGACGGTTTCGATTGCCAGGGGCTTGCCGGCGGCGAAGGCCACGGCGGCTTTGACTTTCAAGCGAACCTCCGTTGTGGGTACGTATTCGGGCTCTGACCCCGATTTCAGTTTGCGGTGATCTTGGCGTCCTTGATGACCTTGGCCCACTTCGCGTTCTCGGCGCGGATGAAGGCGGCGAACTCGACGGGGGTGTCGGCGGCGACGTAGGACCCGGTCCGGGTCACCTGGTCCTTGATGTCGGGCGCGTTGAAGGCGCGCACCAGCTCGCGGTGCAGCGCCTGGATGGCCGGCGGCGGCGTGCCGGCGGGCACGAAGATGCCGTTCCAGACGATCGCCTCCACCCCGGGCATTCCGGCCTCGCGCATGGTCGGCACGCCGGGCAGGACGTCCAGGCGCGCCGGACCCATGATGGCGAGCGCGCGCAGCTTCTCGGCCTTCACCGGGGCGATGAGCACTTGCGGCACCACGAACGCGGTGTGCACCTGCCCGCCCATGAGGTCCGGAAGCTCGGCGTTCACTCCTTTGTAGGGCACCTGCAGGATGTCGGTGCCGGTTTCGGACTTCAGCCATTCGCCCACCAGCTGGCTGATGCTGCCCGGGCCGGCGGAGGCGTACGTCAGGCCGCCGGGCTTCTGCTTGGCGAGCTGCACGTAGTCGATGACCGTATTGGTCTTGAGCGACGGATGCACCACCATCACGAGCGGCGTCATGGTGAAGCGCGAGACCGGCAGCAGCTCCTGGTTCAGGCGGCAGCACGGATCGGGCTTGAGCACGTCGGCGATGGCGTTGTTGATGAGCGCTAGCAGCAGGGTGTGGCCGTCGGGCGCCGCGCCCGCCGCCTCGCGCGCCGCGATCAGCCCCGCGCCGCCGGGGCGGTTTTCCACGATCACCGGCTGGCCGAAGGCCTGCGCGAGCTTGCCGGCGATCTGGCGCGCGCGGATGTCGGGCGAGCTGCCCGCCGGGCTGGGCACCAGGATGCGCATGCCCTTGGACGGGAAGCTCTGCGCCTGCGCCAGCCCGAACAGCGCGCACTGTAAAATTATGAATATCCCGAGCTTTTTCATGATGCAGCGCCCTCCTTCCGCGTCCAATTTCATTCGCCAGGTCATCGAGGCGGACCTTGCCTCGGGCAGGCATCGGGCCATTGTCACCCGTTTTCCGCCGGAACCGAACGGCTATCTGCATTTCGGCCACGCCAAGTCCATCGCCCTGAACTTCGGCCTGGCGCTGGAGTACGGCGGGCGCTGCAACCTGCGCTTCGACGACACCAATCCGGAGAAGGAGGAGCAGGAGTACGTCGACGCGATCATCGAGGCGGTGCGCTGGCTCGGATTCGCCTTCGATACGCCGCTTTACGCGAGCGACTATTTCGACTTCATGTACCGCGCGGCGCAGTACCTGGTGGAGCGCGGCCTCGCCTACGTGGACAGCCAGAGCGCCGAGGCGATGCGCGCGAACCGCGGCAGCTTCACCGAGCCCGGCCGCGACTCGCCCTACCGCGGCCGCAGCGCATCCGAGAGCCGCGATCTCCTGGAGCGGATGAAGCGGGGCGAGTTCGCCGACGGCGCGCACGTGCTGCGCGCGAAGATCGACATGGGCACGCCGAACCTGAACCTGCGCGACCCGGTGCTCTACCGCATCCGCCACGCCGAGCACCACCGCACCGGCGGCGCGTGGTGCATCTATCCCATGTATACCTACGCGCACCCGATCGAGGACGCGCTCGAGCGCGTCACGCACTCGCTGTGCACGCTCGAGTTCGAGGACCAGCGGCCGTTCTACGACTGGCTGCTCGGGCGCCTCGCCGAAGGCGGCCTGCTCGAGCGGCCGCTGCCGCAGCAGATCGAATTCGCCCGGCTCAACCTGACTTACGTGGTGCTCTCAAAAAGGCGCCTGATCCAGCTGGTGGAAGAAGGCCATGTCGACGGCTGGGACGATCCGCGCATGCCGACCCTTGCGGGCGCGCGCCGCCGCGGCTACACGCCGGAGGGCTTCCGCCACTTCGCCGAGAAAATCGGCGTATCGAAAGCGAACCAGCTCATCGAGTTCGGCGAGCTGGAAGGCTCCATGCGCGAGCACCTGAATGAAGTCGCGCCGCGCCGCATGGCGGTGCTCGATCCGCTCAAGCTGGTGATCGAGAACTATCCCGAGCCGGAAGAAGAGCTCGCCGAAGTGCCGAACCACCCGCAGAAGCCGGAGCAGGGAAAGCGCGGCGTGCCCTTCGCGCGCGAGCTGTGGATCGAGCGCGAGGACTACCAGGAAAAGCCGCAGAAAGGCTACTTTCGCCTGTACCCGGGCAACGAGGTACGCCTGCGCTACGGTTACGTGGTGAAATGCCTCGGGATGGACAACGGCGCGGTGCGCTGCGCCTACCATCCCGACTCGAAGTCAGGCACCCCCGGCGCGGACAAGTACAAGGTCAAGGGCAACATCCACTGGGTCAGCGCGCGCCACGCGCACGCCGCGCCGGTGCACCTGTACGACCGGCTGTTCCAGGCGCCGCAGCCGGGCGATGACTTCCTCGCCCAGCTCAACCCGGACTCGAAGAAAACCATCCGCGCGCAACTCGAGCCGGCGCTCGCCGGCGCGCAGGCCGGCGAGCGTTTCCAGTTCGAGCGGCACGGCTACTTCGTGCGCGACCGCGACGGCTTCAACCGCACCGTCACGCTGCGGGATTCGTGGGCTAAGTAGCGCTACTTTTTACTGGTCGAGCCCGCGCTCGAGCTCTTGTCGTCGCTGCTCACCGCGTCCTTGACGGCGTCGGCGGCGCGGCCGATGTCCTTCTTGCCCTTCACCATCAGGTATTCCGCGCGGCTCACCGAGCCGTCGTTGTTGCGGTCGGCTTCCTTCCACTTCGCCGCGAGGCTCTTGTCCTTGGCCGCCTCGGCGCGCGTCAGCTTGCCGTCGTCGTTGGCGTCCAGGGCGTTGAAGCCGGGCTCGGGGTCTTTGGCCCGGGCCTGCTTGTCGTCAGCGGCGTACGCGCCGAAGGCCAGCGCGAGCGCGGAGGCTACGAGTAAGGGTTTGGCGAATTTCATTTGATCTCTCCTGTGGTATCCGGTTCGTCGGGTCGGGCAGCGATAGTGCGCGCCCGCCGAGCCTGCAGCAATAATCCTGCCCGACCGGCGGCCATGGGCCGTTCGGCTCATGCCTGGCAAGGGGCTTGCTTTCCTCACCCATGCCCGAACGCATCGTTCCCGTAGCGCAGGAGGAAGCGCACGTCTCCAAGCGCGACGTCGAAACCGGCCGCTGCGCCACGACGAGGTCGACATCGAGCATGTCGCGATCAATCCCGTGGTCGAAGCGCCTGCGCCGCCGCGCGAGGAAGGCGACCTGCTGATCATTCCGGTCTACGAGGAAGTGGTGACGGTGCACAGGCAGTGGGTCCTCAAAGAGGAGATCCGGCTGCGCCGGCGCGAAGTGCAGACACGGCATCGCGAGCAGGTCAACTTGCGCCGCGAGCAGGCAACGGTTCAACGCAGCAGTTCCAACCCCGAGGAGAGCAAAGATGGCGAAGACGGTAGTAGGAATGATGGACAACCTGGATGAGGCGCAGGCCGTGGTGCGCGACCTCGTATCCTCAGGCATCCGGCGCGAGGACATCGGCTTCATGGCGAACGAGAAGCAGACGGTCCCTTCGTCGGCGCGCCTGAACGAGTCGGAAGGCGAAGCGAGCGACGCCGCGAGCGGCGCGCTGACCGGCGCGGGCGCCGGCGCCGCGATCGGCGGCCTGGGCGGGTTGCTGCTCTCGGTGGCGCCGCTTGCCATACCGGGGGTCGGGCCCATCATCGCCGCCGGGCCGATCGCCGCGGCGCTCGCCGGCGCGGGCATCGGCGCGGTTGCCGGCGGGCTGATCGGCGGCCTTACCCGGCTGGGCGTGCCCGAAGA
>CBDDSA010000060.1:0-4357 GCA_965233185.1 uncultured bacterium
CCGCTGCGCGCGCGCTTCATCGAGCATTTTGCGCCACTGGTGCGCGACGTGGTGTTCGCAGGCGAGGGAAGGGGAGAACTGGGCGCGCTGATCTTTCCCGCGGGCACGGCCTCCCTTGGGCAGTATGCGGAAAAGCTGAAGTCGCTGGAAAGCACGGGAAGCTCCAACCGCGTCGTCCGCGCCATGGTGCTCGAAGAGCCGCCGTCGCTCGACGCGGGCGAGATGACCGACAAGGGGTCGATCAACCAGCGCGCGGTGCTCGCGCGGCGCGCCGCCATCGTCGAAGAGCTCTACGCCGGCTCGCCGCGCGTACTGCTTGCCGCCTGACATGGACTTCTTCTTTTTTATCGGCAGTCTCTACAGCTATCTGGCCGTCATGCGCATTGGCGAGGCGGCGAGGCAGGCGCGCGTGTCGCTGCGCTGGCGGCCGTTCGACGTGCGCGCCATCATGCTTGAGCAGAGCAACTTGCCGCGGAGCAACCCGGTAAAGATGAAGTACATCTGGCGGGACGTGGAGCGGCGCGCGACGCGCTACGGGTTGCCGTTCAAGCCCGGCCTGCCGTTCCCGGTCGATCGGCAGGGGTTCTCGAACCGCGCGGCGCTGGTGGCCGCCGATGAAGGCTGGTGCGAGCAATACGCTATGGAAACGTTTCGCCGCTGGTTCGCGGAGCATCAGGCACCCGGCGACCCCGCGAAGATGGACCCGCGCCTCGTGGCCCGGGCGGACTCCGAGCAAATCCGCCAACGCTTTCAGGAAGAGACGGATGCGGCGCGCCGGCTCGGCATATTCGGCGCGCCTACGTTCATGGTGGGCGATGAAATGTTCTGGGGCGAAGATCGCCTCGACGAAGCACTGGAATGGGCGAAAAAGCGATGAAGCTGGACGAGCTGGTGGCGATCGACGTGCATACGCACGCCTGGAAGTCGGCGCTGCAGGTGGACGACGCGCCGACCGAATCGCAGGAGGCGATGGGGCGCTACTTCCGCTACCAGCCGCAGCACCAGACGGTGCCCGAGATGGCGGCGATGTACCGCAAGCTGAAGATGGCGTTCGTGGTGTTCACGGTGGACGGCGACAAGGGCGCGAGCCGCAAGATCACCAACGAGGAGATTGCCGAGCTCGCGCGCGAGCATTCCGACGTGGCGATTCCCTTCGCCAGCGTCAATCCGCACCGCGGCGCCGAAGGGGTGCGCCTGGCGAAGAAGCTCATCTCCGAGTACGGCGTGAAAGGCTTCAAGTTCCACCCGCAGGTGCAGGACTTCATGCCGAACGACCGCATGGCCTACCCGCTCTACGAGGTGATCGCGGAGGCCAAGCTCCCGGCGCTGTTCCATTCGGGACAGACCGGCGTGGGCGCCGGCACGCGCGGCGGCGGCGGCATCCGGCTGAAGTACGGCAACCCGATGCTGGTGGACGACGTGGCGGTGGACTTTCCCGACATGCCGATCATCCTCGCCCACCCGTCGTTTCCCTGGCAGGAGGAAGCGCTCTCGGTGGCCACGCACAAGCCGCAGGTCTACATCGACCTCTCGGGCTGGTCGCCGCGCTACTTCCCGCCCATCCTGGTGCAATACGCCAACACGCTGCTCAAGGACAAGATCCTGTTCGGCTCCGATTACCCCGTGCTCGCGCCGGAAAAATGGATCGCCGAATTCGACAAGCTGCCCATCAAGCCCGAAGTGCGGCCGCTGATCATGAAGCAGAATGCGGCGAGGCTTCTGCGGCTGTAGCCTCGCGAATCACCCGGCACGGATTGCCCGCGGCGAACGTGCGCAGGCCGGGGTCGAACGGGCGCAGGGGCGTATAGACCTGCACCGCGGGGCGGAACAACGTATAGCTGCCGATACGCACCGGGCAGACGTCCAGCACGACGCAGTTGAAGTTGAAGAACACCCGCTCCCCGAGCTCGATGTTCGCGCCGTAATCGCAGTAGAACGGCGGCTGCATCCACACCGTGTCGCCGCCCGCACCGAGAAGCTCCCGCAGGACGCGCCGCCTCGCCTCCTGCTCGCCTTCGCGCGTGGCGTTGAGCGACTGGCAGAGGTCCCGGGCGCGATTGCGTGCCGCAAGCAATTCCGGGTCCAGCGGGTCATATAGCTCTCCGGCGAGCATTTTGCTGCGTTCGGTCTGCATCGTTTCCTATAATCGCAAGCCTCATGCCCGTAATTCAGAGGATCACCGAAGGCAAGGTGCCGGTGGAAGTCTATACCGCGGAAATCGAGCCGGCGGCCCGCCAGCAGCTGGTCAATATCTCGCGCCTGCCCATCGTGCACCACCACGTGGCGGCGATGCCCGACGTGCACCTGGGCATCGGTGCCACGGTGGGCTCGGTGATTCCCACGGTGCGCGCGATCATCCCGGCCGCGGTCGGCGTAGACATCGGCTGCGGCATGATGGCCGCGCGTCTTTCCCTCACCTCCAATGATCTCGATGAGAAAAGGCTGAAGGCCGTCTTCAACCAGATCTCGCGCGACGTGCCGGTGGGCTTCGCGCAGCACGACGAGCGCGACGCGCGCGACGCGCGGTCTTTCGCGCGGCCGCTGCGCGGGATCCTGGAAAGGCACCCGGGAATCGGCAAGCGCGTGGGCAAGAAATCCCACTGGGCGCTGCAGCTTGGCACGCTCGGCGGCGGCAACCACTTCATCGAGGTGTGCCTGGACGAGGGCGGGCGCGTCTGGGTGATGCTGCATTCGGGCAGCCGCGGCATCGGCAATGCCATCGGCTCCTACTTCATCGAGCTGGCGAAGCGGGATATGGAGAAGTCGCAGGGATTTCTGCCCGACAAGGATCTGTCGTATTTCGACCAGGGAACCGCGCACTTCGACGACTACGTGGAAGCGGTCGGCTGGGCGCAGGATTACGCGCGCGCCAACCGCGAGGAGATGATGGACATCGTGCTAGAGGCGCTGCGCCGCCATCTGCCGGCGTTCGAAGTGACCGGCGCGGCGGTGAATTGCCACCACAACTACGTCGAGCGCGAGGAGCACTACGGCGAGAAAGTATGGCTTACGCGCAAGGGTGCGATCCGCGCGCGCGCCGGCGAGCTCGGCATCATCCCGGGCAGCATGGGCGCGCGCAGCTACATCGTGCGCGGGCGCGGCGCCGCCGAGAGCTTCCACTCCTGCGCCCACGGCGCCGGACGCCGCATGAGCCGCAATGCCGCGCAGAAGCGTTTTTCGGTTCAGGATCTGGAGAGCCAGACGCAAGGCGTCATCTGCCGGAAGGACAAGGGTGTGCTGGACGAGATCCCGGGCGCGTACAAGGACATCGACGAGGTGATGGCGAACCAATCGGACCTGGTCGAGGTCGTGCACACGCTCAACCAGGTGCTTTGCGTCAAGGGATAGGCTGGGCTAGACCGGCATGTCGGCGAACAGCGCGGCGGTCTGCCGCTTGATGAGGCGATAACACTCGCAGGCGCATGCTTCGAGGGCGTCGCGGTCGAGCACCGTGATGCGCCCGCGCGAATGCGTGATGATTTTGCGCTCCTGGAGCTTCTTCGTCGCCTCCGTGACGCCTTGCCGGCGCACGCCGAGCAGCCCTGCTATCAGCTCGTGCGTCATCTCGATCTCGTTTCCTTCCAGGCGGTCCAGGCATAGCAACAGCCACCGCCCCAGCTGGTGCTCCACCCGGTGATGCAGGTTGCACACCGCTGTCTGTGATAGCTCGAGGATCAGCGCGTGGGCGAACCTCAGCGCCAGCGCCTGGAAGCTGCCGCCCCTGGCGAATGCCGCCCTAGCGTCGCGTTCACCTAGCCGGTAGGCGCTGCCCGCGGCCTGCACCAGAGCACGGTTGGTGGCGATCGCGCCGCCAAGCAGCGCCTCCAGTCCCACCATGCCCTCGCAGCCCACCACCGTGAGTTTCGCGCTTGCGCCCGTATCGTTCACGCAAAGCAGCGACACGATGCCCGAGGTCGGAAAGTACACGTAGCGCACGGATTGCCCCGGCTCGTGGAGCGACCTTCTCAGCGGCAGCCGGACGTACTCCAGCTGTTGCTCGAGCGCGCGCAGTTCGGTTGGCGCAATCGCCGCGAGCAGCCGGTTGCGTCCGGGCGCGTCGAAAGCCGGTGACAATTTTTTTTGCGCCCGTGCGTTCATTGCCGGAAAAGTAGTGCTGCCATGACGCTGTATGGTTGACCTTGCAGCGCACGCGCCTCATAGCGAAAGCGGCTATGCTGCTGCGCCGCCGTACCTCCTACAGCAAGCAGCGTTCCCGCCTAGAGAGTAACTGGGAGCGCTGCCGCTTCGGTCAAGCGGGTCTGCAGTACGTCGATGCCCATGTCTTTCAGCCGCTTGAGCAGGCGGCTGGCCGTTCGGGCGCGGTTGCGTTGATCGAAGTGGGCGGGACCGAGGTCGC